>NZ_JBFTKK010000026.1:0-59809 GCF_056395905.1 Arthrobacter sp. 05T444
CTACGGTCCCGAAGACCTCGAACTCGTCGCTCAGAAACTCAACGGCCGGCCACGTAAAACGCTCGGCTGGGAAACCCCAGCCGAGCGTTTACGTGCTTTACTACTAACCACCTAACCAACAGGTGTTGCAACGACCCCTAGAAACCGCCAGGGGCCGCAAGTGTCCGTTCGCGCTTTTCAGGGAGGGGTTAGCTGGCGTCCTCGACCAGCAAGAGGTCGCGGGCCACGGTTTCCGGCGTGAAAAAGGTGGTGCCGAAGGAAATGAGGGCGAGCACCACGGAGTAGACGGCCAGCACAAGCCACGAATATCCCGTGGCGGCCAGCAGGGCTGCACCGACCAGCGGAACCAGGCCGCCTGCCAGAACGGCCGAGAGTTCACGGCTCATGGCCACACCGGTGAAGCGGTACTGGGAGCCGAAGAGTTCGGGAAGCAGCGGGCACTGCGGGCCAAGCATCGATTGCACACCGAGCGCGATGCCTACCACCATGACCACCCACACGAGAGTCACGTTGCCGAGGGTTACCAGATAGAACGCGGGGAAGGCGATGGCTGCCTGGAACAGTGCCCCGTAGCGGTATACCGGGACGCGGCCGAAGCGGTCGGACAAAGCTCCGAAAGTGACCACCATGACGGCGGCGAAACCGGCAGCGATCAGGAGACCGACCGGGCCGATGAACTTGTCGCCAGGGAAGACCCCGTCCTTTGCTGCCAGGAAAGCGATCAGCAACGCGGAATAGATCGAGGAGTTGCCGTTCTCTCCCATGCGCAGGCCGATGCCGATCAGGACATTCTTCTTTGAGTGCTTCCACAGCTGGCCGATGGGATTCTTAACCACATTCTTGTGCTTCTCCAGCTCCTGGAAGACCGGCGTTTCCTTCAGCCGCAGCCGGATGAAGATGGCCACCGCGATCAGGATCACGCTCGCGAGGAACGGCACGCGCCACAGCCAGCCCTCAAGAACAGCCTTGTCCGCCGTGGCGATCAGCGCAAAGGTGCCGGCACCCAGGAGCGTGCCCAGCTGGATACCAACGAACGGCAGCGAAGCAAAGAATCCGCGACGGCGGCGCGGCGCGACTTCGGAAATCAGGGTGGTGGCGCCTGCCTGTTCAGCGCCTGCACCAAGGCCCTGCAGGATGCGCAGCGTCACCAGTAGGACGGCGCCGAGCATGCCCGCCTGCTCGAAGGTGGGCAGCAGGCCGATCGCGAAGCTGGCTGTGCCCATCAGTCCGATCGTCAGGATCAGCACCATCTTCCGGCCAAACCGGTCTCCGATGTAGCCGAAGACAATGCCGCCGAATGGCCGGGCTGCGAAACCCACGCCGTACGTGGCGAAGGATGCGATCAGTGCACCTTCTTCACCAAGCGGCTTGAAGAACAGCGGCCCGAAGATCAGGGCGGACGCGAGTCCGTAAATGTAGAAGTCGTAGTACTCCAGGGCCGAGCCTACGGAGCTGGCAAGAGTTGCCCTTCGCAGCTGGTCCGGATCGACGACGGCGTCATCCGCTTCAGCCAGCGGTGTATCAGTACGAGTTGTCACAGGCACTCCCTCAAGAACACTCCAGGCCCCCGTTGGCCTGGTGGGATAGCGGCAACACCTATGGTGTGGATCACTATGTTGAACAGAGTACAACAAGTTGAACGACTAGCCAATACCCGGGGGAAGGAAAGGAGACGACGCGTCATTGTGACGCCGCTCGCACCGGGGAACGACGGGAAGATCAGCCCATGGGGTTGCCCAGGGACCTCGCCAGCTCCTTCAGCTCCTTGACCATTTGCGCGCCCTGCTCGTCCGAATACGTGGCCTTGAGCGCCGTAACGGACAGGCCCAGGCTGGGACCGTGGGCGCCACGGGTTGGCACCGAGACGGCGAGACAGACGACGCCGGTGGTGGATTCCTCATCCTCGAAGGCGTATCCCTTTTCCCGGATGTCTCGGAGCTGGGCCTTGAACTCGGCGCCGGTGCGGATCGACTTCGGGGTGAGTACCGGCAGTTCAACGTCGTCAGTGAACATGGCGTCGATGTCATGATCGTGAAGACGGGCAATGAGGGCCTTGCCCACCGCGCACAGTGAAACCGGCATCTTGTCTCCGATGTTGGAGGTCAGCCTGACGGCAGGATGTCCTTCATAGCGGGCAAGGTAGATGACGTTCGTGCCGTCCAGCATGGCAATCCGGACGGTTTCCCCGGAAAGCGTGGGGGCCTGTTCACAAAAGCGGTAAAACTCCTGGACCTCATCCAGCCTGCTCAGGTAGGCAGCGCCGAGCTCGACGAGCTTGCGGCCCAGGGTGAATTCAGAGCCTTGCCGGCTAATCAGGCGGGCATCCTCAAGGGCCAGCAGCAAATTGGACGTGGAGGACTTTGGAATGCCCAGTTCGCGTGCCAGATCACTGAGCGTCAAGCGGCCCGTGGCTGATCCGGCGAGGGCTTCCAACACCGCCGCGGCACGGGTCACGGCGGGTGCCGGCGAGGTACTGCCTAATCCATCGCTGGGGCGGGAAGCGCGGGAATCGACCATGATTCTCCTTCAATCGGTACGCGCTCAGGACAGCGCAGGCAGCATAATCGGTTAGCGGCGGCAGCGGCGGGGGTAGTCCATCGCTGTTCATTTGGCTGAACACTTACCATCATAATGGCTCGGCGGATCACGGCGGCATGACGCTGGCCACGGAACCAGCGGTGCGAGGCTGGGCGGGGGCCCGCCTTGGTCGGGCCCAGCATCGGTTCTGTCTACAGCGCTGGCCTGATTAGACGCATGCCCACCCGCGCGGCAGGTGTGGCCCATTACAGACCTGCCACGCCGTAACCCACCGACGCGCTTCCATTCGCCATGGACGCGGCACAGGCTGGCGAGGCACTTCTTTGCCGATTCTAAGATCGGGTAACTAGCCTTCCGGGAGCTGTAGAAGGTCATGAAAAGCCCCCTACAGCCCCTAAAGGTTAATTTCCGCAGTTCCAGTAATAAGTACCGTCGTATGCCGAGGCGGTGTACCGGGTACCGCCGGAATACAACTCGCCGGTGGTGCTTCCCGAGAAACCGCTGTAGATGCCGGTCGTGCATGTGAAGGTGGGGGTTGTCGTAAGGGAGGCTACGTTGTATCTCCCATCAGAATCAGAAGCCACATCATCCCACCAACCCCAAAATGTGTCGTCCTTGTTCAGTATGGAGTTCTTTCCGACCCTTAAACGCGGAACGTGCAGCAGGTGAGCGCTGAATGCACAACGTCGCTGTAGGTACCGGAGTTCTAATTGAGGTACGTAATAACGTGAAGGCCACACCCGCTGGGATAGTACATGGGTGTCACGGTGCCGCGCTTCTTTGCTGACCCTTTCACCGGGTCGGCTTCGTAGGCAACCTTTTGTTCGCCGACTATACGGCCACCCTTGATGCGGATTTCTTCCTTCACTTTGGCCATGTGAGCGTCGAAATCTGTCTTGATTTTCGGCGAAGACGCCTCAATCGGAAGTGGAGGAGCCGGCGTGTAGCTTCCTGGAGGATCAGCTGGTGGCTGTGCCGCATTTGCAGCGCCTGCACTCCACAATGCACTGTATACAAGTGCGACCGTCGCGCTCACTCGGTACGGCAAGGCGCTCAGTCCGTGCCGCAAAGGGCCGGGCATCCACAGTGGTTGCCCGGCCCTTCGTTTCATCGGCTTACACGCTGCGCGGGTGCGTCCTGTTGAGGCCCGGCCTAGTAGAAGTGAACCGTGTCCACGAGGTGTGGGAGCTCTCCGCCGTCGAGGAACGTGCGCAGGTTGCTGCAGAACCGATCCGCAATGAGGCGGTTCTCGGCGGCGCTGAGTGCCGACGTGTGCGGCGACACCATGACCCTGGGGTGGTTCCACAATGGGCTGTCCTGGGGGAGCGGCTCAACCGCGAAAACGTCCAGGCAGGCGTAGGACACCTGCCCGTTCTCCAGTGCCTCGAGCAGCGCTTCCTCGTCCACCACCGTGCCGCGTCCCACGTTCACGAACACGGTGCCGGGCTTCATGGCGGAAAAGGTCTCGCGGTTGAAGAGCTTCTCCGTGTAGGGCGTTCCGGGCAGCGTGTTCACCACGGCGTCGGCGGAGGCCAGCAGGCCGGCCAGGCCATCGTTGCCTGCCACTTCCTCAATGCCCTCGATGGGTTCGACGTTCCGTTTCGTTCCGCTGACCTTCATGCCGAGCGCCCGGGCAATCCGTGCCGTTTCCAGGCCGATTTCGCCGAGGCCGGTGACCACCAGGGAGGAGCCGTTGACCAGCCGCGTCGGGGTGCGCAGCTCCGGCCAGACCTTTGCGGCCTGGTCCTGGGCGAGCTCGGCGCTCCGCTTGAAGCCGTTGAGGATGCCGAGCGCCGCAAATTCCGCGAGCGGCAGCGCGTGAACGCCGGCGGAGGTTGTCACCTTGAACTTGTCCAGCGTTTCGGCGTCAAGACCCGAGGCCTTCACTGCCCCGCCAGCCCCTGCGGCCATCGCGTGGATCCACTGCAGGTGGGGGTTTTCGCGGGCGATCCTCGCCAGGCCGGCCGGGCTTTCGTTCGGAAGGCCGTACAGGACCTGGGCCTTGCCCAGCATCCCCCAGTAGCGCTCTTCCTGCTCGGGGGTCCGCCTGAAGTCGGGATCACCGGAGTGGTCTGCCGGGAAGCGCTCAGGGGGCAGCAGCTCGGGTTCGTAGAGAACGGTCACGGAGGGATCTACGGCGCGAATGCGCTCCACCAGCTCGGCTTCGAGCGGGACGGCGATTGCGACGGTGGTTTCAGTCGTCATGCTGTTCATCATACTGAATGGAGGCTAGAATACTGAACAGGTTCCGAAGATTAACCACGACGAAGTGAGGCAGCACCACAGATGAATATACAGAAGGCAGGCTTTGTCGGCCTGGGCCTCATGGGGGCACCAATGGCCGCGAACCTGGTGAGGAAAGGCTGGACGGTTACCGCCTGGAACCGCTCCGCCGCGGCGCTGGATGCATTCGGGCAGCTCGGTGGGGCGAACGCCAAGGAGGTGTCATCGCTCCGCGACGAGCCCGTGATCGTCTTCATGTTGCCCGACCTTGGCTACATCGAAGAGGCAGCGGCAGGACTTCTCGCCAGCTGGGTGGCCTCGCCGCCGGAGCCTGGCACGGCCCTCGTGATTATGAGCAGCGTTTCCCCCGCCGGAGTAAGGGATTTCGGATGCCGGGTGCGAGAAGCCAGCGCAGGCAATGCCGTGGTGGTGGATGCGCCCGTGAGTGGCGGCACGAAGGGTGCCGTCGAGGGGACGCTGGCCATCATGGCCGGTGCCGACGACGCCGCAGACTTCGAAAGACTGCTGCCGCTGTTCGAAGCCATGGGCACGACCGTCCGGCTGCTCGGCCCGCTGGGTTCCGGGTCACTCGCGAAGGCCTGCAACCAGCTGATCGTAGGAACCACGACGGCGGCCCTCGCCGAAGCAGCGGAACTCGCCGAACGCTCGGGACTGGATGTGGCAGCACTCTATGAGGTCCTGGCCGGGGGACTGGCCGGCAGCAGGGTGCTGGACATCGTGGGGCCCCGGCTCGTCAAGAAGGACTACACGCCCACCGGACCCGCCAAGTTCATGCACAAGGATCTTTGCTTCGTCGTCGAATCAGCCGAAGCGGCCGGCACCGCAGTCCCCATGGCGACAGCCGGCGTCGGCCTCTATGCGGAACTCAAGCGGCAGGGACTGGGCGACCAGGACCTGGCCGTTGTGAGGCAGACCATTTCCAATCTCAGCAACAGCGCCGCGGCCGCCGCGGCTGAAGGGACCATCAAGGCATGAGCGCGCTTTTTGACCTGACCGGGCGCATCGCCCTCGTAACCGGCTCCAGCCGGGGAATCGGAAACGCCTTGGCGCGGGCCCTGGCAGACGCCGGCGCCACCGTGGTCCTGAACGGCATCACCCCCGGCAGGCTGAAGGCCGCCGAAGACTCGATGGCCGCCGACTACCCTGAAGGCAGGGTCCGCAGCTGCGCGTTCGACGTCACCAGCGACACGGCGGCGGCGGAGGGCATCGCCTGGGTAGAGGCCAACGTGGGTCCGCTGGACATCCTGGTGAACAACGCCGGCATCCAGCACCGCGTGCCCATGCTGGAGCTCGACGTCAGCGACTGGGAGCGAGTCATCTCCACCGACCTGACCAGCGCCTTCCTCGTGGGCCGCCAAGCAGCCCGCCACATGATTCCGCGCGGCCGCGGCAAGATCATCAACATCTGCTCGGTGCAGACCGACCTGGCCCGCCCGACCATCGCCCCGTACATCGCCGCCAAGGGCGGCCTGCGGAACCTGACCCGAGCCATGACCGCTGAATGGGCCGCCTCGGGGCTGCAGATCAACGGAATCGCACCGGGCTACATCCATACGGAAATGACCCAGAACCTGGTGGACGACGAGAAATTCAACGCCTGGATCCTGGGCCGGACCCCGGCGCACCGCTGGGGCACAGTCGAGGACCTGGCGGGGCCGGCTGTCTGGCTGGCCTCCAGCGGCTCGGATTTCGTGAACGGCCAGACCATCTTCATCGACGGCGGAATGACGGTGGTGGTCTGATGGCACCGATGATTGCGCCAACAGAACTCCCGGCCACCTCACCGGCCGTGGTGGCCCACGCCGCCGGGGACCTGAGGCTGGAAGACATCGCGCTCGCCGCTCCTTCGCCGGACGAAGCCGTGGTGGAGGTGGCATACGGCGGCATCTGCGGCTCCGACCTGCACTACTGGCTGCACGGGGCCGCCGGCGAGTCTGTGCTCAAGGCTCCTTTGGTCCTCGGCCACGAAATTGTGGGTACCGTGGTCCGTTCCGCGGCCGACGGGAGCGGCCCTTCCGTTGGCGCTGCAGTAGCAGTGCATCCGGCGACCCCGGCCCCCGGGGCGGCCAGGTACCCCGAAGACCGGCCCAACCTGTCGCCGGGCTGCACCTATCTGGGCAGCGCGGCGCGGTTCCCGCACACGGACGGTGCCTTCAGCCGCTATGTGAACCTTCCCACGCGCATGCTCCGGACACTTCCGGACAGCATCGAACTGCGGACCGCAGCGCTCATCGAGCCCGCCAGCGTTGCCTGGCATGCTGTTGCGCGCGCCGGGGAAGTGGCAGGCAAGACCGCCCTGGTGATCGGCTGCGGCCCCATCGGTGCACTGGCCGTGGCGGTGCTGAAAAGGGCAGGGGCCAGCCGGATCACCGCGGTGGACATGCACGCCAGGCCGCTGCAGATTGCCGCGGCAGTCGGCGCGGATGACGTTCTCACCGCGGACGATGCCGACGCCGTCGCGGCAATCGAGGCGGACATCGTCATCGAGTCCTCCGGCAGCCACCAGGGACTGGCTTCCGCCATCCGGGGCGCCGTCCGCGGCGGCACCGTGGTGATGGTGGGACTGCTGCCGTCAGGTCCGCAACCCGTCCTGATTTCGCTGGCCATCACCCGTGAACTCGAGCTCCGCGGGTCGTTTCGCTTCAACGACGATATCGACGAGGTCATCGGAGCACTGGCAGACGGCTCGTTGCAGATCGGACCCGTAATCACGCATGAGTACCCGGCGCAGCGGGCGCTCGAAGCCTTCGCCGTGGCACGCAACTCGGCCGAATCCGGAAAGGTGCTGCTCGACTTCCGCGGCTAGACGCGCGGCACCGGAACGAAGACCCGCGGCTGTTCCACCCAGACCGGCTCCATCTCGGAGATGGTCTGGCGCATGATCATGTTCGACGCCTCGCGCGCCTCCGCGGCATCCCCGGTGAAGATTGCCTTGGCGACGTCCAGGTGCCACTGCAGCACGACGTCGCGGGGGCGGTCCGGCATCAGCCCGTGCACCGTCCGGCCCGTCAGCGTCTCGGCCACCTGGCCCACGAGGTTGGCGAACATTTCGTTGCCGGAGCCGCTCAACAGGAGGGAGTGAAACTGGATGTCCAGCTCCAGGAAGCGGGGCACATCGCCGGCCTGGCCGGCGTCGCGCATTGCGAGGGCCACGTCAAGGAGTTCGCGGCGGAGATCATCGGGAGCGTTCACCGCCGCGAGTTCGGCGGCAACAGGCTCGACGGCGGAACGCAGCTCCGCGAGCGAGCGCAGCTGGGCGCCGCGGCCCTCGCCTGCCAGCCGCCAGCGGATGACGAGCGGATCGAAGGGGTTCCAGCGGTGCGGTGGCAGGACCTTGATGCCGACGCGTTTGGTGGTCTCAACGAGGCCGAGCGACTGCAGCACGCGGACAGCCTCCCGGACCACCGAGCGGGATACTTTGAGCTCGTCTTCCAGCTGTTCGGCCAACATGACATGGCCCGTGGGAAGGATGCCACCGACGATTCGGGTTCCCAGATGCTCGATGGCACGATGGTGGAGGCTGGTTGACATATTGGTAAGCATAATGGCGCCCGGCCGGATTGTTTCCCGCGCGGCGCCGGGCACCCGGTCCATGGCGCTGCAGCACATCATAGACTGTTTGTGACGCGTCTCCTTCCACTAAGTGGGCGCCACTTCCCCATGCGGCCGGCAATACATATGGTTTATTCACAGCCACTTTTTCTTTAAGCGTGTTCCGCAGGACGTGCGGGACTCATTGCACACGTTGCACAGAAATGAATTGGAGTTTTGATGTCAGCACACATCGGTGTCACCGGCCTTGCGGTGATGGGTGCCAACCTGGCCCGCAACCTGGCCCGGAACGGCTTCACCGTTGCCCTCCACAACAGGTCTGTTGAGAAGACCGACTCATTGCTGGAAAAGCACGGCCACGACGGCGACTTCGTCCGTACCGAAACCCTGCAGGAACTCGTTGACTCGCTGGAAAAGCCGCGTCGCGTCCTGATCATGGTCAAGGCCGGCAAGCCGGTTGACTCCGTGATCGAGCAGCTCGAGCCGCTGCTGGAGGCGGGGGACATCATCATCGACGCCGGCAACTCGCACTACGAGGACACCCGCCGCCGGGAAGCAGCCCTCGCCAAGAAAGACCTGCACTTCGTGGGCATCGGCGTGTCCGGCGGTGAGGAAGGCGCCCTGAACGGCCCGTCCATCATGCCCGGAGGTTCCAAGGAGTCCTACGACGCCCTCGGACCGCTGCTCGAGAAGATCGCCGCTAACGTTGACGGCCAGCCCTGCTGCGCCTGGATCGGCACCGACGGCGCCGGCCACTTCGTCAAGATGGTTCACAACGGCATCGAATACGCCGACATGCAGGTCATCGGCGAAGCCTTCGACCTGCTGCGCTCAGGTGCCGGCATCGAGCCCGCCGAGCAGTCCAAGATCTTCGCCGAATGGAACAAGGGCGAGCTCGCCTCCTTCCTGATTGAAATTTCCGCAGAGGTCCTCGGCCACGTGGACACTCGCACTGGCAAGCCGTTCGTGGACGTCGTGGTGGACGCCGCAGGC
Organism: Arthrobacter sp. 05T444; assembly: GCF_056395905.1. Classification (NCBI taxonomy): domain Bacteria; kingdom Bacillati; phylum Actinomycetota; class Actinomycetes; order Micrococcales; family Micrococcaceae; genus Arthrobacter; species Arthrobacter sp. 05T444. The sequence goes on from NZ_JBFTKK010000026.1 coordinate 9,328, forward strand.
CAGAAGGGCACCGGCCGCTGGACGGTCATCTCAGCACTTGAGCTGGGATCCCCGACGTCGGGCATTGCCGAATCCGTCTTCGCCCGCGCCCTGTCCTCCCAGTCCGAGCAGCGGAAGCTGGCCCAGGAACTCCTGGCCGGCGAGGAAATCGCCGTCGAGGTCCCGGAAACGTTCGTCGAGGATGTCCGCCAGGCGCTGTACGCGTCCAAGCTCGTTTCCTACGCCCAGGGCCTGGACATGCTGACCTCCGCCGCTACGGAATACGGCTGGGACCTGAAGCTGGACGAGATCGCCTCGCTGTGGCGCGGCGGGTGCATCATCCGTGCCGAACTCCTGAAGGAAATCACCAAGGCCTACGCCGCCGACGAGAAGCCGGCCAACCTGCTGTTCGCCCCGGCGTTCACCAAGGCCATCGCCGAGGTTCTCCCGGCCTGGCGCCGCGTGGTGTCCACCGCTGTGCAGCTGGGCATCCCCGTGCCGGTGTTCTCCTCCTCGCTGGCCTACTACGACGGCCTGCGCCGCAAGCGCCTGCCGGCCGCCGTCATCCAGGGCCAGCGCGACCTCTTCGGTGCGCACACCTACGGCCGCGTCGACGCCGAGGGCACGTTCCACACCCTGTGGGGCGAGGACAAGTCCGAGATTGAGGCCGTGGACACCCACTAGCCACCGGCGCACCGCCGGAACGGTCTGATCGGCAAACGGCCGGCGCTTCCCGTTACTCTGGGAAGCGCCGGCCGTTTGCGTATCCAAGACCAGGAGTCCCAGTGTCCCAGCCAGTAGCGTTTGTCACCGGAGCTTCCACCGGCATCGGGTTTGAAGCGGCAAAGAAACTCAGCCGCAACGGATTCACCGTTTATGCCGGCGCACGGCGGGTGGACAAGATGGAGCCGCTCAAGGCGGACGGCGTGAACGTCCTGCAGCTGGATGTCACCGATGAGCAGTCCATGCAAAGCGCGGTCCGCACGGTCCTTGGGTCACACGGGCGGATCGACGTTTTGGTCAACAACGCGGGCTACGGATCATTCGGCGCGCTGGAAGAGGTGGAGCTGTCGGAGGGCCGCCGTCAGTTTGATGTCAACGTCTTCGGCCTCGCCCGGATGACCCAGCTGGTGCTACCGGCAATGCGTGCCGCAGGGCAGGGCCGGATCATCAACGTCTCCTCCATCGGAGGGAAGTTCTACGAACCCCTGGGCACCTGGTACCACGCCACGAAGTTCGCCGTGGAGGGCCTCAGCGACGCGCTTCGGCTCGAACTGAAGCCCCACGGTGTCAAGGTGGCGATCATCGAACCTGCCAGCACCCTGACCGAATGGGGCAGTATCTCCGCCGAGGGGCTGCTGGCCAGCTCGGGCAACGGGCCATACCGGGACCAGGCGAAGGAGATGGCCGCGGTACTCGCGTCCACGGGACGGCCGGCCACGTCAACCCATCCCGGAATCATTGCCGACGCTGTGGTCCATGCCGCCACCGCGGCGCGGCCGAAGACGCGCTATCCGGTCGGCCGGGGAGCACCCGCCATCATGATGCTCCGCCGGATCCTTCCGGACCGGATGTTCGACGCCGCGGTCACGGCTGTCCTCAAGCGCGTGGGCCGCTGAGCCGGCCAGACCGGAAGCTTAGCCGTGCTCAGAAGTTCAGATCCGGTACTCGATGTAGTACTCGGCCGGGTCCACCGCGGGTTTTGTTTCCCGCTGGGCATCGCGGTGGCGCCAGCTGGCGGGGACGCCGGTCACGATCGACTCGGGCGGAGCATCCTTGACCACGACGGCGTTGGCCCCCACGGCGCTGTCGCTGCCAATCGTGATGGGGCCGAGAATTTTGGCGCCGGCTCCGATCGTGACCCGGTCTCCGATGGTGGGGTGGCGCTTCACCTTGGCCAGCGAGCGTCCGCCGAGGGTTACGCCGTGGTAGATCATCACGTCTTCCCCGATTTCTGCTGTTTCGCCGATGACCACTCCCATGCCATGGTCAATGAAGAACCTCCGGCCGATCGTGGCGCCCGGATGGATCTCGATCCCGGTCAGGAACCGCGCCAGCTGCGAGACCAGACGCGCGGGGAACCGCGTAGACGGGTTCTGCCACAGTTTGTGCGTCAGTCGGTGTGCCCAGATGGCGTGAAGCCCTGAATAGGCGAAAAAGTTCTCAAAAGAACCTCGAGCCGCCGGGTCGTGGGACCGGGCGGCGTCGAGGTCTTCCTTAAGTCTTGCGAAAAAGCCCACAAAGATCTTTCTACAGGAAACGGCGAGGCGCAGGTTAAGGCTTAGCCCCGAATGTCGTCATAGAGGACGGTGGAGATGTAACGCTCGCCGAAGTCGCAGACGACGGCCACGATCAGCTTGCCGGCGTTCTCCGGGCGCTTAGCCAGTTCCAGCGCACCCCAAACGATGGCTCCCGAGGAGATACCGCCGAGGATGCCTTCCTTGATGCCCAGTTCCCGGGCAACAGACACCGAGTCCTCCAGCGTGGCGTCCAGGACCTCGTCGTAGACGTTGGTGTCCAGGAGCTCCGGAATGAAGTTGGCGCCGAGGCCCTGGATCTTGTGGGGGCCCGGTGCTCCGCCGTTGAGGATGGCTGAGTCCTTCGGCTCGACTGCGACGATCTGAACGTCGGGGTTGCGCTCCTTCAGGACCTGGCCCACGCCGGTGATGGTTCCGCCGGTCCCGATGCCGGAGACGAAGATGTCCACCTTGCCGTCGGTGTCGGTCCAGATTTCCTCGGCCGTGGTCTTGCGGTGGATCTCCGGGTTGGCCTCGTTGGCGAACTGCTGGGCCCAGACGGAGTTCTCCGTGTTGGCCACGATTTCCTGGGCTTTCTCCACGGCGCCGCGCATGCCTTCGGAACCAGGGGTCAGCACGATCTCGGCGCCAAAGGCGCGGAGCATGACACGGCGTTCCGTGGACATGGTCTCCGGCATGGTCAGGATGACCTTGTAGCCGCGTGCCGCGCCCACCATGGCCAGCGCGATGCCGGTGTTGCCGGACGTGCCTTCAACGATAGTTCCGCCGGGCTTGAGCGCTCCGGACTTTTCAGCAGCGTCGATGATGGCGACGCCGATGCGGTCCTTGACGCTGTTGGCCGGGTTGTAGAACTCGAGCTTGACGGCCACCGTGGCATCCAGGCCTTCGGTCAAGCGGTTGAGCCTGACCAGGGGGGTGCCGCCTACCAGCTGCGTCACATCGTCGTAGATCCGTGCCATGTACTTACGCCTATCTCTCAGGAGGGAATACTTTGGTCAGCCTAACGAGGGCGCAAGGGCCCCTGCTAAGCATTAAGCCATGCAGAGTAATATTTCCGGGCCTTGGCCAGCTTGGGGTTGATGATCACCTGGCAGTAGCCCTGCTCGGGGAACTTGGCGTAGTAGTCCTGGTGGACGTCTTCGGCAGGGTAGAAAACCGGAAGCCGGCTTACCTCGGTCACGATCGGACGCGACCACAGGCCCTGGTTCCGTTCAATCGCTTCCTCAAAAAGGATTTTCTCCTCAGTCGACTCGTAGAACATGGACGAGCGGTATTGCGTGCCGACGTCGTAGCCCTGGCGGTTGAGCGTGGTGGGGTCATGCAGCACGAAGAACATGTCCAGGATGACCTCCGGCGGAATGACCTCCTCGTCAAAGGTGACAGCCACGACCTCGGCATGGCCAGTGGTGCCCGAGCAGACGGAATAGTAGTCAGGGTGGCGTTCATGGCCCCCGGTGTAGCCCGATACCACCGACTTAACACCCATCGTTTTCTGGTAGACGGCGTCCAGGCACCAGAAGCAGCCTCCGCCAAGCACAAAAGTTTTCATGTCCTCTTCAATGGTTGAGATGCGCCGATGATTCCCGGCGCCACCTTACGGCCCCGCGCCGGGACGGGCCAGTGGGCGCCCATAGGGTAAAAATGTGAGTATGGAACCTGTGAACAGTGGCGTTGCAGCAGAGCCGGCGGAAACCGCGGAAGCGGCGGACGCCGCGGAGGCGCCGGACGCGCCGACGCTCGGGCAGCTCATGCTGGCCGTCGAAGAGCTCTGGCCAGAGTCACTCGCCGAGGAGTGGGACGAGGTGGGGCTCGTCGCGGGACACCCGTCAGCTGAAATCAGCCGGGTCATGTTTGCCGTGGACCCCACGCTTGAAGTCATCGACGAGGCCATCGAATGGGGCGCCGAGCTGCTGATCACGCACCACCCGCTGCTGCTCAAGGGCGTCACTTCCGTGGCTGCCAACACCCCCAAAGGCAAGGCCGTCCACCGCCTCATCGAGTCCGGTACCGCTCTCCTGACCGTCCACACGAACGGCGATTCCGCCGTCGGCGGTGTTTCGGACGTCCTGGCGGATGCCCTGGGCCTCGAAAACGTGTCGCCGCTGACTCCAGCCGCCAACGGCCTTCCGGAGGAAGGCATCGGCCGGGTCGGTGATCTGGCCGAGGCCATGACGCTCGGTGACTTCGCTGCAAGGGTCTTCGGGATCCTTCCTTCCGTCGCGGGCGGCGTCAGGGTTTCCGGTGACAAAGACGGCCTGGTTCGCCGGATCGCGGTTTGCGGGGGCGCCGGCGATTCGCTCTTCAACGAAGTCAGGGCCAGCAGCGCCGACGTGTTCGTCACGGCGGACCTCCGGCACCATCCGGCCTCCGAAGCCCGCGAGGCCGCGGTCAACGGCCGGCCCTACCTGATCGATGTATCCCACTTCGCCAGCGAGTGGCTGTGGCTGCCAGCGGCCGCGGACGCACTGGGCAATGTCCTCTCGGACCAGAACCTGGACGTCGAAATCCGCGTCAGCACCACCAACAGCGATCCGTGGGACTTCATTCTGACTCCCGGCGGGGACTAGAGTCTATAAAGCCCCTGCAGGGGTGCCCGGCGCAGGCCGGATGGGATCAAGCGGAGGTAATAGTGGCCAAGGCAGCACCGGCGGAACAGTTGAAGTTGCTCGAACTCCAGGGGCTGGACGCCAAACTCAAGTCCCTGTCCAACCGCCGCCGCAGCATTGAGACCGATCCCCGCATCGAAGACCTTCAGTCGGCCCTCAGCATTGCCAACGGCGAACTGGGCGCAGCCAAGATGGCCGTCCATGACGCCGAGTCCGAGCTGAAGCGGGCAGAAGCCGACGTCGAGCAGGTGGCCAGCCGGATCGAACGCGACGAAGCCAGGCTGAACAGCGGAACCGGCCTGTCCAAGGACCTTGTGGCGCTGCAGAAGGACATCGTGTCGCTCAACAAGCGTCGCTCGGACCTCGAAGACGTCGAACTCGAAGTCATGGAGAGGCTGGATGCCCTCCGCGAACGGCAGTCGGCCCAGCAGCAGATTGTTGATGACATCCAGGGCTCCTTCGGCGTGATCCGGGCGGAACTGGACGGGCAGCTGGCCGAGATCAGCACCGAGGCCGCCGAGGTGTCAGCCAATCGCTCCGAATTCGCAGCCGGCCTGGACGCCGGAATGCTGGCCGTGTACGAGAAAACCCTCGCCCGGCGCGGCGTCGGGGCCGCGCGGCTCTTCCACGGCACGTCCGAAGGGTCCGGCATGCAGCTGAGCCCGGGCGATCTTGCCGAAATCAAGGCCGCCGCCGAGGACGACATCGTCTTCTGCCCCGACTCCGGCTGCATCCTGGTGCGCTCCGCCGAGTGGGCCTGACCGAAAGTAGCTCGCATTAGATGGCGTTGTGAGCCCTCAAACGCCATAATTGCGAGCCAGCTCGGTTTCAGCCGGGCAGAATGATGTTGAGCGCATGCGCCTTGCGGGCGGTCCCGGGAATCAGTTCGGCATTCCACTTTTCGCGGGCAGCCTTGTGCAGCTGCGCCGGCGTTTCCGGGGCCTTCCCGCGCCGGGTCAGCAGGTGCCGCGCCAGTTCTCCGCGGGTGTGCTTGGCGAAATGGCTGACCACCTTGCGCTCGCCGTTTACCTCAGCGAGAACGTTCACGGCCACCGTGGACGCAGCCGGGGGAGTCCACGCCGCAGCATAGGTGCTGGACCGGCAGTCCACCAGCAGCTCCCCGACCGCCGCGGAGGCGAGGGCGTCGGTGAGCTGCGGCTTCCAGAACGAGGCAAGGCGTCCGACGTCGGGCAGTGCCGTTGACATGGACAGCCGGTAGGCGGGCACGGAGTCTGCGAACCGGATGGCGCCCCACAGGGCCGAAATCACCAGCACGGACGCGTCCGCCCGACGGCGCTGCAGCGCCGTCATCGATTTGTAGCCCAAAGCGTCGTACAGCACGCCGGAATAGACCTGGTGGGCCGGCGCCGCGGGTTCGGCATGCAGCCGGGTGTTGCGTTCGACGTCGGCCCTCAGCGATGCTCCGACGCCGAGTAACGCCAGGGCGTCCTCGTGCGCGCTCACCGTCCCCAGCGCCTCGAGCACCTTGGCCCGGCAGCTATTCAGGTCCGGGAAGCTCAGGGACGTCCAGTCCATGGCGTCGCCGCGGACGGCCGGGGTCTTGCCTTCGGACGGGGGGAGCAGAATCAGCACCGTACGATCTTACCGATGCCGGCTGCCCGCCGTTCTCACGCGGCCGCCTGCTCAGCCGAGATGACGGCCCAGGAAGGAAACCACGTCCGGCAGGACGGACCGCCAGTAGGCCGCGTCGTGGCCGCCGGGCCGGAAGCCGCCCTCCACCGGATCCGGCAGGGCGCTGACGTAGTCCTTGACCGTCGCGTACAGCTCGTCCTCTGTGCCGCAGTCGATCCGTTTGGGCGTCGCTGCGAGTCGGGGCCGGAGCGCGAAGACGTCGTGTGCCGCGAAGTCAGCCGCACTGTCGAAGGCGCCCTCGATCCCGGCGCCGTACCGGTTCCAGGCTGCCGGACTCATGGCTGCCACGGCCCGAACGCCGGGTAGCCGGGCCTGGGAGGCCAGCAGCAACGAGCCGAAGCCCCCCATTGACAGGCCGAAGAGTCCGATCCGCCCAAGGTCATAGCCCTGGTCGCCGAGGAAAGGAACAAATTCCTTCACCAGCATCGACTGGGTGTCGCTGCCATCTGCGCGGGCGTGCCACCAGGTATCGCCCCCGTCCGCCGACGCGATGGCGAACGGCGTCCCGCCCGCGGCGAGGTGGCGCTGCAGGACGTCTTGTGCGTCGAGGTCGTCGAAGATTACCTGGTTGTTGGCGCCCCGGCCATGGAGGAACAGCGCCACGGGGTAGTCTGTACCGCTCCGCCCTGGGACCACCGGGGTGGCGACGGTCCAGTACGTGCGTGCCTCCGTCCGGAACTTCGAGGCGAAGGATCCGCTGATCATTTCGACGGATGGCGGTCCGCCAGGGGATGTGGGAGCCGGCGAAGGGCCGGCTTCGCAGGCCGCGAGGGCGCACGCGCCGAAGCCGGTTCCTGCCAGCTGCAGCAGGCGGCGCCGGGTCAGAGCGGACTCGTCCATGTCCCGATCATAGGCGCACGGCGTTTCCCGGCGTGCCACGCGTGACCGACGGCCTCTGCGCAGCGTTCCCGGCGGGCAGCTAAGCCGCCTTCACCGATGACGGTGCGGCCTGGGACGGCACAGCCTGCGATGACACGGCCTGTGCAGCGGCGGCCGTCTGCGCGGCTTGCCTCTCCCGGGCGAGGAATGCCGAGAGTTCACCAATGGTGCTCATGAGCGGCGCCGGGAACACGACCGTCGTGTTCCTGTCCACGCCGATCTCGACCAGCGACTGCAGATTTCTCAGCTGCAGCGCCAGCGGGTGGGCCATCATGGTGTCGGAGGCATCCCCGAGGGCGGCCGCCGAGATGGCCTCGCCCTGGGCGGCGATGATCTTGGCGCGCTTCTCGCGCTCCGCCTCGGCCTGGCGGGCCATGGCGCGCTTCATACTCTCCGGAAGCTGGATATCCTTGAGCTCCACCAGCGTGACGGCCACGCCCCACTCGAGCGTCAGCGCATCAAGAATCTCGCGGATGTCAGTGTTGATCCGCTCGGTCTCTGACAAGGTCTGGTCGAGGCTGTGCCGTCCCACCACCTTGCGCAGCGTGGTCTGGGCGATCTGGTTGATGGCCGCCGCTACGTTTTCAATCGCCACCACGGATTTCACGGCATCGACCACCCGGTAGTAGGCCACGGCGGAGATGTCCACGCTGACGTTGTCCTGGGTGATGATGCCTTGCGACTGGATCGGCATCGTCACGATTCGCAGGCTGACGAGGTGAAGCCGGTCAATGACGGGGATGATGAAGCGCAGCCCCGGCATTCTGACCCCGATCACCCTGCCCAGCCTGAACAGCACGCCCTGCTCATACTGCCGGACAATCCGGACGGACATCCTGGCGGCGATGAGCAGCAGCGCCACAAGCACGGCCACAATGAAGATGCTGGTGGGGTCCATCAGGATCCCCTCCTTATAACTAAGAGTTGAGCCTCCTTAATTGTCTCACCGCGACGGGCGCATGGCTCCGCGGAGGATCGCCCGCGGAGGAGGGCATGCCCGTGAGCCCGTAGACTGGTGGGCGGATGGGTTGACCAGGCGGCCGCGCGTCACGCAAGTGGCTCGAGGAACGTCCGGGCTCCGCAGAGCAGGGTGGTGGGTAACGCCCACTCGGGGTAACCCGCAGGCCAGTGCCACAGAAAACAGACCGCCTGCCACGCGCCGTTTTGAAAGCGGCACGAAGCAGGTAAGGGTGAAACGGTGGTGTAAGAGACCACCAGCTTCCCGGGTGACCGGGAAGGCTAGGTAAACCCCACCCGGAGCAAGGCCAGACAGGGCACGTTTGAGGGCTGCTCGCCCGAGTGCCCGGGTAGGCCGCTGGAGGGCGTCGGCAACGGCGTCCGTAGATGGATGGCCGCTACTCCCGCGCCGGCAACGGCACGGGAACACAGAACCCGGCGTATCGGTCAACCCATCCACTTTTTGCCGCGACACTGACCGGCCGCGCCCGGTGTGAGTGAATTCACGCACGCAGCGGCGATACGGGCAAGCGGCCCGCCTTAGAATGGACAGTGAACGTAGAAGTTCTTCCGCCGGATCTGCGTTCGCAGCCGGCGGTTTTTCTTTGCAACGTACAACGGCATCCGGGGTGGACCGAACCCTGCCGGTGCCAGCGCCCCTGGATAACTTCAGGTGGCCGCCATCCGGTTTACGACGACGTATCCGGTTGAACCAAGGAAGGTAGTTCTGTGAGCCAGACGTCAGATTCTTGTCTTGATACGTGGATGGGCCGGGAGGCGCTCGCCGAGGCCATGATTCCGGTGATCGGCCGGCTGTACCGCGAGAACAACGTGGTGACCTCCATCCACGGGCGCAGCCTGATCAACAAGTCCACCATGAACATCCTCAAGGCGCACCGCTTTGCCCGCCGGATGAGCAAGGATGAGCTCCTCCTGGAAGAGACGGCACCGCTGCTGGACACTCTCGCCAAGCTGGAGCTGGGCGCCGCGGCCATCGACATCGCGCGCCTGAACCAGAAGTACAAGTCCGACGGCGGGGACCTGACTTTGGAGGAATTCCTCCGCGCCGAGCTGGCTGAGGTCGTGGGCAAACGCGGCGCAGACGACCGCACCAGCACCGACGTCGTACTTTACGGCTTCGGCCGGATCGGCCGCCTGCTGGCGCGCCTCCTCATCGAAAAAGCAGGCGGCGGCCACGGCCTGCGGCTGCGCGCCATCGTGGTGCGCCGAGGCTCCGACAACGACCTGTCCAAGCGTGCCAGCCTCCTGCGCCGCGACTCGGTGCACGGCTCCTTCGAAGGCACCATCAAGGTGGACCAGGAAGCCAACACCATCACGGCCAACGGCGTCCAGGTCCAGGTCATCTACTCGGACAACCCCGCCACCATCGACTACACGGCCTACGGCATCAAGGACGCCCTGGTGGTGGACAACACAGGACGCTGGCGCGATGCCGAAGGCCTGTCCCAGCACCTCCTGAGCAAGGGTGTGGCCCGTGTGCTCCTGACTGCCCCGGGCAAGGGCGACCTGAAGAACATCGTCCACGGCATCAACCATGGAACGATCCTGGACTCGGACAAGATCGTGACCGCAGCATCGTGCACCACCAATGCCATCACCCCGGTCCTGAAGGCGATCAACGACAAGTACGGCGTGGTCCACGGCCACGTGGAGACCGTGCACTCCTTCACGAACGACCAGAACCTGATCGACAACTTCCACAAGGGTGACCGCCGCGGCCGCTCTGCTGCGCTGAACATGGTCATCACCGAGACCGGCGCCGCCAAGGCTGTGGCCAAGGCGCTCCCGGAACTGCTGGGCAAGCTCACCGGCAGCTCCATCCGCGTCCCCACGCCGGACGTCTCCCTGGCGATCCTGAACCTGAGCCTTGAGCAGGGAACCACCAAGGACGAGATCAACGACTACCTGCGCGAAATGTCGCTGCACTCGAACCTGCGCAAGCAGATCGACTACATCGACTCCCCGGAGGTCGTCTCCACGGACTTCGTCGGCTCCCGCCGGGCGGGCATCGTGGACGGCCTGGCCACCATCTCGAACGACAAAAACCTGGTTCTCTACGTCTGGTATGACAACGAGTTCGGCTACAGCTGCCAGGTGGTCCGCGTCATGGAGGAAATGGCCGGTGTGAACCCGCCCGCCTTCCCCGCAAAGGACTCCGTGAAGGACGCCGCCCCCGTGCTTGCCGCCGCAGCGGTCTAACAGAGGCAGTCCTGGTTCCGCGGTCATCCGGCTGCGGGAAACCTGTTCCCGGGAAGTTCCCGGCTGGTTCTCTGGAATCAGCCGGGAAAGGGGACCAAACTGTTGTCATGGAACACGACTCGACTCTCCAGCACGAAACAACCCTCGAACATGCCCTGGACGTAGCACGGGCAAACCAGAAGGAGGCACAGCGCCTCCTGGACGGGGCTAAGACCAGTCATGCCGCGGGCGAGATTGGTGAAGAGCGGGTCGCCCAGCTGGGACGGCTGCTTGACCTGGCCAACGAAGATCTCCGGCGGGTGACCAGGGAGCAGTAGGGAGCAGTTTCGCCGTTCCTCCGGCCTCCAGGTGTGCACGCACCATTCCTCCGCAAGGCACCTGTCCCCAACACTGTGGATAACAGCTGTGATGTCAGGGGGCTGCCCTAGGCTCTGGGGGTGCGCACAAAACATGTCCCGAAACACCAGGCCTCATGACTGTCAGCTGGGCTGCCTACCGGCGTGCCCGCCGGCGCTCACGCCAGGCCTGGGCCGTGCTGGTCATTCTCGCGGTGTCCGCAGTCTGGGGAGTCGCCTGGTTCTTCAGCGAAGGCCAGTTTCTCGTGGCGGAGCCTGCCGTTGCCGGCCCCAGCGAGGCGCCGGTCTTTGACCCCGCATGGATGAAGCCGGTGATACGGCCCGCGGCTTTTCCTGAGGGCAGCGCGGCTGCGGCGCTGGATACCCTGTCCGTCAAGGGGCGCGCACCCAAGAACAATTACGACCGTGCGGCGTTTGGCCAGGCTTGGCTGGACGCCGACCGCAACGGGTGCGACACCCGCAACGACATTCTCCGGCGCGACCTCAGCGAGGTGGTCTTTTCCAAGGGCTCACGGTGCAAGGTCGCCTCCGGGACCTTCCATGAACCGTACGTCGGCCGGAGTGCCACATTCAGGCGCGGGGCAGAGTCCAGTAAGGCCGTCCAGATCGATCACGTGGTGGCGCTGGGGGATGCCTGGCAGAAAGGCGCTCAGCAGCTCACCCCGAAGGAGCGACAAAACCTGGCCAACGATCCGCTCAACCTCATCGCGGCGGACGGGCCAGCGAACCAGGAGAAGAGCGCGTCGGACGCAGCCAGTTGGCTGCCCAAGAACAAAGCCCTCCGCTGTCACTACGTCGCCCGGCAGATCTCAGTGAAGGCAGCCTACGGACTCTGGGTGACGCAGCCTGAGAAAGATGCCATGGCCCGTGTCCTTGGTTCGTGCCCACAGCAGCAAACCGTCATGGCGCCCTGAGCCCCAGGCCACGATAGCCGTCGCCGATCAGTGTCCGAACGGGTCTGGATCCACTCCGGGCATCCAGGTCAGCCCGGGGACTCCCCAGCCGCTTTTCTTGGCCTGCTTCATGGCCTTGCGCGCATAGCGGTCAAGGAGACGGTTCACGTACAGCTTTCCGTCCAGATGGTCATATTCGTGCTGGATGACCCGGGCAAACCAGCCCGTGGCCTCGAACTCGACAGGCTTGCCAAAGCCGTCGAAGCCCTGCACCCGCGCCCATTCCGCCCGTTTGAGGGGATACTGCTCGCCGGGGAAGGAGAGGCATCCCTCCACTTCCTCGTCCGGATCGGGCAGTGCACCGGAAACCTTGGACAGGGTGAGGATCGGGTTTACCAGCACTCCGCTCGGCGGGGCGTCGTCATCATTCTCATACTTGTAGACGAAAATCCGCCTGCCCACGCCGACCTGTGGGGCTGCGAGCCCGACGCCATTGGCCTTGTCATTGGTCTCAAACATGTCGGCAATCAGCTGGCGAAGCTCGTCGTCGAAAACCTCAACTTCGGCAGCCCGGCGGTGCAGCACCGGCTCGCCCCAGATCGTGATCGGCAAAACGGTCATGGCAGATGGTTCCTTTGATGCTTGGATGGACGACCCGGCGAGGGGTAAAACAAACAAAGGCTGCACCGGATAACCGGTGCAGCCTTTGTGATTGGACGACATACAAGCTGCCGACCTATGAGGGTGAGCGACGGGGGTTGAACCCGCGACCTCCTGGACCACAACCAGGCGCTCTGCCAACTGAGCTACGCCCACCATGTGCCCCGCAGGCCTGCCGGCTTACCGGCTGGCTGGAAAGGCAACGTCAAATAGCTTACCTGCTGTTTGGGGTTGGTTTTGCCACTTTTGGCAGTTTCGGCAAAATTTCCCCCAAACGTGAGGCAGATTACTTTCTGTCCGCTTATTTTCCGGGTCCGGCGTCGGCCCGGGTGGGAAGGTCCTGCTCCGCGAGTCCCTGTGTCAGCTGATTGATGGCTGAGGGCTGGGCGGAGATGCCCTTGGAGATCTGCAGGGCGGTGGCGCTGTCCGGTCCCGGGGCGGGCACAAACACCGCTTCCCTGTAATAACGGAGTTCGTCGATGGAATCCTTGATGTCGCCCAGGGCGCGGTGGCCGCCGAGCTTGGCAGGGGCCTGAAAGTAGGCGCGCGCAAACCATCGACGGGCCAGTTCCTTGATGGTGCTGACGTCGATGATCCGGTAGTGCAGGTGGTCCACCACGGACGGCATGTCCCGGGCCAGAAAGACCCGGTCGGTCCCCACCGAGTTACCGGCGAGGGGTGCCTTGCGCGGATCGGGAACCCATTTCCGGATGTAGGCAAGAACGGCTTCCTCCGCCTCTTCCAGCGTCTTCCCTGCTGGGAGTTCCTTCAGGAGCCCGGACCGGGTGTGCATGTCCCGGACAAAGTCGTTCATCTGCGCGAGGGCTGCGGCGGCTGGTTTGATGACCACGTCCACCCCGTCCCCGAGGATGTTGAGTTCGGAATCCGTCACCAGGGCCGCGACTTCGATCAGGGCGTCATTGACGGTGTCGAGGCCGGTCATTTCGCAGTCGATCCAGACGATGCGTTCGTTAGATATAGGCACCCGATCAGCCTACCGTTTCGTGGTGTCAGAGCGGTCCGATGCTAAGATTTCGGGTACGTGGCGCCGCCCTGCGCAGTCGCCGCAATCCAGTCTGCCCGGTCAAGCCGGCAGCAGATTGAGGCAGCACGCCCACAAGAGATTGGACAATCCTGAGATGACGGCGCCTGTGCCTGAGACGGAGGAAATGGCCACCGATACTTCCACGGATCCGGCCCTCGCGGAGGTGGACAACCCCCGGTCGCCCATCCTCTCCGGTTTCGTGGGGTCGCTTTTCCTGGTGATCGGCTCCCTCGGCGTCGGCTGGCTGGCTCCGGCCTCGGAGCTCCGGCGGATGCCGTTGTTCATCTGGATGCGCACGGAGGCGTGGGGCGTTGGGCTGTCCATCGTATTGATTGCGGTGGGCGGCATGCTTCTGGTGCGGGCGTGGCTCCGGCTTGGCCAGCGTGTCCGCGTCTGGGGGCTTGAGGCCCGCAAAGCCACACTCCAGGCCGTCGCGGCGTGGGGGCTTCCCATGATGTTCACTGTGCCCTTGTTTAGCCGGGACGTGTATGCGTACATCGGGCAGGGCCGGTTGATGGTTGAGGGATTCAACCCCTACGAGAACGGTATTTCGGCGCTCTCCAACTATTTCCAGCTTGGCGCAGACAAGATGTGGACCGAGGCGCCCGTGCCGTACGGGCAGCTGTTCCTTTGGATCGAGCAGTTCGTGGTCTGGTCCACCAACGTCCATCCCGAGGCCAGCATCATGCTCTTCCGCCTCGCTGCGCTGGTGGGCGTGGTGCTGTGCATCATCTATGTCCCCAAGCTCGCTGAACTGCACGGGGTCAACCCGCATCGGGCCCTGTGGCTTACCGCCGCCAACCCGCTCTTCCTCACGAACTTCATCGCCAGCGTCCACAATGACTCGCTGATGATCGGGCTCGCCCTTGCCGGCCTGTACTACTGCGCCACGCGGCGGGTGATCTTCGGAATTGTCCTCGTCACGGCCTCCATCGCAGTCAAGCCCATCACCGTGGTGTTCCTGCCGTTCATTGGACTGCTCTGGGCGGGCAAAGGTGCCCGCTGGCCGCGCAAGTTTGTTTTCTGGGGGCTGACGGCGGGCATCAGCTTTGCTCTGCTGTACCTCATGAGCCTGGTGAACGGATTCGGTTTCGGCTGGATCAACGGCCTCTCGGCGCCCGGAAGCGTCTGGATCTGGTACGCCCCGGTGGGGCTGCTGGGACTCGTTGTCGCTTCCATCGCCAACGCCTTTGGACTGGACGGGTGGGGGCTCGCCAAATGGGTTTACGACGCCGGGAAGTTGCTCGCCGTCGGAATCGTCGCCTGGCAGATCTTCAGGGGAGACCACGACCGCATCATGCGCCGGCTAACGCTGGCCTTCGCCGCCGTCGTCGTGCTGGCGCCCATGATCCAGTCCTGGTACGTGGTCTGGCTGATTCCGCTGTTTGCCGTGACGGGCATCCGGGCCGACTGGCAGGTCAAGGCCCTGTACTTCATCGTGTCCTTTTTCATGGTCTACGCCATCTCGGACCAGCTTGAGGTCTTCCCGTATCTGCAGTCAGAGGATCTCGGACTGGCACTGGCCCTGGCCAGGAACGCCGCCGCCATCATCGCGCTGCTGTTCGCGCTCTACCTTATTTTCCTGGACCCGCGCACCAAACTTCTGTTCAGCAAGTCGGATCAGCCGGTCACCACCCGGCCCGTCATCTGACCGGCAGGTTTTTCACCGCTTCCCGGCGGGACAGCGGGCTGAGGGACTGGCCATTGCGCTCGACGAAGTCCATGACCCAAACCGGATCCGTCTTGGCGTATTCCCGCAGCGCCCAGCCGATGGCCTTCCTGATGAAAAACTCCGTGTCAGCCATGTTCGCTTCAATGACTCTGGCGAGCAGAGTGGTGTCCGTGCCGGATTTCGCCGCGAGCTGGGCGGTAATGGACGCCCGCCTGAACCAGAAATCCGCGTCCTCGCTCCATGCGAGCAGCACAGGCGTTAGCTCCGCCCGGTGCGCCTGAAGGAGGGCGCAGAGGCGGTGGGCAACGCCGTCCACAAGATCCCAGGATGCTCCGGTGCGGATGATCTCCTCATAGACGGAAAGCATCCCAAGGTCTCCGGCCACCAGCCGCAGCCCGGTCAGGTCGATGGCCGCGTAGCGCTCTTCGCGGTACTCCGCCCCGCGCCAGAGGTCGAGCACGGTTTCACGCAGTTCTTCGGCGGACTCGAGAGGATAGGCTGCCGCGGCTGCCTTGGCAGCCCTGCGGACCTCGGGTACGCGGACGCCCAGCGACGGTGTTGACGACTTCATGTAGGCCTGCGCCGCAGCGCCCCGAACGGGATCCGCGGCAGCCCGAAGCGCGGAGCGGATCGCGGCCCGGACCTTGTCGTTTGCCATGAAGCCAACATAGCGGCTCCAGAAAGGGCCAGGCTGAGCGCAGCCGACATGAAATGATCCAGCACCCGAGGGGCGCGGCCGTTCCTGAGCCGGGAGCGTCCTTGAGTGGGGAGAGGCCTTGGAGCAGGAAGCGTTCTACAGTAGACAGGATACAAGGCGCTGCCGGCCTGTCCCTGTCAGCGGCACCGCCAAAAGCCCGGAGGCCAGCAGATGTCCATGATCAAAAGCCCTGATGAAATAGCCCTCATGCGTGAAGCGGGGCGCGTGGTGGCCAATGCCCTGGCCGCCGTCCGCCAGGCGGCCGCCGTCGGCGTTTCCCTCAAGGAGCTCGACGGCGTTGCCGCCGCCTCCATTTCTGATGCCGGCGCCACGCCGGCCTTTCTCGACTACAGGCCGCGCTGGGCTTCGGTACCGTTTCCGGGGGTCATCTGCGCCAGCGTGAACGACGCTGTAGTCCACGGGATCCCCAACGGGTACCGGCTTCAGGACGGGGATTTGCTGAGCGTGGACTGCGGCGCCTTCCTTGAGGGCTGGTGCGGCGACGCCGCCGTCAGCTTTGTCGTTGGCACCGTTGATCCCGTTGACCAGGAACTCATCGACGCAACCGACGCGGCGCTGGCCAGGGGCATCGGCGCGGCGCGGGTGGGCAACAAGATGGGTGACCTCGCCTATGCCATCGGTGGCGCGGCCCGCCGCGCGGGCTACGGGCTGCTGGCCGACCATGGAGGTCACGGCATCGGCCGGACCATGCACGCGGAGCCCTCTGTCCCGAACGACGGACGCCCAGGTCGCGGAATCAAGCTGACCGAAGGGCTGGTCATTGCCATCGAGCCAATGCTCATTCTCGGCGGCAAGGGGGACTATTACCACGACGACGACGAATGGACGCTGCGGTCAGCGAACGGCCGCAGGGCAGCCCACAGCGAGCACACGGTGGCCATCACCGCCGACGGCCCGGTAATTCTTACGCTGCCATGACCCTGAATGCCTTCTTTGGTCGAGTGGGGTATTCTGGCTGACGAATTCAGTTAGCGCTAACAACACCTCGTAGGAGTCCCATGCCGGCCACGGAACACAGCATCAGCTTTGGCCCTTATTCAGCCATCGTCACTGAGCGAAGCGGAGCCCTGCGGCAACTGCGGTACGGCGAGCGGGACCTGGTGGTCGGTTTCGGTGCGGCCGGGCCCGTTCCGGACTACCGCGGAGTTGTCTGCGCCCCGTGGCCCAACCGCGTGGCCGACGGCCGCTACAGCCATGGCGGCAGGAGCTTCCAGGCCACTATTAACGAACCGGAGCGCCAGACGAGTCTCCATGGACTGGCGCTGGATGCCCGCTGGACTCTCGCCGGGCGCACAGCCTCATCGGTCAGCCTGACCTGCCAGGTCGATTCCGGTCCTGCCTATCCCGGGCGGCTGCAAATTACGGCGGCCTATGAGCTGGTGGAAGACGGCCTGCACTGCAGGGTCACTGCCACCAACACCGGCGACACCCCGGCACCCTACGGCGTCTGTCCCCATCCCTATCTGGTCGCGGGACCGGCTCCGCTGGATGAGTGGACCCTGGAGCTCCCGGCCGGGGAGTTCCTGGAAGTTACCCCGGACCGGCTGCTGCCGCTTGAGCTGGAATCGGTGGAGGGCCACAAATTCGACTTCCGGACCGAACGCCCCCTGGGAAGCATCCGGATTGACCACGCCTTCACCGGAATCAGCCGCACGGAGTACGGCCTGGCTGCGGTGCGCGTGTTTGACCCTTCAGACACGGGAGTGGAGCTCGAATGGGACGAACGCTGCCCCTGGGTGCAGGTTCACACCGGTGACAAGCCGGTCGGTCCAGACCGGCTCGGTTTGGCGGTCGAGCCGATGACGTGTCCTCCGGACGCGTTCAACTCAGGAACCGATCTCGTGGAGCTGGCACCAGGCTCGTCACACGCAGCGGGCTGGACCATCCGGGCCCTGACTCGCTGACGGCAGGGCTACGCAGCAGCCTCCGAGACTGGCTCGGCGCTGCGGCGAAGCGTTACCTGGCCGGTCACCGGGACTGTGGTGCCGCCGTCGGACGTTGAGCCTCCGGCAGCGGTCCCCAGGACGGCCAGCCGGCCGATCGCTTCGCTGCTGACACGGGGAATGATGGGCGACGGCGTCATCGACTTCGCGACGATCGGCACCTGGGTCCGGGACGCCGGCTACACCGGCGACATGGAGGTGGAAAATCTTCAATCGGGGGATCTGGGACTCCGACGGCGACACAGTCCGCGCGCCAAGAAGGAGCGCTACCGGCGCCTTCCCTTAACAGCGCCGTCCGCAGCGCGTAGGGTGATGCTCACGCGTTGGATGGCAATCAGGAGGCGGGCTGATGAATGAGCGTGGCAAGGATGCGGTGGCGTCCATCGATGTGGCGGCCACACCCCAGCGGGTCTGGAAAGCCCTCACCGACCCCGTCGACGTCAAAGAGTATTTCCTGGGCACGAATGTTTCCTCAACATGGCACGAGGGCGATCCTGTGACCTTTGCGGGGGAGTGGAAGGGGAAGGCCTACGAGGACCGGGGGATAGTTCTGGCGAACAGAGCCAACGAGCTCCTTCGCATCAGCCACTACAGCCCGTTGAGTGGTCTGCCCGACGTCCCGGAGAACTATCACACGGTGGAGTACCGCCTGGCTCCGAGGCCCGAAGGCACCGGCGTCACCATCACTCAGGGCAATAACCGGAGCGACTCCGAGGCGGATGAGTCTGCCAAGCTCTGGGAAACAGTGCTTGGCAACCTCAAGGAGTACCTGGAGCGCTGACGGGGAGAGGGCTCGCCGGCAGCGACGGGATTCTTACCGTTTGCGTGCGGCCAAGGACCGGCGCCGGTGTTCAGCTGCGCGCAGCTGGATGATTCGTGCGGCACCGGCCATTGCCACCAAAACGCCGCCGCCGACGGCCGCTATGAAGAGGGCGATGCCGAGGGCCACTGCACCTTCAAGCCCGAAGAACTTTACCTGAACCAGTTCCTGGTTTTGCAGGATGAACACGATGAGCAGCACAAGGACCACCAGCGCCGAGGCGACCGCGGCCCAGATCATGCCTGCCCGGGTCACCGGACGTTTCGGTTCGGCCATGCCGGCCTGCGGGGCGGAGGTCCCGCCGTAGCTCGGCAGCGGAGATGTGCCGGGCGGGATTTTGTCCTCTTCGGCGGCCGGGCGCCGTCCGTCGAGGGGCGAATGTTCTGTCCCGTCCGAAGGCTGCGCCGGCGGCCGTAACGGTTGTCGCTCGAACGGATCGGGTTCAGATGGACTCTGCCGCATGCTGTGGATCCTTCCTCTTGTCTGTCCCGCAACGGGCCAGGAACGTGGGCGCCGGCGCCACATCACTGTGCCGGCGCCCGGTCTGATCATAGGCACATGTCGCGCCAAGTAATAAGCATGCTTTCCATTAATTGTTCCGCGTGTCGGGTTTGGCGTCCACCCGCCCGCTGGTCAGACTTCGAACATTCCGTGGATCCAGATGTTGGCATTCGCTTTCGCGAGCTCGGACATCGGAACGCGGCGCGCTCCGGTGCGGGTTATCCAAAACCTGTTGTCCTTGGTCGGTGTTTTGACGGCAACCCCGACATTGTCGACAAGGTACAGCGACGTCGATGTGGCCGATATGCCTTCCATGGAGGCTCGTTTGGTAAGGCTCCTCGACGTGACGGAGCCGCCGAAAGGAGAGGGCATGGCGGCGTGCATGCAGGTGATGAGTCCGGTGCCGGCGTTCATTGATGTTGACTGGACGAGTCCGTTGAGGGAAACCCAGGCAGCTCCGTTCCAGGAAACGTAATCGCCGAAGCCGCCCGGCTGTGACGCGAATATCGTCACCGAGTTCAGCCCGACCGAGGCGCCCAGCTGATACCCGGCTGCGGCCAACGTTTCGTCGGGTGCCGCGATGACGGAGCCGACCCGCAGGCCTTCGAACTGAGATTGACGGTGACGGGCATGCCATCGAATGACGTCACGACGGATTCGACTTGAACGGGCATGTGGTTGTCATCGTTGATGAATTTGAAATCCTGTGCCGCTGTTGCGAAGGGCGCAGGCCACCATCCGGTAACGCTTGCCGTCAGTTTTCTGGGACTAAGAAGAAGCCCGCTAGCAAGACTGGGAGCGACGAGGCAGGCAGCTGTAACTGGAGCCCTACCAGATCAAAGCTCGGCTTTGCGAAGCTCTCGGGCGGCCGCCGGGGGGCGTACGGTCGGTGGAATACTCAAAGGATGCAACAACTTGGGGATGATTTGCAGCGCGTTCTGGTCGGTACGCCCAGGGGCAGAAGGCCTTGGATCGCTGCTGCCGTCTCTGTGATGGTGATTGGGCTTCTGCTGCTACTGACCGAGATTCCGCGGGGACCGGCTGTTGAGTTGATTTGCGGATATGCAGCTACATATGTCCTGGTGGGGCTGTTTATGTTCGGGCCCAACATGAGAGATCTTCGCGGCGGACGGATTGTCGGCTTCGCCGGGCCCGGCTTGGTCATGGTGATTCTGTGGGTGCTGGGCACTGGCTATTGGGGCGGACTTTGGCTCCTGGGACTCCCGGCGTGGGCCATCGTTTGCCGTGATTGGACCAGTTACACAACGCGGCAGCGGATTGTCCGGCCCCTCATATTCCTCTTGCTGCTAGCCGTAGCGTCGGCAATCTTTGTCGTCGCCGGCATCTACCCAAACTTCAGCGCATTCTTGTTCCCCCTCATACCCTTAGCGGGCCTTGCCGACCCGAAGTACAGGGCCCGAACCGTCCAAGCTGTCACCGAACTTGCTCTCTCCTTCGCGGTTATAGCAGTGGCCGTGGCCCAACCGTCAAGCGGGTGGGCATGGTCCCCAAGCTATGCAGGTGGAGCTGTTTTGGGTTGCGGACTGGTTCTTGCAGGCATGCTGCGTTGGGCGCCGGCCAGCTCCCTGCCAAAGCGAACCAGTTTCGACGTCGCGTCATAGTCGGACCGTGCTGCCAGCTGGCCATCAGGCCGTCAGGGCTCGGACACCGGAAGCGGAACCTTGAGCGGGTTCTTTTCGTGTGGTTTCGTCTCGTCTCCGCGGATCTAGTCGTTGAAAATCGTCGATCGTTCGGGCCGCGAGGGTCGCCTCTGATGACTAAACAGAGATGCTGTTACCTTCAAATCGAACGCGTTGCGACGATGGTCGGAAACCGCATAACCAGCCCAGACAAAGAAAAACACCCCGGTCCGAAGACCGGGGTGTCAACGATGACCCGATACATCCGTAAAGGATGTCTCGACTCACCACACAAGTGCCCCAGGAGGGAATCGAACCCCCGACCGGCGGATTAGAAGGCCGCTGCTCTATCCCCTGAGCTACTGGGGCCTGTGGCCGCCCGGCAGATTCCGGGTTGCCTCAAAAAGTTTACATTGACTTTCGCCCAGGTGTCGGCATGGGCCGGGACGGTTTTCCCGATCCTCCGCCGGCGGCCGGACCCGGGTTATCCACATACGGCAGTTGGGCTCTCCCCGTTGCCGCGCCGCCGACTGATGCTGGGAGTGCCTGCTAGGGCAAGACACATCGAGACAGGACACCAAGATGACCGACAACATCACTGTCCGCGGCTTCGTTGCCTCGGAAATCAGGAGCTCCACCACACCAGGAGGCGTCGCAACAGCCTCCTTCCGCCTCGGGTCCACGGACCGCCGTTACGACCGCGCAAGCAGCACCTGGGTAGATGGCAACACCAACTGGTTCACCATCCAGGGGTATCGCCAGCTGGCCGGGAACATCGGGTGCAGCATCAAGAAGGGCCAGCGGGTCATCATCGTCGGACGGCTGAAGATGCGGAGCTGGGAAAAGGACGGCCGAATCTACCATGTGGCGGAGATCGATGCTGAGTCCGTGGGCCACGATCTTATGTGGGGCTCGGCCAACTTCACCCGGACGGCGGGAATCAACTCCCAGCCTGCCGTGGCGGCCGGCGTGGTTGGCAGCGAACACGACGGCCACGGTGACGGAAACGGTTCAGAGCCATCAGACCGCGACGAAGCTGGGTCTGATGAGGAAGGGGACGAGGACGACGGCGGCGACGCGGCAGGCATCTTCATCGACGACACCACCGGGGAAACCATGCAGCTCGACTCCGATACCGGCGAGCTCACCGGAGCCGCAGCCTGACCGGCGGAGCCATGCGGCACCGTACCCCCGCGGTGCCGCATGGCAGAATGGCAGCGTGAGACGACCCAGGATATTCCAATCGACCACCCGACTCTTGGGCTCCTGCAGCAGGGTACCCGTCAGGGCATCGGTCGGAACATCGAGCAGAGCTTCGAGCACAACCTCGAGCAGAACGTCCAGCAGGACGTCGCTAATGGCATCCGTACGGATCACGTTTACCGCGCTTCTGCTCGGAGCCATGGCTGCCTGCAGTTCCGGAACCGCCCAGCAGCCCGGTCTCGGCGCAGCGGGGGCTACCAGCCAGTCATCCGCTCCGTCCGCCGCGGCTAGCCCGCCGCGATCTGCCCGCTCCTCGCAGGCGCCTTCTGCGGCAGCCGGCCAGGCATCACGGGCTACGGAGACGCCCGGTACGGAGACGCCCGGTACGGAGACGCCCGGTACGGCGACGGCCAAGATGCAAAAGACAATGTCTGAGACGCTGGGCGTCGTCGCCTCGGGAACCCCTAAACCCGAAGCCGAGCAGGTCAGGCAAGCGCTGACCGCCGCGGGAGTCCCGGCTGCCACCCTTGAGGTTTCGGCGGGCCGAACGCCCACCGGCCTGGACGTTGATTCCATCGAGGCGGCGGCGGTGCAGGGCAAGGACTGCGTCATTGGCCAGATCCGCGACGGCAAAGTGACGATTGCGGTGCTGCCCGTCCTGGCGGGCGGGAAGTGCTTCGTGGGGCCCCAAGCCTGACGTCCCGAATGTGAGATATACCCGTCAACCCACTAGATTTGGAACCATGGCGGAATTTATCTACACAATGACCAAGGCCCGTAAGGCTGTTGGCGAAAAACTTATTCTCGACGACGTAAGCATGTCCTTCTTTCCGGGCGCCAAGATCGGCGTTGTTGGCCCCAACGGTGCCGGTAAGTCCACCATCCTGAAAATCATGGCAGGCCTGGACACCCCCTCCAACGGTGAAGCCCGGCTGAGCCCCGGCTACTCCGTGGGCATCCTGCTCCAGGAGCCGCCGCTCAATGAGGAAAAGACAGTCCTGGGCAACGTCCAGGAAGGCGTTGGCGAGATCTACGGCAAGATCCAGCGTTTCAATGAGATCTCCGAGGAGATGGCCAACCCTGACGCGGACTACGACACCCTGCTGGAGGAAATGGGCCACCTGCAGGAAGCCATCGATGCCGCCGACGCCTGGGACCTCGATTCCCAGCTGGAGCAGGCCATGGATGCCCTCCGTTGCCCGCCGGCCGACGCTGACGTGACCCTCCTTTCCGGCGGTGAGCGCCGCCGTGTGGCGCTCTGCAAGCTGCTTCTGCAGAAGCCGGACCTGCTCCTCCTTGACGAGCCCACCAACCACCTTGACGCCGAGAGCGTGCTCTGGCTGGAACAGCACCTGTCCAGCTATGCAGGCGCAGTCCTTGCTGTCACCCACGACAGGTACTTCCTGGACCACGTCGCCGAGTGGATCGCTGAAGTGGACCGCGGCCACCTCTACCCTTATGAAGGCAACTACTCCACCTACCTGGAGAAGAAGCGCGCCCGCCTCGAAGTCCAGGGCAAGAAGGACGCCAAGCAGGCCAAGCGCCTTACCGAGGAACTGGAATGGGTCCGCTCCAACGCCAAGGGCCGTCAGACCAAATCCAAGGCCCGCCTGGCCCGCTACGAGGAAATGGCGGCCGAGGCTGACCGCACGCGGAAACTGGACTTTGAGGAAATCCAGATCCCGCCGGGCCCCCGCCTGGGCGGCCTGGTTCTGGAAGCCAAGAACCTGCAGAAGGGCTTCGACGACCGCACCCTGATCGACGGACTGTCCTTCTCCCTGCCCCGCAACGGCATCGTCGGCGTCATCGGCCCCAACGGTGTCGGCAAGTCGACGCTCTTCAAGACCATCGTTGGCCTGGAGCCTCTCGACGGCGGCGAGCTGAAGATCGGTGACTCCGTCAAGATCTCCTATGCGGACCAGAGCCGCGGCGGCATCGATCCCAACAAGACCCTCTGGGAGGTCGTTTCCGACGGACTGGACTTCATCCAGGTCGGCCATGTTGAAATGCCGTCCCGCGCCTACGTTGCCGCCTTCGGCTTCAAAGGCCCGGACCAGCAGAAAAAAGCGGGCGTGCTCTCCGGCGGTGAGCGAAACCGTCTGAACCTCGCGCTGACCCTCAAGCAGGGCGGCAACCTGCTGCTCCTCGACGAACCGACCAACGACCTCGACGTCGAAACCCTCAGCAGCCTCGAAAACGCGCTGCTGGAATTCCCCGGCTGCGCCGTGGTGGTCTCACACGACCGCTGGTTCCTGGACCGGGTTGCCACGCACATCCTCGCCTACGAAGGCGACGAGGAGAACCCGTCCAAGTGGTACTGGTTCGAGGGTAACTTCGAATCCTACGAGGAGAACAAGGTGGAGCGTCTCGGCCCCGACGCCGCTAAGCCCCACCGCGTTACGCACCGCCGCCTCACCCGCGACTAGCAATACGCGACTAAGCGTTAAGCCGCAAAGGCCGGTTCCCCGAAGGGAACCGGCCTTTCGCATGCGCGTGAGGCGACGCCGTGCCCGCAGCAGCCCGCAGGACCGTAATCCCGCTCAGGCTTTGCGTATCTGGTGCTGCAGGACTTTGGACTGGAAGGCGCCGGCAACCTTGCTCTTCAGGTCCGTCGGCACCCTGACCATGCCCTCCTGGGCCACGGACGCCACGTGCAGCCCCTCTCGGCTAAAGATCTTGCCGGTGGCGAGCCCCCGGGCCCCCTGGGCGCTCGGTGACTCCTGGACATACAGCAGCCACTCGTCCACCCGCACCGGCCGGTGCCACCACATGGCGTGGTCCAGGCTGGCCACGCTCATGCCGGGCGTGATCCAGCTGAGCCCGTGCTTGCGCAGAATGGACTCGAGCAGAGTGTAGTCGCTGGCATAGGCCAAGGCGGCACGGTGCGTGTTGGCGTCGTCCGGCATGGGGCTGAAGGTCTTCATCCAGACCGCGTTGCGGGCTTCCTTCTGACCCGTGGCCGCAACGTAGAGCGCGGGGTCCACGTGGCGGATGTCGAAGGGACGCTCATACGCCCAGTGCCTGGCCACCGGGTGGTCGAACTTCCCCAGGAGGTCTGCGGTGCTGGGGAGCGTTTCCGGATCCGGAATTCCCCGGGGCATTTCCGACTGGTGTTCGATACCCTCGTCCTCGGCTTGGAATGAGGCGATCATCGAGAGGATCGGCGAACCGTCCTGGTACGCGTGGACCCGGCGCGCCGAGAAGGACCGGCCGTCCCGCAGCCGCTGCACGCCGAAGGTGATGGGCTTGTTAGCGTCACCAGGGCGCAGGAAATAACCGTGCATGGAGTGCACCGTCCGCTCGGCGTCCACGGTCCGCATCCCTGCGATGAGGGACTGGGCCAGCACCTGGCCGCCGAAGACCCGCTGGTGCGGCTGCCGCTGCGACGGGCCCATGAAGATGTCCTCGTCGGTGCGGGCGCCCTCAAGCTCGCCAAGATCAAGCAGTTCGATCAGGGAAGTCGTGGGGTCGTTCGTGGGCAGTTCCTGCAATCCGGCGTCCGCTTCAGTCATGGTTTGACTCTAGACGTCGCCCCGGCACCGCTCAACCGAGGCTCAGCCGGTAGTGTTCTTAATGTGTCTGATCTTCTCACCCAGTCCTTCCGCTTCGCCGATCCCCGCGACCTCGCTGATCTTCGGACGTATGCCACCCGCGCCAAGGCCATCGACGACGGCGCCATCCGGCTCCAGGCCGCAGGGTCAGTCCTCGCCGCGTACGTCTGCGTGCTCCGCCCCAGGATCCTGGGGGAGTCCACGCCCACCATCCTCGGCCTGCGGACGGTGGCCCTGGCGGAGCCGTCCGCAACGGATGTCACGGTGCCGCTGGCAGCCGTCCTTGACAGGCTCGCCCGGGCGGGGGAGAACGACGCCGAGCTGCCGGTCCCGCCGTCGACCGTCACCGAATCGTGGGCGGGTGTCGGAGCCCCCCGCAGCGGCTGGGAGCTGATCGGATCCGTTCCCGACGCCGAACTGCGGAAGACCGCCGAAGCGGGAATCGCCGAGGTCGCCGGACTCGTACCGGACAAGCCCGGCGCCCTTATTGTCAACAACGCCCGCGCCGCAGTCTGGGGGCGCGAGCTGGACGGCAGGTCGGGGCTTCCCGCCGGCGCGGCCTTCGCCGCACTCGCACTCGGCTTCCTCGGCGACGACGAGCAGCGCCTCTACCGTGCCGGGCGCTGGTTCCGACTCAGTGGCAGCCGCGGGCACGTCCTGGCGAGGACGGGTGCCGGCCTGTCCTAGCCGGCCGCCTTCGCCAGAATCGGTCAGGGAGTGCCTCAGTCCAAGGCCTACGGGTTCCTAGGACCCTGACGGGCTGTTGACCATGGAGAGCGCGGCACGCTCCATGTAGTCCCACAGGGTTCCCTCGTAGAGCGGGGGCAGCTGCAGGGCGTCCACGGCAGCGCGCATGTGGTGCAGCCAGCGGTCCTTGGCCTCAGGTGTGACCTGGAAGGGTATGTGGCGCATTCGCAGCCGCGGGTGGCCGCGTTCTTCGCCGTAGGTGGTGGGGCCGCCCCAGTACTGCTCAAGGAACATCAGGAACCGCCGCTTGGCCGGGCCAAGATCCTCTTCCGGGTACATGGGACGCAGGAGCGGATCGGTTGCCACGCCGTCGTAGAACACGTCGATGAGTTTTACGAACGTTTCGTGCCCGCCCACGGCGTCGAAAAAGTTGTCCGTGTAGCCCGGCTGGCTGAAGGGATCATTGCGCATCAGCTGCCTGGGCGCGCCGGGTTCGGATGGTGTGGGACTGGTCATGGCTATTCTCCGGCCTTCTGCTGCGGTCCGTGCTGGGCTTCGGCCTCGAGCGGCCCGTCTCCTGGCTCATCGGCGGGAGCCACGTAGTTGCCCTGCGACCGGTTTCCGACGCGGAGGATCTCACCGTTGCGCAGGTACCAGATCGCACCATTGTCGTCGCGGACGCGGGTAATCCTCAGGCCAATCGACTCCACGACGCCCACGACTTCGCTGGTCTCGATGATGTCACCGATCCCGTACTGGTCCTCGATCGTGATGAAGATGCCGGCCAGGAAGTCGCGGATCAGCTGCTGGGCGCCAAAGCCGATGGCGATGCCGAGGATACCGACGCTGGTCAGCAGCGGCGCCACGTCGACGTCGAGATTCTTGAGCACGTAGATGCTGGTGATGACCGCGATGACCACCCCCACCACACTGTTCAGCAGCGATCCGATGGTATTGGCCCGCTGGACCCGCCGCTCATGGTCCAGGGCCCGCAGCGCGGGGGCGACCCACTTGAAGTGGGGCTTCTTGAACAGCGCTGTTCCGCTGGCGACCCGCTTGGTGATCCGTGAGATCACGAAGCTTGCCAGCAGCCACAGGATGATGCCCGCGCCGAGGCTGATCGCGATTCCGGCGACGTCGAACCCGGTGGGTTCCAGCGAGGCCGAAGGCGTTGTAAACATGCTGTACATCTGCAGGGATGCTCCTTGTTGCTCTCCGGCGCCAGCCGGATTTCCCCGCCGGCGTTCGCGGCGGCTGGACTCGTTCCCTTTTAAGCCTAGCGGGGTATGCCGGTGGCTAGCTTCCTGCCGCTGTGGTAACGGGAACGTGCATTACGGGGAAATTTACGCTGCGGGCGATGAAACAAACCTGGTTGGCCTGCCGGTGCATCTCCTCGGCGAGCCCCACGTGGACAGGATCACCCACTTCCACACGCGGATGGAGCGTCACGTTTTCGAACTGGCCGCTTCCGTCGCGGTTGACGCGCATGAGGCCGGAGGCATTGTCCTCATAGGACAGGACGACGACGCCGTGCCGCACCGCGACGTGCAGGAAGGACAGCATGTGGCACTGCGCCAGCGCCGTGAGCAGCAGCTGCTCCGGGTTGTACCGCGAGCGGTCGCCGTGGAATGTGGGGTCGGCCGAGCCCTTGAGGACCGGCAGCCCGGGAATCTCGACGTCGTGGTCCCGGGAATACTCCCGATACGACGACGTGCCGCTTCCAAGGTTGCCGGTCCATCGAACAGTCAGCGAATAGTGATGCTCGTCAAGGGCCATGCCGCCAGTTTAGATGCCTGCGGGCCGTCGCCTAGACGTCAGCTGCACGTGCCCGCAAGGCCCGGGCAACGCCGTCGCGGTTTTCCAGCATCATGCGGCGCAGCGCCGCGCTGTCCTCGGGAAGCGCCGCGAGGAACTCGTCCGTCCGGTCCACGGTGGCCTGGGTGGTCAGCTGTGCCGGGTAAAGCCCGACGACGATCTGCTGGGCCAGTGCATTGGTGCGCTGGGCGACAATCCCCGGTACGGCGTCGAAGTACTTCCCGGCATAGGGCTCAAGCAGTTCCGTGTCCAGCACCCGCGTGAAGCCGGCGACGGCCGAGGCCTGAATGGCGTTGGACAGCTCGCCCTTTTCCACGATGGATTCCCAGGCCGCCGCCTTGGCCTCGGGGGTGGGGATGGCAGCCTTGGCCAGCGCGGCCGCGTTCTGGCCGCTGGAGGTGTTGTCCCGCTGCAGCTCGGCGTCGATCTGCTCCTGGCCCATCCGTCCGCCCACCACGAGTGCTGCCAGGAGTTCCCACCGCAGGTCCTGGTCCACCGTCAGCCCGGGCAGCGCGACGGAGCCGTCCAGCAGCCCGGCAACCGCGTCCAGCTGCTGTTCGCTTCGGGCCAGCAGAGCGTAGGACTTGATGAACTGGAGCTGGGCATCGGATCCGCCCGGCACCGTCGAGGCGAGATCCCAAAGCCTGTCTCCGGCTGCCACGATGGTGGCCTCACGGTGTTCCCCGGCCACGTAGAAAGTAAGCGTGGTGGCCAGCTGACGCAGCTGCACAAGGATCACCGACGAGTCACTTTCAGAGGCGATGTTGGCCAGGATCAGGTCCACGTAGCCGCGCGCTGGCGTCTCGCCGTCGCGGGCAGCGTCCCAGGCCGATCCCCAGACGAGCGTGCGGGGCAGGCTCTCCCGGAAGTCCTTCAGGTGCGACTTGGCCGTGGCCAGCGATTTTTCGTCCAGCCGGACCTTGGCGTAGGCGAGGTCGTCGTCGTTGAGCAGGATGAGGTCCGGCCGCCGCAGCCCCGCCAGCGCTGCCACCTCGGTGCGTTCGCCGTCGATGTCGAGCTCCTCGCGGTGGACGCGCTCCAGCTTGCCGTCGTCTGTGACGTCGTAGAAACCCACGGCGAGCCGGTGCGGGCGGAGGGTCGGCTGCGCGGCAACGGCTGACTGCAGGATGGCGAAACCGGTGATGGTGCCGTCCGCGTCCACTGTCAGTTCGGGCTGGAGCGTGTTCACCCCTGCGGTTTCGAGCCAGAGGCGGCCCCATCGGTCCAGGTCACGTCCACTTGCTTTCTCCAGTTCACTCATCAGGTCGCCCAGCTCGGTGTTGCCCCAGGCATGCTTGGCGAAGTACTCCCTGACACCGGACATGAACTGCTCCGGGCCCACCCATGCCACCAGCTGCCGCAGCACGGAAGCACCTTTGGCGTAGGTGATGCCGTCGAAGTTGACCTCCACGTCCTGAAGGTCGTTGATCTCGGCGAAGATCGGGTGTGTGGTGGGGAGCTGGTCCTGGCGGTAGGCCCACGACTTTTCCACCGACGCGAAGGTGGTCCATGCGCTCTGGAACTTGGTGTTCTCTACTGCGGCGAGGTGGGACATGTATTCGGCAAAGGATTCATTGAGCCAGAGGTCATTCCACCAGCGCATGGTGACGAGGTCGCCGAACCACATGTGCGCCAGCTCGTGCAGGACGGTGATGGCGCGGCGCTCCACCTGCGCTTCGGGGACCTTCCCGCGGAAGACGTAGCCCTCCAGGATGGTCACGGCCCCGGCATTCTCCATGGCGCCGGCGTTGAACTCCGGCACGAACAGCTGGTCGTACTTTTCAAACGGGTACGGGCAGCCGAACTGCGCCTCGAAGAACTCAAACCCCTGGCGGGTCAGTTCAAAGATGTTGTCAGCGTCCAGGTACTGCATCAAAGACTTGCGGGCGAACACGCCGAGCGGAATGACGCGGCCGTCGGATCCCGTGACGTCGCTGCGCACCGACTGGTACGGCCCGGCGATCAGGGCCGTCACGTAGGAGGAGAGCCGCGGCGTGGGGGTGAATTCCCAGACCGAGCGGGCGCCGCCGTCTGCTCCGGGCGAAGTTTCCACCGGCGACGGCGTGGGGGAGTTGGAGACGACGTCCCAGTGTGACGGTGCCGTCACTGTGAACTTGAACGTCGCCTTGAGGTCCGGCTGCTCGAACACAGCGAACATGCGGCGCGAATCCGGCACCTCGAACTGCGTGTAGAGGTAGACCTCACCGTCCACGGGATCAACGAAACGGTGGAGCCCCTCTCCGGTGTTCATGTAGGGGGTGTCCGCCACCACGGTGAGCTCGTTTTGCGCGGAGAGGTCCGCCAGTCGGATGCGGATGCCGTCGGAGACCGCCGCAGGGTCCAGTTCGCGGCCATTCAGGGTCACGCTGTGAACGGTCTCGGTCACGGCGTCAATGAAGCCGGAGGACCCGGGGGCAGCGCTGAACTTTACGGTGGTGGTGGAGCCGAAGACCTTCCCGCCCCTGGTCAGGTCCAGGCGGACATCGTAGGACTCGACGGCGATCAGATCGGCGCGCTCACGTGCTTCGGCGCGCGTCAGGTTCATTCCTGGCAAGGTTGGGCCTCCTGAGGGGTGGTGGGTCGTTACTGTGAAGCCATTGTTTCATTTCCCGGTTCTTTGGCAAGTTGCGTGGATCACTTTCCCGGTCCCGGCGGCGCCGCAGGGGTAGCGTTAACGCATGGGAAAGTTCCTCGATTCGGTGGACATCAAAGCGCTGCGCTTCGCAGTAGGGTTTCCCGTCCTGCTTGCGGCTGCCTTTGCGCTGAGCGCCGCATTTCTGCGTCCCGACCTTCCGGAACCGCTGGCGGTCCGCTGGAACGACGACGGCGGCATCAGCTTTGCGCCGTTTGCCGCCTACGTGGGGGTCGGGGCCGCGATGATCGTGGCCGTCGGCTGGCTCGTTCTCCTGCAGGCTGTCCCTGTTTCCCGGCCCACGGTGATGCGCCGCATCATGATGGGGGCCGGCCTGACGGTGAGCCTGTTCGTGACGAGCGTCCTGGCCGCCGGCCTGGTGGGACAGGCGGGCCTGGCCGACGCTCGGGAATCCCGGGTGGACCTCATCGTGCTGGCCATGGGCAGCGGCGCCGCTCTTTCGCTCGGCGTCATCCTGGGATTCGTTTTCAAGGCGGACCAGCAGTGGACGCCGGAGGACGACCGGGCCCTCCGGCACGCCCTGGAGCTTGAGCTCGACCCCGAGTTGGCCAGCGATTCGATCAGGCTATGGGTGCACGCCCGCAGCTCTGTCTTTGTCATGATCGGTATCGCCAGCCTGTTCCCGGCGTCCCTTGTTTCGATTGCCGTTCCCTGGCTGGGTGCACTGTTGGTTGCTGCGGCCCTTGTCGGCGCTGCCTTCCTCTTCGCCCGAGTCACCGCAGACCGCAGCGGGCTGCGGGTTTTCGTTGCCGGAATACTGAGGGTGGTGAACATTCCGGCGGAGGCCATCTCGGCGGCCGCTCCGGCGGACGTCCGCGCCGCCGACTACGGCGGCTGGGGCTACCGCCACCACGGCGGAACAGCAGCTGTGCTCGTGAGCAGTGGGCCCGCCGTCGTGGTCCGCAAGACCGACGGCCACCGGCTGGCGGTGAGTGGCGGAAACCCTGCCTCGGCAGAGCGCCTCGCTGAAGTACTGACGCGCGTGGCCGCGCGTGCCCGGCGCGAGGGCCGCTCTCCTTCCCAGGGCGATGCCGGCGCGTAATTTGCACGACATCACGGGAACCGGACCTAGTACTCTTGGACCTGTTGATTTGACCTGTACCAGCCCGGCCGCGCCCCGGTGCTCATGACTGAACGGAAGCCACCGTGACCACAACTCCTGCATACCCGCGGGTCCACATCGCCACCGACCACGCCGGCATGGAGCTGAGCGCCCACCTGGTCAGCCACCTGTCGGCCAAGGGTTACGACGTGGTGGACCACGGGCCGAAGGAATACGACGCACTGGACGACTATCCGTCGTTCTGCATCAACGCTGCGCTCGCTGTCGTGGCGGACCAAGAGGCGGGAGTCCACTCCCTCGGCATCGTGCTGGGCGGCTCCGGAAACGGCGAACAGATCGCTGCGAACAAGGTCAGGGGTGTCCGCGCTGCCCTTGCCTGGAACCATTCCACGGCCACCCTGGCCCGGCAGCACAACGACGCCAACGTCGTCGCCGTTGGGGGACGGCAGCACAGCGTTGACGAGGCCACCGCCCTGATCGAGGCATTCCTGGAGGAACCCTTCAGCAACGACGAGCGCCACATCCGCCGCATCGGAAAGATCGCCGCCTACGAAACCAGCGGCGAGGTCATCGAGTAGTGCCCGAGGGGCATTCCATCCACCGGCTGGCTCGCCAGTTCGGTGACGTATTCGCTGGCGGACGGCTCGCCGTCTCCAGCCCCCAGGGCCGCTTCGCCGCGGGCGCAGCTCTGCTTAACGGCCACACTCTGGTCAACGCCGACGCTCACGGGAAGCACCTGTTCCTGCACTTCGAGCACGGAATGGTGCTGCACGTCCACCTGGGACTCTACGGCGCCTGGGACTTCGGCGGCGACGGCGAGTTCCGCGGCGCGTCCAGCATCGGCGCGCCCCGCAGGGTGGGGGAGCGTGAGGTGGCCGGCGAAACCGGCGTGGACCTGCCCGCGTACGCCGGCCCGCCGGCGCCTGTGGGTGCCGTGCGGGTGCGGCTGGCAGGCGAACACGGCTGGGCAGATTTGCGCGGCGCCACCACGTGTGCGGCCATCACGGAGGACGAAGCGGCGGCGGTCCTCGGGAGGCTCGGCCCCGATCCGCTTCACAATCCGGGTCCGCTGGGCACTCCGTATCCCCTGAATGAAGCGAACGTCAACCGTGAAGACTTCGTCCAGCGGGTTCTGGGGCGCAGAACGCCGGTGGCGACGCTGCTGATGGACCAGAAGGTGATTGCCGGCGTCGGGAATGTGTACCGGGCCGAGGTGCTCTTCCGCCAGCGGCTTGACCCCCTGCTCCCGGGCCGGGCGCTCACGGCAGCCGTTGCAGGCCGCATCTGGGATGACACAGCCGCCGTGATGTCCGACGGCGTCCGCGATGGCCGGATCATCACCACAACCCCCGGCTTCTGGAGCGATAAGACCTCGCTGCCGCCCACGGAGGAAGCACATTTCGTCTACCGGCGGCACGGGCAGCCGTGCCGGGTGTGCGGCACTCCGGTGGCTCTCGCAGAGCATGCCGCCCGCAAGCTCTACTGGTGCCCGCTGTGCCAAAGCTCGGCGTGAGCAGACGGTCCGGCTCAACGGCCGGCCACAGCCTCCGTTGCAGCAGATCCGGGAACGAATGCAGGCACAAAAAAGGGCCCCTCACCGAGGGGCCCTTCGCCGAGGGGACGACGGGAATCGAACCCGCGTAATCAGTTTGGAAGACTGAGGCTTTACCATTAAGCTACGTCCCCGAAAGAAAGCAGTTGTCGCAACTGCGGATCTTCGGGCTGGCTGTTGAAGCCGGATATAACTAAACCTAATTCATGCCCCACGTGTCAAATGTGCAAAGCCGGCGGGTATGAACGTAGACTGTCCTGTGCATTACGGGGTGTAGCTCAGCTTGGCTAGAGCGCCTGCTTTGGGAGCAGGAAGTCGCAGGTTCAAATCCTGTCACCCCGACTCTGCGGCCCGGGCCGATGGCCTGGGCAGAGAATCGCGATTGCAGAACCCCATCCAACAAATCAGGAGTACTTAGACTGTGAAGAGCGCTGTCGAGAACCTCACCCCCACGCGGGTCAAGCTCAATGTTGAGGTCCCCTTTGAGGAATTGAAGCCCAGCATCGAAGAGGCATACAAGACTGTTGCTTCCCAGATCCAGGTCCCTGGCTTCCGTAAGGGCAAGGTTCCCTCCAAGCTGATCGACCAGCGCGTTGGCCGCGGCTACGTGCTGGAGACCGCCATCAACGAGGGCCTCAACGGCTGGTACCAGGCCGCCGTCCAGGAATCGGGCATCCGTCCGCTGAGCCGCCCCGAAGTTGAGATCACCGAGGTTCCGGACCCGTCGGCAACCGACGGTGAACTCAAGTTCCACGCCGAGGTTGACGTCCGCCCGGAGATCGAACTCCCGGAATACGCAGGCATCAAGGTTGAGGTGGCTGCAGCAGAGTCCTCCGACGCCGACGTCGACAAGGCTCTGGATGAGCTGCGCGGCCGCTTCGGCACGCTGAAGTCCGTGGACCGCCCGGCGGCCGACGGCGACTTCCTCACCATCGACATCACGGCCACCATCGACGGCGCAGAGGTGGACTCCGCTTCCGGTCTGTCCTACCAGGTTGGCGCCGGCACCATGCTCGAGGGCATGGACGAGGCAGTCACCGGCCTGAGTGCCGATGAGGACGCCATCTTCGACACCACCCTCGTAGGTGGCGACCACGCCGGCGAAGCCGCCCAGGTCAAGGTAGTGGTCAAGTCCGTCAAGGAGCGCGAGCTGCCCGAGGCAAACGACGACTTCGCCCAGCTGGCATCCGAGTTCGACACCCTTGCCGAGCTGCGTGAGGACCTTGCCAAGCAGGCTGCCGACTCCAAGGTCGTCGAGCAGGGCGTCGAAGCCCGCGACAAGGTCCTGGACAAGCTTGTTGAGCTCGTTCAGGTTCCCGTCCCGGAATCCGTTGTTGAAGAGCAGCTCGAGCAGCACTTCAACGCCGAGAACGCCCACGGTGAAGGCGAGCATGACACCGAGGAGCACCGCGCCGAGGTCAAGGCCAACACGGAGCGCGCCTTCCAGAACGAAATCATCCTCGACGCCATCGCCGAGAAAGAGGAAGTGGGCGTCAGCCAGAACGAGCTGATCGACTACATCGTCACCACTGCCAGCCAGTACGGCATGGACCCGAACCAGTTCGCCCAGATCATCGATCAGAGCGGCCAGGTCCCCATGATGGTGTCCGAGGTCCGCCGCCGCAAGGCACTGGCCGTCGTGCTCGGCCAGGCAGAGGTCACGGACTCCGAGGGCAACAAGGTTGACCTGAGCGACTTCGTCCGTCCTGCCGGCGAGGACGAGGCCACGGCCGCCGAAGAAGAAGCTGCTGACGATGCAGCCGAGGTCGTCGCCAGCGACGATCCCGCAGCTGTGAAGTTCTAGCAGCTGTCTCGCACTGACAGCTTAACGGCAGCCCCCGGATCCGCGGATCCGGGGGCTGCTGTGTTTAACCTCAATGGCCGGCGGAAGGCGCCGCCTCAGCCGCCCGCGGCAGTCGTGCGCCGTCAGCGAACAGCGCGATTCCGACGAACAAAACCGCTGCGAAAGCAGTTAGTGTCCAAGTAGTGAAGTTCAGTGATGTCACCGTCACCAGCGAGAGGTAAGTACTTATGTCACAGCAAGCAGGGGCGCCCCGCATGGCAACTGTCGATCCGGCAGCCCAGGACAACTACATCTACAACCGACTGCTGAAAGAGCGCATCATCTGGCTTGGCTCCGAGGTCCGCGATGAAAACGCGAACGCGATCTGCTCGCAGCTGCTGCTCCTGTCGGCAGAGGATCCGAACAAGGACATCTACCTTTACATCAACTCTCCCGGCGGCTCCGTCACGGCCGGTATGGCGATCTACGACACCATGCAGTTCATCCCGAACGACGTCGTCACCGTGGCCACCGGGCTTGCTGCCTCCATGGGCCAGTTCCTGCTGTCCTCCGGCACTAAGGGCAAGCGTTACGCCACCCCGAACGCCCGCATCCTGATGCACCAGCCGTCCGGCGGCATCGGCGGCACGGCCTCCGACATCAAGATCCAGGCCGAACTGATCCTGCACATGAAGAAGGTCATGGCCGAACTGACTGCGGAGCAGACGGGCCAGACGGTGGACACCATCCTCAAGGACAACGACCGCGACAAGTGGTTCACCGCAACCGAAGCACTGGAATACGGCTTCTTTGACAAGATCTCCGCCCACGCCGGCTCTGTAGCCGGTGGCGGCGGAACTGCCCAGAACTAACCGGCACGCAGAGCGAATTGAATCCAGGAGTAAAGAACATGAACTACAACTTCGGCTCGACTGCCGGCAACCTGCCGACCAGCCGCTACGTGCTGCCCCAATTCGAAGAGCGCACGCCCTACGGCTTCAAGCGCCAGGACCCCTACACAAAGCTCTTCGAGGACCGCATCATCTTCCTCGGCGTCCAGGTCGATGACGCGTCCGCCGACGACGTCATGGCTCAGTTGCTGGTGCTGGAGTCCACCGACCCGGACCGTGACATCACCCTGTACATCAACTCGCCGGGCGGCTCCTTCACTGCCATGACCGCGATTTACGACACCATGACGTACATCCGTCCGGAAATCCAGACCGTCTGCCTGGGCCAGGCGGCCAGCGCCGCAGCCGTCCTCCTCGCTGCAGGAACGCCCGGAAAGCGTCTCGCACTGCCCAACGCCCGCGTGCTGATCCACCAGCCCTCGCTGTCCGGCGGCCAGGGAGGCCAGGCCTCTGACCTGGAGATCCAGGCGGCCGAGGTCATGCGGATGCGGTCGTGGCTGGAAGACACGCTGGCCAAGCACTCCGGCCGGACGCCGGAGCAGGTCAACAACGACATCGAGCGGGACAAGATCCTGACCGCGGCCGAGGCCATGAACTATGGCCTCATTGACCAGGTGTTGGATTCCCGCAAGATCAAACCGCAGGCGATTGCAAGGTAGAAGCGGCTGTCCCCGGCGCCGGTGTGGTTCAGTTTTTTGGACCGCACCGGCGTCCGGTTTCACCCTCTTGGGCCGAATGTGACCTAGAGTGGATGTAATCACGGCCAGACCGCGACGGGTGACCGTGATTCAAGCAACCGGTGCAAGGCTGCACTCGCAGCAAGATACTAAGGGGTTCACATATGGCTCGGATTGGCGAGAGCACGGATCTGCTCAAGTGCTCTTTCTGCGGAAAGAGCCAGAAGCAGGTACGCAAGCTTATTGCCGGGCCCGGCGTGTATATCTGCGACGAGTGCATTGAACTCTGCAACGAGATCATTGAAGAGGAACTCGCCGAAGTGGCCGATCTGGGCAGTTTTGAACTGCCCAAGCCCCGGGAGATTTTCGATTTCCTCCAGGAATATGTCATCGGCCAGGAACCCGCAAAGCGGTCCCTCGCCGTCGCCGTCTACAACCACTACAAGCGGATCCAG
The DNA here is from genome assembly GCF_056395905.1 of Arthrobacter sp. 05T444. Classification (NCBI taxonomy): domain Bacteria; kingdom Bacillati; phylum Actinomycetota; class Actinomycetes; order Micrococcales; family Micrococcaceae; genus Arthrobacter; species Arthrobacter sp. 05T444. Next base: position 46,478 of record NZ_JBFTKK010000026.1, read on the forward strand.
GCCGGCCACGCTCCCAAGAGCGGCAGCCTGGCGGAGGGTGTCCACCATGACGACGTCGAGATCTCCAAATCCAACATCCTCCTGATCGGCCCCACCGGCTGCGGCAAGACCTACCTCGCGCAGACCCTCGCCCGCCGCCTCAACGTGCCCTTCGCCGTGGCCGATGCAACTGCCTTGACCGAAGCTGGGTACGTGGGCGAGGACGTCGAAAACATCCTGCTGAAGCTCATCCAGGCAGCGGACTACGACGTCAAGAAGGCTGAGCAGGGCATCATCTACATCGACGAGATCGACAAGATCTCGCGCAAGAGTGAGAACCCGTCCATTACCCGCGACGTCTCGGGTGAGGGCGTGCAGCAGGCGCTGCTCAAGATCCTCGAGGGCACAGTGGCCTCCGTTCCGCCGCAGGGCGGCCGCAAGCACCCGCACCAGGAATTCATCCAGATCGACACCACCAACGTGCTGTTCATCGTGGCTGGCGCCTTTGCCGGCCTGGAGGACATCATCGGCTCCCGGTCCGGCCGCAAGGGCATCGGTTTCGGGGCGCCGCTGAACGAGGTCAAGAACACCACTGACTCGTACGGCGAAGTGATGCCGGAGGACCTGCTCAAATTCGGCCTCATCCCGGAATTCATCGGCCGCCTCCCGGTGATCACCACAGTCTCGAATCTGGACCGTCCCGCGCTGATCCAGATCCTCTCCACTCCCAAGAATGCCCTGGTGAAGCAGTACCAGAAGATGTTCCAGCTGGACGGTGTTGAACTCGTGTTCGACGACGCCGCCCTGGACGTGATTGCAGACCAGGCGCTCGAGCGCGGGACCGGTGCACGCGGACTACGCGCCATCATGGAGGAAGTCCTCCTGCCGGTGATGTTCGATCTGCCCAGCCGCGACGATATCGCCAGCGTTGTGATCACGGCGGACGTTGTAGCCAAGAAGGCGCAGCCCACCATGATTGCGCACGACGTCGTCGCGAAACGCCGGAATAAATCCGCCTAGATTCTCGCTGTCGCCTAGGCGTGCCCTGGGTACGCAACACCCTGATGACTTTTCGAGGAGATTCGCTGTGTCTGAAACCGCTGCCAACAAAGCTGATTTTTGGTTCGACCCCCTGTGCCCCTTCGCCTGGATCACCTCGCGCTGGATCGGTGAGGTGGAAGATGTTCGCGACATCACCACGGAATGGCACGTCATGAGCCTCTCCGTGCTGAACGAGGGCCGGGACCTGGACCCCAAGTACCGGGAAGCCATGGACAAGGCGTGGGGACCCGTGCGCGTGATCATCGCCGCGCAGGAACAGCACGGCGGCCGAGTGGTCAAGGACCTCTACGACGCCATGGGCACGCAGATCCACGACGGCGGCCAGAAGGATTTTTCGATTGTCATCGGCAAGGCCCTCGCCGACTGCGGTTTGCCGGCGGATCTGGCCCACGCTGCGGAGTCCGACGCGTATGACCCCCAGCTGCGGGCGAGCCACGAACAGGGCATTTCCCTGGTGGGCCAGGACGTCGGGACACCCGTGGTGGCGTTCAACGGCACGGCGTTTTTCGGCCCCGTCCTGACCCGCATTCCGCGCGGCGAAGAGGCCGGCCGGCTGTGGGACGCCGCGGTCACACTGGCCTCGTTCCCGCACTTCTTCGAGATCAAGCGCAGCCGCACCGAAAGCCCCGCCTTCGACTAGCCGGGTGCCCTGTTCGAAGGGACCAAGAGCCCCGGGAGAACTACATGCGAGTAGTTCTCCCGGGGCTCTTGCGCATCCAAATGAGGGGGACAACAATGGTTCTTACCCAATTCGAAAGAAAAGGGACGCAGGAACCAAAGATTCAGTGACACTCATCCGACGCAGCCTTCGGCAAAGTCAGATGATGGCTACCAGTGACAAGGTAGGAAGACCTGAAACTTCTGAGGATCTTGCCAGACCGTCATAGATGTCACCAGATGGCCGAAAGTCGAAGCCCCACCAACGGCAAAACGCTGATGGGGCTTCCCCTTTGCCCGGAAACTTTTAGCGGGCGTGCAATCCGGTCAGGCCGGCCCGGTCTCCTCGGCTGGAACCAGCACCACGTCGCTGACACTCAGTTCGCCGTCACCCGCTATCAGCGTGATTTCGCGGGCGTTGGAGGCCGCCTTCAGATCAGCCAGACCTGCCTTGAGCTGCGTGGTGAGGGATTCGGTGGCCGTGATGGTGGCAGACAGAACCTCGGTGCGCTGCTTGACCTTGGCCTCCGACTTCGCCTTCCGGATGCCGCTCAGGGCCAGGCCCACCGTCGCGAGCAGCGTGGTGTCTCCGTCCGCGACCTCAAGCGCCGCAGGCCATTCAGCGCGGTGTACTGAGGCGTTTCGCCACCAGCTCCAGACTTCCTCGGTGGCGAACGGCAGGAATGGCGCGAAGAGCCTGAGCAGGGTGTCCAGGCTGGTGGCCAGCGCGGCGAGCACTGAGGCCTGCTCTGTTTCACCCGCGGCCCCGTAGGCGCGGTCCTTGATGAGCTCCACGTAATCATCGGTGAACTGCCAGAAGAAGCTCTCGGTGATCTGCAGTGCCCGGGCGTAGTCGTAGTTCTCAAATGCCTTGGTGGACTGCGTCACGACGTCGGAGAGCTGCGCCAGGACGGCGCGGTCAAGCGGGTTGGTGAGAACCGCGTGGTCGTCCGTTACCACCGAGTTTTCCGTCGCACCCAGGTTCAGGACGAACTTGGAGGCGTTGAGCAGCTTGATGGCCAGGCGGCGGCCGATCTTCATCTGCGCAATTTCATACGCCGTGTCCGCGCCGAGCTTGGCCGAGCTGGCCCAGTAGCGGACAGCGTCGGAGCCGAACTCGTTGAGCACGTCCGTGGGCACCACCACGTTGCCCTTGGACTTGGACATCTTCTTGCGGTCCGGGTCCAGGATCCAGCCGGAGATGGCCGCATGCTTCCAGGGGGCCGTGTTCTGCAGGGCGTCTGCGCGCACCGCGGACGAGAACAGCCAGGTGCGGATGATGTCGTGGCCCTGCGGGCGGAGGTCGAAGGGGAAGACGTTGGCGAAGAGCTCCTCGTCCCTGCTCCAGCCGCCAACAATATGCGGCGTCAGGGAAGACGTGGCCCAGGTGTCCAGGACGTCGGCGTCACCGGTGAAACCGCCCGGAACGTCGCGCTGCGCTTCGTCGTAGCCGGGGGCCGCGTCCGCGGCGGGGTCCACGGGAAGCTGCTCGTCGGCGGGCACGACGGGGGCGTCGTAGTCCGGGTTCCCGTCCGCGTCCAGGGGGTACCAGACAGGCACGGGCACGCCGAAGAAGCGCTGCCGGGACACCAGCCAGTCGCCGTTGAGGCCGGAAATCCAGTTCTCGTAGCGTGAGCGCATGAAGGCCGGATGGAACTCGATCTCGTGACCTCGCCGGATCAGGCGTTCGCGGCGGTCCTCGTCGCGGCCGCCGTTGCGGATGTACCACTGGCGGGAGGTTACTACCTCGAGGGGCTTGTCGCCCTTTTCGAAGAAGTTGACCGGGTGCATGATCTTCTTCGGCTCGCCGTCGAGCAGTTCGGCCGCAGCGAGGAGCTCCACCACGGCTTCCTTGGCACTGAAGACGGTCTTGCCGGCGATGGCGGCGAAAGCTTGCCGGCCCTCTTCCGTGGTGATCCACTCGGGCGTTTCGCCGATGATGCGTCCGTCGCGGCCAACAATGGCGCGGGTGGGCAGCTGGAGTTCCCGCCACCAGGTGACGTCGGTGAGGTCACCGAACGTGCACACCATGGCGATGCCGGAGCCCTTGTCGGCCTTGGCCAGCGGGTGGGCCTTGACCTCAAGCTCGACGCCGAAAAGGGGAGACGTGACCTTCTTGCCGAACAGCGGCTGGTACCGTTCGTCGTCAGGGTTTGCCACGAGCGCCGCGCAGGCGGCGAGCAGCTCGGGGCGGGTGGTCTCGATGTAGATCTTTTCGCCGTTTTCAGTAAAGAACGGGTAGCGGTAGTAGGCGCCGGCAACTTCGCGGTCCTCAAGCTCCGCCTGGGCGACGGCGGTGCGGAACGTGACGTCCCACAGGGTGGGTGCCTCGGCCATGTAGGCATCGCCGGCAGCCAGGTTCTTGAGGAAGGCACGCTGGGACACGGCACGGGAGGTGTCGTCGATGGTGCGGTACGTGAGGTCCCAATCGACGGACAGGCCGAGGGTCTGGAACAGGTTCTCGAAAACCTTCTCGTCCTCAACGGCGAGTTCCTCACAGAGCTCGATGAAGTTCTGCCGGGACACGACGTCGAAGTCGCGCTGGTTCTTGGCAGCCTGTGCCGGCGGCCGGTAGTCGGCGTTGTAGGGGATGGCTGGATCGCAGCGGACGCCGTAGTAGTTCTGCACGCGGCGCTCGGTGGGCAGGCCGTTGTCGTCCCAGCCCATCGGGTAGAAGACGTTCTTGCCGGTCATGCGCATGTAGCGGGCCTGGACGTCGGTCTGCGTAAAGGAGAACATGTGGCCCACGTGGAGGGACCCCGATGCCGTGGGCGGGGGAGTGTCGATCGAGTAGACCTGCTCCCGGGTGGTGTCCGGGTTGAACTTGTAGGTTCCTTCGTCCAGCCAGCGCTGCGTCAGGGCAGCCTCAAGGCCTTCAAGGGCCGGCTTGTCGGGAACGTTGATGGGGGCGGTGGCGGGCGTGTCTGTACCCTGCGTTGATTCAGCCATGGGCCAATTGTTTCATGACCTTAGCCGGGAGCCTGCAGCAGACCGCCCGGTGAACCTGCAGTAGCATGCCGCCTATGGAGAATGCAGACGGTCCCTTTGTGATCAAGCGCATTTACGAGGACCCCGCGGACGACGACGGCTGCCGGGTTTTGGTGGACAGGCTCTGGCCGCGCGGGGTCAGTAAGGAACGCGCCCGTCTTGAGCTGTGGCTGAAGGAAATTGCGCCCTCCCCGCCCCTCCGGCAGGAATTCGCCCACATGCAGGAGCGTTTCGCCGACTTCCGGGCGCAGTATGAAGCGGAACTCGAACAGAACCCCGCAGTGGGGCAGCTGCTGGACCTGGCCCGCGGCCACACGAGGGTGACGCTGCTCTACGGTGCGCGGGATCCGGAAGTGAACCACGCCCGGGTGCTGCTGGAGTTCCTACAGGCGAGACGCGGCTGAGGCATGCTCCGAATGCCGTTAGGGTGGTGCCATGACTGAGGTATCGAAGAACAAAGCAGCTGTCGTCACAGGTGCAAGCACCGGCATCGGCGAGGCGACCGTCCGGGCGCTGAGGGCCGAGGGGTGGACGGTTTATGCCGTTGCCCGGCGCCAGGAGCGGCTGGCCGCGCTGGAAGCTGAGACGGGTGCCGTCGGAATTCCGGCTGACATCGCCGAAGACGGTGACGTTGCCAGGCTCCTGGCCGAGGTGACCGCCGCAGGCGGCATCGACACCCTGGTCAATATCGCCGGCGGAGCCCGCGGCGCGGATCCGGTGGGGCAGGCCCAGACCGATGACTGGGAGTGGATGTACCGGGTGAACGTCCTGGGGACCATGAAACTTACTCGCGCCTTCCTCCCGATGCTGCGCGAAAACGGTGAGGGCACTGTCCTGAACCTGACGTCCACAGCGGGGCTCGTGGCCTACGAGGGCGGCGCCGGATACAACGCCGCCAAGTTCGCCCAGCACGCCGTGACCGGAGCGCTTCGCCTTGAGGAAGCCGAAAACAATGTCCGCGTGATCGAGGTTGCCCCGGGGCTCGTCCAGACCGAGGAGTTCGCCCTCAACAGGCTGGGCGACGCGCAAGCCGCCCAAAAGGTCTATCAGGGCGTGGAAAACCCACTGACGGCCGCCGATGTGGCGGACGTGGTGCGCTACGCCGTCTGCGCACCGCACCACGTGAACCTGGACCAGATCGTGATCCGTCCGGTCGCGCAGGCGGCCAACCACAAGCTGATCCGCAAGCAGGCCTGAACACCTGAGGTTCACTCGGGGTTGATGGGCGAATACGGCATGAAGCTGCCCCGGGCCTAGCCCGCTGCCGGGATCCTGAGCGTGGCCAAAACCGCGGCGTGATCCGTTCCCGGGATCCGATGCACGGCATAGCCGGAACTGGCGATCTGCGGGCTCGTGACGAGGTGGTCGATGGTGATCCCGGGCAGGGGCATGCCTTCCATCGGCCACGAGGGGACCAGCCGCAGGCCCGCGGCGGTTCCCACGTCAACCAACTTCAATCCTGAACCGTTGGCGCCGCCGTCGAGCACTGCCCGGAACTCGGAGTGGTCGTAGGTGGCGTTGAAGTCTCCGATCAGCAGGCGGTTGGCCGGCAGTCCGGGAGGACTCCCGTGCGCTGCCGTCCCCGCGGCCGTCCCCGCAGCCGGACTCGCTGCCGTCCCCGCAGCCGGACGATCCTGCGCAGCGAGCCGCCCGAGTGCCGCCAGGTCGCTGCGCCATTGGGCGACGCGGACGTCCACCGGCGGCAGCGCGTGGACGTTCGTGACGTCGAGCGTGCTTGTGCGGCCGGTGTCCTCGATCGCCAGCCGGACCGTAGGCATTTGGAACGGCGTGTCAGGCAACACCCCCAGGGCCTGCATTGGATGGGCAGAATAGATCGCGCTCCCGGCGCCGTCGTCCGTTGGACTGCTGATCCTGTGGGGCAACAGGCTTCCCAGCCCCTCGGATGCCAGGCTGTCCTCAAGGTCCTGGGTGTGTTCCTGAACCGTGAGCAGATCGACGCCGTTCTCCCGGACCAGGCGGACGATCTCCGCCGCATCGGCCTGGCCGAATTCGGAGTTGATGTTCATGGCCGTCAATGACGTGGCGGCGGCGGACTGGCCCGGCAGGGAGCGCCCGGCGTCCAGGGGAAAGAGCCAGAACAGCTGGGCGGCCAGCAGCACCGCGGCCGCGGCGTTGACCCACACCCGGCGGCCGGCCAGCGCCAGCCCCAGAGCCAGGACGGCGGGAACCACCATCCAGGGCGTGAAAGACAGCAACTGGACCACGGGCGTCGGCCATTGCGCGGGGATGGCCCGGAAGATCGACAAGGACGCCACAGGCACAAGGACGGCGAGCGCCAGCAGCCGCCACGCGAAACCCCTGCCGCGGCTCGAAGCGGGGGATTGCGGGGATCCGGGGGGATTCGCGGAAGCAAGGCCTCGTTCCGAGGAGTCCGGGGCGGGGACTGTCATGGCATTGAGTCTAGGCAGGAAACAGCGCTTGACGCCCGTTCTGGAGGGTCCCCTCGGTTATGGCGTCCGGGAGCACAGCCGTTAGACTGGTGCCAACAGCTTTGACCCGGCCATCACCGGTGAGCTTCCGGAAGAACCCCGGCCCGGTACTCATGAATTGACCGAACTCATGAACCAACCGTGCAGGCCAGTAGAACCGGACGGGTAAGCCCGTCACAGCAGTAATGAGCGGCCGGCGCCGGAACACCTCCTTTGGGGGCCAGTCCCTGTGCCGGTAAGTGAGGTGGTACCGCGGTGCCGGCATCGTTGGGCAGTGACACTGGACAGTGACACGGGACAACGGCGTACGGGCCGTCCTCGCATCCTGAATGATCCACTTGTTCACCAGCTCAACCCAGGATGTCGAGATGACCTATTACCCCAAGGCTTCTGCCGCACCGTCAGGCGCCAACACCTCCGGCGTGTCTGCCTCCGTGAAGTTTCCGGAGATCGAGGAGCGCATCCTCAAGTACTGGGATGAGGACGGCACCTTCCAGGCAAGCATCGACCAGCGCCATCCGGACCTTCCCGGCGGAACGTCCGGCAGCAACGAATTCGTCTTCTACGACGGCCCTCCCTTCGCCAACGGCCTGCCGCACTACGGCCATTTGCTGACCGGCTACGCCAAAGACCTCGTGGGCCGGTACCAGACCCAGCGCGGCAAGCGGGTCGAGCGACGCTTCGGCTGGGACACCCATGGGCTGCCCGCCGAGCTGGAAGCCATGAAGCAGCTCGGCATGACGGACAAGACCCAGATCGAAGCCATGGGCATCGACAAGTTCAATGACGCCTGCCGCGCGTCGGTGATGAAGTACGCCAACGAGTGGAAGGCGTATGTCACCCGGCAGGCGCGCTGGGTCGACTTCGACAACGACTACAAGACGCTCAACGTCGAGTACATGGAGTCGGTGCTGTGGGCCTTCAAGCAGCTGCACGAGAAGGGCCTGACCTACAACGGCTACCGTGTGCTGCCGTACTGCTGGAAGGACGAGACGCCGCTGTCCAACCATGAGCTGCGCATGGACGACGACGTCTACAAGAACCGCCAGGACCAGACCGTCACGGTGACCTTCCCCATCACGGCGGGGGACTCCGGGCTCTCCCGGCAGCTTGCCGGAGTCCAGGCGCTCGCCTGGACCACCACCCCCTGGACGCTGCCCACCAACCTGGCGCTCGCCGTCGGGCCTGCCATCACGTACGCCGTGCTGCCCGCCGGCCCCGGCGGCGTCAAGGCTGCCTCCCCGGAGGCGCCGGTCACCGGCAGGTTCCTGCTCGCCGAAGACTTGCTCGGCACCTACGCTAAGGATCTGGGGTACGACGACGGTGCTGCCGCGGCAGCCGCCGTCACATCAACCCACACGGGCGCGGAGCTGGAGGGCCTCGAGTACGAGCCGTTGTGGCACGACTTCAGCGACACCGAAAAGTTCGGCACCGAGAACGCCTGGCGGATCCTTGTGGCCGACTACGTCACCACCACGGACGGCACGGGCATCGTCCACCAGGCACCCGCCTACGGTGAGGACGACCAGAAGGTCTGCGAGGAAGCGGGCATCCCCGTGGTCCTGTCCGTGGACGAAGGCGCCAAGTTCCTGCCGCTGTTCAAGCATGGCGACCTGCACGACATCGCGGGGCTGCAGGTCTTCGAGGCCAACAAGCCCATCACCCAGGTGCTGCGCGCCCAGGGACGGCTGGTCCGGCAGGCCAGCTACGAGCACAGCTACCCGCACTGCTGGCGCTGCCGCAACCCGCTGATCTACCGGGCCGTGTCCTCCTGGTACGTGGAGGTCACCAAGTTCCGCGACCGCATGTCCGAGCTGAACCAGGAGATCAACTGGATCCCGGGCAACGTCAAGGACGGCCAGTTCGGCAAGTGGTTGGCCAACGCCCGCGACTGGTCCATCAGCCGCAACCGCTACTGGGGCAGCCCGATCCCGGTGTGGCAGTCCACCGACCCGGAGTACCCGCGCACCGACGTCTACGGTTCGCTCGCCGAAATCGAGGCCGACTTCGGCCGGCTCCCGCTGAACAAGGACGGCCAGGTCGACCTGCACCGGCCGTTCATCGACGAACTGACCCGCCCTAACCCGGACGATCCCCGTACCCCCGACGAGGGCCAGTCCGTGATGCGCCGCGTCGAGGACGTGCTGGACGTCTGGTTCGACTCCGGCTCCATGCCGTACGGCCAGGTCCACTACCCGTTCCAGAACGAGGCGTGGTTCGACACCCACAACCCCGCGGACTTCATCGTGGAGTACATCGGGCAGACGCGCGGCTGGTTCTACATGCTGCACATCCTGTCCACAGCGCTGTTTGACCGTCCTGCCTTCCGGAACGTGATCAGCCACGGCATCGTGCTGGGCTCCGACGGTCAGAAGATGTCCAAGAGCCTGCGCAATTACCCGGACGTGTCTGAGGTCCTGGACCGCGACGGCTCCGACGCCATGCGCTGGTTCCTCATGTCCAGCCCCATCCTGCGCGGCGGCAACCTCGTGGTCACCGAACAGGGAATCCGCGACGGCGTCCGGCAGGTCATCCTGCCGCTGTGGAACGTGTACAGCTTCTTCACCCTGTACACCAACGCGGCCAAGGGCGGGGACGGCTACGACGCCCAGCTCCGCTACGACGGCTACTCCGACACCCTGGACCAGTACCTGCTGGCCAACACCGGCGACCTGGTCCGCAACATGACCGTCCAGCTGGACAGTTATGACATCTCCGGCGCCTGCGACGAGCTGCGCAGCTACCTGGACATGCTCACCAACTGGTACGTACGCCGCAGCCGCCAGCGCTTCTTCGACGAGAACGCCGACGCCTTCGATGCGCTGTACACGGCGCTGGAGGCGGTCTGCCGAGTCTCAGCTTCGCTGTTGCCGCTGGTCTCGGAGGAAATCTGGCGCGGACTCACCGGCGGCCGCTCCGTGCACCTGGCCGACTGGCCGGACGCCGATCTGTTCCCGGCCAATGCCGGTCTGGTCGAGGCGATGAACCGCGTCCAGCAGATCTGCTCCACCGGTTCCTCCCTGCGCAAGGCCGCGAACCTCCGCGTCCGCCTGCCGCTGCAGGAACTCACGGTGGTGGCACCGGGGGCGGATGCGCTGGGCGGGTTCGCTGCCGTCGTCGCCGATGAACTGAACCTGCGCTCGGTGCGCCTGCTGGATGCCGCCAGCGCCTCTCCGGAGGAGTTCGGCATCGAGCAGAAGCTCGTGGTCAACGCCCGGGCGGCGGGCCCACGCCTCGGCAAGAACGTCCAGCAGGCCATCAAGGGGTCCAAATCCGGGGACTGGTCGGTTTCGGACTCCGGCGTGGTGACCGCAGGCGGACTCGAGCTGGAGCCGCAGGAATACTCGCTGGAGACGGTGGTTGCCGAGTCCGCCGGCGGTTCCGGCTCCGCATCTTCTGCCGTCGCAGTATTGCCCACCGGAGGCTTCGTGGTGCTCAACACCGAGGTCACCCCCGAGCTTGAGGCCGAAGGGCTGGCGCGGGACATGGTGCGCGCCATCCAGCAGGCACGCAAGGACGCCGGACTCAACGTGAGCGACCGGATCCGGACCACGGTCACCGCGGCACAGAACGTGGTGGACGCCCTGCTGGCCAACGCCGAACTCGTCAAGACCGAAACCCTGACCCTGGAGCTGGACACCGTTCCGGCCGGGTCAGGGGAACCCCTCATCACCGTCGAAAAAGCAGAGGCCTGAATCTTATGACCGACGAATTCTCCGTGGAGAGCGTCTACGCCGAGCTGCTGGGCCGGGCGCCGGAAAACAAGATGGAACCCCGGCTCGCGCCCCTCTTCCGGGCCATGGATGTGCTGGGGGAGCCGAACAAGGCGTTCCCGATCATCCACGTCACAGGCACCAACGGCAAGACCTCCACGGCACGGATGATCGAGGCCGGCCTCCGCGCGCACGGCCTCAGCACCGGCCGCTACACCAGTCCGCACCTGTCCAAGGTCACGGAGCGGATCAGCGTGGACGGCGCGCCGGTGTCCGACGAGACGTTCGTCCGGATCTGGGACGAAATCAGGCCCTACCTGGAAATCGTGGACAACGAACTCCTGGCCGAGGACCAGCCCAGACTGACCTACTTTGAGTGCCTGACCATTCTCGCCTTCGCCGTCTTCGCGGACCAGCCCGTCAATGTGGCGGTCATGGAGGTGGGCCTGGGTGGCATCACCGACGCCACGAACGTGGGCGACGGCCAGGTAGCCGTGATCACGCCGATCTCCCTGGACCACACGGACCTCCTGGGTGACACCACAGAGGACATCGCCTACGAGAAGGCCGGCATCATCAAGCCGGGCGGCTTCCTCATCAGCGCGGCCCAGCCCACGGATGCTGCCCAGGTCCTGCTGGAGAAGGCCAAGGAAGTACAGGTGCCGTTCCGCTTCGAGGGCGTGGAGTTCGGCGTCGAATCGCGGCAGGTCGCCGTCGGCGGGCAGGTTGTGACCATCCAGGGACTTGCGGGTCGCTACCCGGAGCTGATGGTGCCGCTCCACGGCGCGCACCAGGCCGAGAATGCGGCGGTCGCCGTCGCGGCGCTCGAGGCGTTCCTGGGCGGTGGCGAGAAAGAGCTGGACGCCGAAGTGCTGCAGGAAGCGTTCGCCACGGTCACGTCCCCGGGCCGCCTTGAGGTGCTCCGCACCGCGCCCACCATCATCGTGGACGCAGCGCACAACCCGGAGGGCATCCGCGTTTCGGCCGAGGCCATTGAGGAAGCCTTCAGCTTCAGCAAGATCGTTGCAGTGGTCGGTGTCCTCAAGGAAAAGGACGCCGAGGAGATCCTCCGCCAGCTCAAGGCGTCCCTGGGCGGTCTCGCCGAGGAGTTCTGCTTCACGCAGTCGAACTCGCCGCGGGCGGTTCCGGCCGCGGAACTGGCGGAGCTCGCCGTCGACCTCGGCTTTGGTGAGGAGAACATTCACATCGCCGAGAAGCTGGATGATGCCCTCGAATGGGCTGTGGAGCGCGCTGAGGCCAACGAAGATCTTGCCGGCGGCGTGCTGGTGACGGGCTCCATCACCTTGGTGGCGGAAGCCCGCATCCTGCTCGGAAAAACGGAGGCCTGACCCATGGCCAAGCTGACCAAAGCCCAGCGCGAATGGCGGCCGGGCATGCCCAAAAAACGCAGGTCCACCAAGGTCATGTTCGCGTCCACGGTGCTGCTGCTGGAGGCTTTCGTGGCGTTCTTCGCTACGCTGGCCGTCTTCGGACTGCGGCGCAGCGAGATGTCCCCGGTGCTAATCCTCGCCGTGGGCATCGGGCTGAGCGTGGTCCTGGTTCTGGCCTGCGCCGTCCTGTCGAAACCGTGGGGCGTGGCGCTCGGCTGGGTCCTGCAGCTGGTGCTCATCTTCGCCGGGTTCGTGGAGCCCCTGATGTTCCTCGTGGGCGTTCTGTTCGCCCTCGCCTGGTGGTACGGCATCAGGACAGGCATCCGGATCGACGCCGAAGCCGCCCAGCGGGCCCGGGAGCAGGCCGAATGGGATGCCGCGCATCCCGACGGCCCGCGCAGTGAAGGCGCCGGCCAGAACCCGTAGACTTAGCCGGAAACCCACAACCAACCACATTGGAGCAGCTGTGAGCATTGAGCGCACCCTCGTCCTGATCAAGCCCGACGGCGTCACCCGTAACCTGACCGGCGAAATCCTTGGCCGCATCGAAGCTAAGGGCTACACCCTGGCTGAGCTCAAGAAGGTAAATGCCACCCGGGACCTGCTGGAGCAGCACTACGAAGAGCACGTGGGCAAGCCGTTCTACGAGCCGCTGGTTGAGTTCATGCTCAGCGGCCCCGTGGTTGCCGCGATCTTCGAGGGCCACCGCGTGATCGAAGGCTTCCGCTCGCTGGCCGGCACTACCGACCCGACGACGGCGGCCCCGGGCACCATCCGCGGCGACTTCGGCCGCGACTGGGGCCTGAAGGTCCAGCAGAACCTCGTTCACGGCTCCGACTCAGTGGACTCGGCCGAGCGCGAAATCAAGATCTGGTTCGAGTTCTAAGCGTTTCCGCGCCCTCGCTAAAAACCGCGAACAAACACTTGAGGCCCCTGTTTCTTTGGGCGGTTTCTAGGGGTCGTTGCAACACCTGTTGGTTAGGTGGTTAGTAGTAAAGCACGTAAACGCTCGGCTGGGGTTTCCCAGCCGAGCGTTTTACGTGGCCGGCCGTTGAGTTTCTGAGCGACGAGTTCGAGGTCTTCGGGACCGTA
>NZ_JBFTKK010000027.1:0-51780 GCF_056395905.1 Arthrobacter sp. 05T444
CCGGTATCAACAAACTTGGCACACTATTGAGTTCTCAAACAACAGACACACCCGGCACCACCACAACCAAACAACCAGTCGCAGATCGCTCCGGAGCAACTTCCCAAACTTACCCGAATCCAAACCACATTGCAAACCAGCGTCTCCGCAACCTGCAAACCATTCAAACTCGCCCCCACCAAACCCGGAGCGCACGAAGCGCCGACCAGATCAGGTCTTGAAATTTAGGGGATTTGTCACCGTCGGTTCCCAGCTTTCCGCTGGTCTCCCTCTCGGCGACTTAGAAAACAATACACCCACCACGCCCCCACCGCAAACCCGCCTCCATTCGGCATCCCGAACGCGAAAATCCGCGCCGTTCCGCGGAGAAAGGATGACGTCCGCAGCAAAAGCCAGGTGCCGGCGTCGTAATTCCTTGTTGTGTGCTGCATCACCCGCAACCGGCCCCGGAAATCCAGCCGCCGTCAACGCAAAGAAGGGCCGGCAACCATTCGGTTGCCGGCCCTTCTCAGGCTGGATTCAGCGGTGCTGAATTACCAGGAAGACTTGGTGATACCCGGGAGCTCACCGCGGTGAGCCATGTCGCGGAAGCGAACACGGGAGATACCGAACTTCTGGAAGGTACCGCGGGGACGGCCATCGATGATGTCGCGGTTACGCAGACGTACCGGCGAGGCGTTGCGGGGCAGCTTCTGCAGGCCGAGGCGTGCGGCTTCGCGAACTTCGTCGGTCGAGTTGGGGTCAACCAGAGCCTTCTTCAGTTCGAGGCGCTTTGCAGCGTAACGCTCGACGATGACTTTACGCTGTTCGTTCTTAGCGATCATTGACTTCTTAGCCATGTGTTTAGCGCTCCTCTCGGAATTCGACGTGCTTGCGGATCTTGGGGTCGTACTTCTTCAGGACCATGCGGTCCGGGTCGTTACGACGGTTCTTACGGGTTACGTAGGTGTAACCCGTGCCCGCGGTCGACTTGAGCTTGATGATCGGACGTACGTCCTTGTCCTTAGCCACTAGAGCTTCACCCCTCGTGCCAGGATGGCGGCGACGACTACGTCGATGCCGCGTACGTCGATGGTCTTAATGCCCTTTGCAGAGACCTGCAGGGTGACATTGCGGCGCAGGGACGGAACCCAGTAGCGCTTCTTCTGAATGTTCGGGTCGAACCGGCGCTTGTTGCGGCGGTGCGAGTGCGAAATGCTGTGTCCAAAGCCCGGCTCGGCTCCGGTCACCTGGCAGTGTGCTGCCATGACGACTCTCCTCTGAAAAATAAATGAAACGGCTGGCAGAGTTCTGCGTTACCGTGCGGCAGGCGGCGTCCGCATCCAGCCCCCACGCGTTTCCGGTTTCCGCATGCCCGAAAATACCGGCGAAAAGCCAAGATTTCCTTGCTGCGGCGAAATACGATGAGCCACGGGCACCGGGCAGTGGAAACCACTGCGAAGTACCGGGATGCTGGGCGAATACAGGAATGCACGCAACTTGAGCCCCTAACTACCGGCCATTGGGACTGTCATTTCTGCTGACAGCCGCCGCCAACCGGAGCAATTGCACACGCTCCGCGCCACCTAGCGCCTACCAAGTCTACGAGACGTGCGAATTAAAGGCTAATCCGGCGGTGGAGGGTGTATAAGGGGAGCCTGCCGGCGCCACTCCCGCTGACAGGGAAGACACATCCGGGGAGAAGGATTTTCACAGGAAAATGAAAGCCTGGCAGCGGAGTCTTGAGACATGAACACAGACCTCCTTCCTTCGCCCGGGGCCGACGCCCTTCGGCGGCCCGGTCCTGGACAGCCCGCAAATCCCGGGCGCGGCCGCTTCGCCTCGCAGCACCGGCGCCGGCTTCTCCGCGCTGACGCCCTGACGGTAGCGGCGTGGGGATCGCTGGCGGCCTCGGTTGCGTTATGGCTGGCCGACGGCGGCATGACAGGGATCTCGACGCTCGGCGCCGGGATCACGGCCTTGGGGATTGTGGCCGGTCTCGCCGGCATGGACCTGGTGCTGCTCATGCTCCTGCTCGCAGCCCGGATTCCGCTCATCGACGGCGCGGTCGGGCATGACCGTGCCTTGGAGTTCCACCGGAAGCTCGGCAAACCGTCGCTCTACCTCCTGCTGGCTCACGGTGTCCTGATTGCTATCGGCTACGGCATGGCGGAAGGGCTGGACCCCGTGAGTGAGGCCGTGGCGCTGTGGGTCCTGGTGCCGGACATGTGGCTGGCATTCGTGTCCATGGCCCTGTTCATTGCCGTGGTGGTGACCTCGCTCGTGGCAGTCCGGCGGCGCTTCCCCTACGAGTTCTGGTACGTCGTCCATCTACTCACGTATGCGGCGGTGCTGACAGCCCTGCCGCACCAGTTCAGCGTGGGGGCACTGTTCGCTCCCGGAACGTGGCAGCGCTGGTACTGGCTCGCCATCTGCATCGCCACCGGCGCGGCGCTGCTGTACTACCGGGTGATGCAGCCGGTCCTCGCCACCTTCCGGCATCAGTTGACGGTTGAGCGCGTGACGGCGGTCGCCCCTGGAGTGGTCAATATCGAGATGAGCGGCCTGAACTTGAACACCTTGGCCGGCGCCGGCGGCCGGTTCTTCATCTGGCGCTTCCTGGCCCCCGGTCTCTGGTGGCACCCGCATCCGTTCAGCCTTTCCGCCGAGCCTTTGGACGTGGACCGGAATGGCCGCGGCCGGCTAAGGATTACCGTTCGGAATCTCGGCAAGGGGTCCGCTCAGCTGTCCCGGCTGAAACGGGGAACCAAGGTTGCCGTGGAAGGACCCTACGGCCTTTTCAGTTCCGCCGCCCGCAGCAAGGACCACGTGGTGATGATCGGCGCCGGAATCGGCATCACCCCTTTGCGGGCACTGCTGGAAACGACGCCTTTTGAGCCGGGGAAGGCGACGGTGCTCCTCCGCGGCCACAGCGACCAGGAGCTCTATCTCGGCGATGAAATTCTCGAACTGTGCCGTGCACGCGGTGCCACGCTTTTCCACCTGACCGGCTCCCGGGATCCGGGCTCCCGGGAGAGCTGGCTTCCCGCGAGCGAACAGCGGGCAGGCTACAGCCTCACGGACTACGCTCCGGAGGTCGCCGGCGCCGACATCTACGTGTGTGGCCCCGCTCGCTGGGCGGAGAACGTCCTGGACGCCGCCCGCTCGGCGGGCGTCCGCGAAGATCAGCTCCACTACGAAAGGTTTGACTGGTGAGAATCAGAGCAGCGGTTTCAGCCGCCTTGGCTTCGGCCGGAATCCTCCTGGTCGGCTGGCAGTCAGGCGTCCATGTGGCCGACACCCGCAGCGCTGTTGCGGCTGCGTCCACGGGGAATGAAACCGCCGGGACTTCGGCGGGGACGGGATCATCGGACACCAGCGGCCCGGCATCGTCCGGGACATCCGGATCTTCAGGCGCTGCCGGTTCGGCGGCCAAAGCCGGCGGCACCTACGACGGCGACATCGTCCAGACCCGCTTCGGCACCGTACAGGTGCAGGTCACCGTCAAGGCAGGCGCCATCACGGACGTCACCGCCCTCAAGCTGACCGACGCAGAAGGCAGATCCATGCAGATCAGCAACTACGCCGCCCCGATTCTTCGCAGCGAAGTACTTCAGGCACAGTCGGCGGAGGTCCAGACCGTCGGCGGCGCAACGGTGACCAGCAACGCCTACCTCACCTCACTCCAGGCGGCCCTCGATGCAGCAAACCTCTGAACCCAGGCACGGTCTGCGGGCACGGACCTTCAGCTGCATGGGGACGGTCATCAGCCTCACCATGCCGGCCGGTCCGCACAAAGCACCCCATGCTGCGGACGATGAGCTGGAAGCCGCAACCGCCGTCGTCGAACGCCTTTTCGCCCGGCTGGATGGGACCTTCAGCCTGTACCGTCCCGATTCCGAAGCCAGCAGGCTGGGGCGCGGCGAACTTGGGCTGCAGGAGGCGTCGGACGAAATGCGGGCACGGTATACGGAGGCATCCGAGTGGCGGCTCCTGACCGAAGGCGCGTTCACGGCCGAACGTCCGGACGGCATCCTGGACCTCTCCGGCCTCATCAAAGGCCATGCTATGAAGGAAGCGGGGATTTCTCTCCACGCCCTGGGACTGGAGGACTGGTGCCTCAATGCCGGCGGGGATGTGCTCGTCAGCGGCTCCCCTGATCCCGGCAGCGGCGAAGCGTGGCGGGCGGGGATCGTGGATCCGGCCGACCGCAGAACGCTGCTCGCCGGCTTTCCGCTGGGTGGCTTGCCGGGCGGGCTTGCGTCTGGACTCGCGGCCGACGGCGGTGCCCCCGGAAACACCGCCTCCCGGAGCAGGATGGCCCTGGCGACCTCGGGCTCAGCCGAACGCGGCGACCACATCTGGGCCGCGGGCGGGCGTGCCGCGGAATTCTGGCAGGTCTCCGTGGCGGCGGCCGACGCGGTCACCGCCGACGTCCTCGCGACGGCGATCGTGGCCGGCGGAACCGCGATGCTAAACCGCGCAGCCGAGTTGTGGGACGTCGAGGTGCTGGCTGTGCACAGGGACGGGGACCTCCTGGCGACGGCGGGATTTCGACGTTAGGTCTCGACCGGCGTCGACAGGCTCGACCAGCGTCGACAGGCTCGACCAGCGTCGGTGGGCTGGGCCCGCAGCGCCGCCGGCTCGTTAGAGCCGGGTGAGCTGGCCGTATTTCGGCTGGAGGCCGTCGCCGGAGGATTTGCCGGTGACCCGCCGAACCACCCAAGGGGCAGCGAATTCCTTGACCCAGCGGGCATTGGCCCGCACCGCCTCAGCGCGGCTGAGCTCCGGCACCGGCGTCATGGGCGGGACCTCGATCGAATGATCGTGTTCCAGGACGGTGAGGACGCGCTTGGCCATGTTCGTGTGGCCGGCGGCAGACATATGCATCCGGTCCTTGGCCCACATTCCCCAGTCGTAGTATTCGTTGAAGCGCCAGTAGTCGACGATCAACGCACCGTGGTCACCGGCGATGCCACGGACAAGTTCGTTGTAGATGGCGGTGCGGCCGCGCATGGTGCCGAACACTTTGGAGCCGCGGGCGTCGAAGCCGGTGAACATCACCACTGTGGCGCCGGTGGCCCTGAGTTTGCGGATACCGGCGTCGTACTCCTCAAGCAGGTCGTCGATGTCTATCTTAGGCCGGAGGATGTCGTTGGCGCCGGCGTAGATGCTTACGAGCGTCGGTTTGAGGCCGACGGCGGCGTCCACCTGATCGGCCATGATCTGGCGGAGTTTCTTGCCGCGGATGGCAAGGTTTGCGTAACCGAAGCCCGGGTCCGCGGCGCCGAGCTGTTCGGCCACCCGGTCTGCCCAGCCCCGGACGCCGTTGGGTCGGGTTGGGTCGTCGTCGCCGACTCCTTCCGTGAAGGAGTCTCCGAGGGCTACATAGCGGGACGTGAAATCCATGGATCCAGTCTGCCAGCAGTTGCCGCGAGCAACCAAGACGGCCGCCGGCGGCGCGGCTTCGGCTGACTGGCCGCGGCTACGGCTGCTCGCGGAGGATCCAGTGGTTGTTGTCCAGGCGCGCCACGATCTTTTCCCCAATCCGGGCGAGATCGGCGACGTCGCGCTCGGTCAGGGCGTCAAGAAACAGCGAGCGGACGGATTCCACGTGGCCTGGGGCTAGCTCCACAATGGTGGCCATCCCCTGCTCGGTCAGGTGCGCGGTGGTCACGCGGGCATCGCCCGGGTGCGGCCGGCGCTCCACCCAGCCGCGGTTCTGGAGTTTGGTCACCACATGGGAAAGCCGGGAAAGTGATGCGCTGGTCCGGGCCGCGAGTTCACTCATTGGCAGAAAGCGCCCCTCTGCCTCGGAGAGCATGGCCAGGACGTTGTAGTCGAACAGGGACACTTTGCCCGCTGCGTGCAGCTGGGTATCCAGGGCGGCTGGCAGCATGGTGTTGATGCTCAGCTGGGCGAGCCAGGCCCGGCGTTCATCGGCGTTGAGCCAGCGCGGTTCCGTCATGACTCCATCCTAGGAGAATTAAAGCTTGACAGTTCAAGCCGGGGCCGTTGAGGCGGGCCGCGGCGCCGGCGGCTGAAGGCGGCGCCGGCGGCTGAAGGCGGGCGCCGGCGGCTGTCACAGCCAGGGTTCTCCAGTAGTGGGTGGCGGTAGGCTGGCGGACATGTACGTAGTTTCCCTCACTTACAAGGTCGCCCAAGACATCGTCGACTACCACCTGGACGCCCACGTGGCCTGGCTCAAGGACGCCTTTGACCAGGGCGTGTTCCTGGCCGCCGGCAGGAAGGTCCCGCGCACGGGCGGTCTCCTGCTGTCGAAGGCTGACCGGGTGACACTGGACGACTCTCTGGCCAAAGACCCTTTCTACGTCAACGGCGTGGCCGAGTTCGAAGTCATGGAATTCGCCGCGGACAGGGTGGCCCCGGGGTTCGAAAACCTCCTGGATGAGCCAGCGCCGCGGAATTAACCCACTTTTGGGCCCCGGACGCGCTGTCCGGGGCACCATCGGGCAGGGTGTGGCCCACAACTCGGCTGGTTCAGCCCTGGGCGGGCCGGGCTAGGACTCCAAGACCAGGAGCTGGGCGCGCCCCGGATCCCATCCCACGAATACCTGGCCGCCGGGCTCGGGCCTGCAGGCCGAGTCCGCGCTGAGCTCGCGCAGCTGAAGATCGAGGCCGCCCGCCGTCAGACGGTGGCGGACCGTGGCCCCGAGGTTGGTGGAGGACACCAGTGTTGCTTCGCCACCGTTGCCGCCAGCGCCCTCCGGGCGGAATTTGAGGTGCTCCGGCCGGATGGAGACGGCGTAGTTTTCGCCGCTCGCTCCGCGGTCTGCGACCCGCGCTGTACCGAGGCCGCCAAGATCCACCAAGGCCTCTGAACCGTCGCGTTCCAGCACGGTGCACGGAATGAGGTTGGTGTCGCCGAGGAAACTGGCCACCCAGTCCGTCAAGGGCTGGTTGTAGACGTCCTCCGGCGGTCCTGACTGGACGATCTTGCCGTCCTTCATCACCACGATCCTGTCGGACATGGCCATGGCCTCGTCCTGGTCGTGGGTGACGAACAGCACCGAGATGCCGAGGCTCTTTTGCAAGGTCTTGATTTCCTCCTGCATCTGCTCGCGGAGCCGTTTGTCCAGGGCTGCCATAGGCTCGTCCAGGAGCAGCGCGGCCGGGTTGAAGACCAGCGCGCGGGCCAACGCGACGCGCTGTTGCTGGCCTCCTGACAGCTGGCGGGGCTTGCGGCCGCCCATTTTTCCGAGGCCCACGCGCTCAAGGGCCTCTTCTGCGCGCTGGCGGCGCTCTTCCTTGGGAATTTTGCGCATCCGGAGCGCAAATTCCACGTTTTCGAGCGCGCTCATGTGCGGGAACAGTGCGTAGTTCTGGAACACGACGCCCAGGTTGCGCTCCCGCGGGGGCAGTGTGTCCACCGGCTGGCCATCGATGAGCACCGATCCTGCGGTGTGTTCTTCGAAGCCGGCAACCATCATCATGGTGGTGGTTTTGCCGGACCCGCTTGGCCCGAGCAGCGTGACGAATTCGCCCGGCTGAACCACGAGGTCCAGCCGGTCCACGGCCACAACGTCGCCATAGTTCTTGCTGACGTTGCGGAGTTCAATGGCACCACGGGACGCGCTCCCGGTGCCGGCAATTGATTCTGCGGAGATCACTGATGTGGTCATCGGCATTCCTTTACGTTTGGGCCGACACTGCCAGCGGCAGCATCCGTGCGGTGGATCGGCGCCTGAGGACAAACAAGACCTGAAGGAGGAGCCCTATTGTGGCGACGCTGACCAGAAGCGCAGATGAAACAGCGATCTTCGGGGTCAGGTTGAACTGGATGTCGGTGAACATCTTGACCGGAAGCGTGGTGGCCCCCGGGGACTGCATGAACAGTGACATCACGGTCTCGTCGATCGAGACCGAGAAGGCAAACAAGGCCCCGGAGATCAGGCCCGGCAGGATGATCGGAAGGTATACGTGCCTTAATACGGACAACGGTCCCGCGCCGAGGCTCTGCGCTGACCTCACCAGGGCCGGGTTGAGGCCCGCCAGGGCCGCGCGGGTCGTCAGGTACACGTACGGGGTGGCAATCACGGCGTGGGCCAGGCCGATCGGGATGATGCTGCCCACCATCCCGATCGAGATGAAGAACTGGTAGAAGGCGAGTGCCAGTACCACTGTGGGTACGATCATGGGAGCCAGGATCAGTCCCATCACCGCCGATCTGCCGGGGAATTTCCGGCCGTGCAGGCCGATGGCCGCCGTGGAGCCAAGGAGCACTCCGATGACGACGGCGATTCCCGCCGATTGCAGGCTGGCAGTCAGTGCCGAGGTCCATGGCTTGTCCGCGAAGAAGCCGGCGACGGCCGCCAGGGAGAATCCTTCCGGCGGAAAAGTGATGTAGCGGCTGTCATTCAGCGCCACCGGCACCACGATCGCCGTCGGAATCACCAGAAACAGAAACACGGGGACGGAGAGCAGCGCCAGCAGGCGGTGCTGCGGATTAGTTGTCTTCATGTTGGCCTCCTGCCTTGAGAACGCGCTGATACACGGCCACCATGATGCTCACCATCACCGTCAGCACGACGGCAAGTGCCGCGGCGCCCGAGAAGTCCGTGAGCTGGCGGGCGTAGTAATCGATCTGGTTGGCGATCATCATGTCGCCCGGTCCGCCCATGACGACGGGCGTGATGAAGAAGCCGGTGCTGATGATGAACACCAACAACCCCGCCGCCGAGATGCCGGGAGCGGAGAGCGGCAGGGTGATCCGGCGGAACACCGATCCTTCCCGCGCACCCAGCGACCGGGCGGCCAGGCCCAGCCGGTCGTCGATGGCGGTCAGGGAGGAGAAGATCGGAAACACGGCGTACGGAAGGAGGCAGTGGACCATGCCGATGATGACGGCGAACCGGTTATGCAGCAGTTCGATCGGCGCATGGGTGAGCCCGATGCCTTGAAGGAACGCGTTGACGATGCCGTTGTCCTGCAGCAGCACCGCCCAGGCGAAGTTTTTCACCAGAATGCCGGTCCAGAACGGCAGAAGAACGACGGCGAACAGGATCACCCGGGTGACGGTGCCGGCACGCCACAGCACGAGTGCGATCACGTATCCCAGCACCACTGTCACGATCGTGGAAGCCAGGCTGATGCTCAAGGTGTTGACGAGCGAGCGAAGCACCAGCGGATCCTCGAGCACCCGCTGGTAGGCGTTGTCGGCAAAGCTTGAGGCCACCAGCTTTCCCAGCGGCGTAAGGAAGAGGACGACGTCGAAGGCCAGGATCGGTGCAAGCAGCAGCCACCAGCCGCTGAGCCGGCGCCGGCCCTTCGGCCTTCCCTCCCCCGGCGCGTGGCGGCCCTGCTCCAGGGCCGTCTGCAGAGTTGCGGCAGTCATGTCAGCTGGCCTGCCACAGCTTGAACTGCTGCTCGGTCTTCTTCAGGTTCTGAGACCACCACTTGTCATCACGCACGAGGATCTTGTCGGCCAACCGCGGGCTCGTGGGCAGCGTGTCCGCAACTGCCTTCGGCAGCTTGGACAGGGCCGGCGTGTTGGCCAGGGTCAGGTTGGTCACCTTGTCGAATGCGGCACCTGCTTCGGCGTCGTTTGACATGAAGTTCATGAGCTGGAACGCCGCTTCCTTGTTCTTGGCGCCCTTGGGGACCACAAAGTAGTCTCCGGCGAGGACCGCATTCTCGGGTGAGAAGTTCAGCTTCGCACCGTCCGTGCGGGCGGCGTTGATGCGGTTGTTGAAGCTTGTGGAAAGTGAGACCTCTCCGGACGTGAGCTGCTGGATCGGCTCCTGGTTCGCCGAGTGGTAGAGCAGCCTGTCCTTGCCCGGATGGTGTCCGAGGACGCGAAGGGCGCGGTCCACATCGAGGGGGTAGATCTTGTCGAACGGAACCCCGTCGGCCAGAAGGGCCGCCTCCAGAACCGAGCTGTCGGAGAGCTGGTTGTAGACGGAGCGCTTGGTGTTGTACTTGTCCTGGTCGAAGAACTGCGCCCAGTCCTTCGGTGCCTTGGCGTCCGGGATGACCTTCTGGTCCCAGGCCATGACGAACAGGAAGCTCAGGTACTTGATGCCGTATTCAGCCTTGGCGTACCC
This sequence comes from Arthrobacter sp. 05T444, assembly GCF_056395905.1. Lineage (NCBI taxonomy): Bacteria > Bacillati > Actinomycetota > Actinomycetes > Micrococcales > Micrococcaceae > Arthrobacter > Arthrobacter sp. 05T444. The sequence continues at coordinate 10,044 of NZ_JBFTKK010000027.1, forward strand.
GGGCAGTCCTTTGTCGCTGATGATGTCGTAGTCGAACTTTTCCAGGAGTCCCTCGGCCACGGCCGTTTCATACTCCGGTGCGGTGATTTCCACGAGGTCCCACTGCACGTCGCCGGACTGCACCTGGGCCTTGAGCGCGGCAAGGCTGGTATTGGCCAGCAGCGTGGGCTGGATGCCCGTCTTCTTGGAGAACGGATCCAGGATGGTCTGCGTCAGCTGGTCATTGTAGGAGCCTCCGTAGGACGTGACCGTCACGGTCTTGTTCGCGGCCGCACTTTGGGCCGGCTTGGCGCCGCAACCGGACAGCGCCAGCCCGGCGAACGGTGTCAGCGCCGCAGCCTTCAGGAGCTTCCGGCGGTTGAAATGGAGGGATTTGCTGTCAGTCATGGCGGTGATGCCTCTCGTGGCGTGGCTCGCCCGGAACACGCAGAAAGAAGGCCCGCGTGAATGGGGAAGCAAGAGCTGGGATCCTGCTGTCACGTCGGGTTACCGGCGACGGCGGTTCGCGCCTTCGAGCGGTCCACGCAACGCTGGGCGGACTTGAAGCTTGATGCATTGACGGATTGTCAGTGCCGCAACACTAGCTGTGATGTTGCACACAAGTCAACAGCTGTTTACACTCAAAGTATCTGCTCGCCACCACGTCCGGGAGGAGCCGCAGGGACGACGAGTTTTCTCAGGCCGCGCTTGCGCGGAACCAATACCGGCCGGGGCCATCGCGGGCTGAGGTTGTCCCCCAGCGTGACGCCGCGGAGTTTCCGCCCGAACAGGGGCAGCACCCAGTCATTCAGCCAGAGCCGCTGCCGCCGCTCCCAGTCGCGCAGCGTCATCCTGACCGGGGGCTCCCACTCCTTGAGGCTGATCTTGTGGGGCACGCCGAGGTGGTCCAGGACTTGTGCCGCGAGGTACTTGTGGCCGGCCTTGGACATGTGCAGCCGGTCCGTGTCCCACATCCGGCGGTCGTGGAAGGCCTCGAAGCACCAGTAGTCCACCAGCACAGCCCCGTATTGGGCTGCCAGTTCCCTGACCCGTTGGTTATAAGAGGCGTTTCTCTTCTTCAGCGGCTCGAGCAGGGGGGACACCTTGATGTCGAAACCCGTGAAGAGCACCAGGGTGGCGCCGGTGTCAGCGAGTTTCGCCACGAGTGCTTCGTACTGCGCCATGAGCGCGTCCATGTCCGTCCCGAAATCCAGGATGTCGTTCCCGCCGGCGTACAGCGTGATGAGGGTCGGTTCCATGGCGAGCGCAGCTTCCAGCTGTTCGTCGATGATGTGGCGCAGCCGCTTGCTCCTGATGGCGAGGTTGGCGTACTCCCAGCCCGGTTCCGCCTTGGCGAGCCTCTCCGCCACCCGGTCCGCCCAGCCGCGCACCCCATTCGGCAGATGCTTGTTCCGGTCCCCGACCCCCTCAGTGAAGGAATCCCCCAAAGCGACAAACACCCGCCGCCCATCATGATCCGGAAGCAAAGGAGAGACACCCACCCCGGCACCCTAGTCACCGAAAGAAACGACAGGGTTAACGGCCAACGACAGGAACTGCGAGAGCGTTGGCCGTTACGCGACAGGAAGTGCGAGAGCGTTGGCCGTTACGCGACAGGAAGTGCGAGAGCGTTGGCGAGGTGTCTAAAGCGACGGCAAGTCGGCGGCGGAGGCGGACCAAGCACCGCCAGAGGCTCAGAGCTCGGCCTTCCCCTGCCGCCAGTACCCCATGAACGCGACCTGCTTCCGGTCGATCCCGACGTCGCGCACCAGGTACCGGCGCAGCTCCTTGATGACGGCCGCTTCACCGGCCAGCCACGCATAGAACGGCAGGGCGCCGGAGGGCAGACCCGGGTTTTTGGTGGCACTGATCGCGGCGGTATCCATGCGGGCCGGTGTTTCCCACAGGATGTCCCGGTCCACGTTGACGTCTTCCGGCTCGGGGCCCGCCGCGGCGTCAGGGAACGTCACGCCCACCCAGCCCGGCAGCTGCACGGCAGAACGGACCGCTTCCTGAAGCAGTTGCCCGTGCGGGCGGGAGCGGCCGATCGGGGCGCCGCGGGCCAGCCAGGTGATTTCGACGTCGGCTGCCGTGCTGAGATCCAGAAAGTCGCCGGCTTCAGGGACTTCCAGGAAGGCGTGACCGGTCATGTAGCCGGGGAGGTTTTCCAGGATGGCGCTGATGGCGGGAACGGCGGTCTCGTCGCCGGCCAGGAGTACCCGCTGGGCCAGGCCGGGCCGCCACTCGATGCCCGAGTAGGTTTCCGCCGTGACGCAATGCGCGGCACGGTTGTTCGGGCCGATCAGCGTCAGGGCGTCCCCCGGCTTGGCGTTGAGCGCCCAGTTCGCCGCAGGGCCGCCGTTCCCGTCGGCGTCAAAGTGCATCACGAAGTCGACGTCGATCTCCGGATAAACGGCGTCAAGCCGGGCCTGCCGGACAGTGTACGTTCGCATGGAGCCGCGAGTGGAGATTTCCATCGCCAGCCATTCCCGGTACCAACTGCTGTTCTCCATCCGGAACGTTGGCAGCGGATGCTGCATCCCGTCGTCGGCAAGGGACGGAATCATGAGCTTGATCCGCAGGTCCATGGTGTCCCCGTGCACGCCGAAGTCCCGCAGGGAATACCCGCCAAAAGTCACCCGCCGGAAGTTGGGGCTGAGTTCCTGGACCGCGGAGACGGTGACGTTGAAGGCCAGCGTCATGGGTTCGGTGGCGGGCTGTTGCCTGGCGGCCGCACTGTTCCTTCCGGCGCGCACCGCCAGCGGTGTGCGCTCGGGGCTGGGTCCTGATTTCATGAGGCCATCTCCAAGGTTGCGGTCGGGGATTCTGGGTCTGCGTGGTGCCTGCCCAGCGGAATCACGAGCGGCGTGCCGGAGACGGGGTCAGGCACCACCCGGGAGTCCAGTCCGAACACGCCGCGGACAAGCGCCTCGGTGACCACCTCGGCCGAAGGGCCCGCGGCCACCACGCGCCCGCCCTTCAGCGCAATGACATGGTCCGCGTAGCGCGCCGCCAGGTTCAGGTCGTGCAGCACGATCGCCACGGTGGTGCCGCGCTGCCGGTTAAGGTCGGTGACGAGATCCAGCACCTCCACCTGGTGCGCAAGGTCAAGGTAGGTCGTGGGTTCGTCCAGCAGGAGAACGTCCGTTTCCTGGGCGAGCGCCATGGCGATCCACACGCGCTGGCGCTGCCCGCCGGACAGCTCGTCGACGTTCCGCCCGGCGAGGTCCTGCGTTCCCGTCGCTTCCAGCGCGCGCTGCACCGCGGCGTCGTCCTTCTCCGACCAGCTGCGGAAGAAGCCCTGGTGCGGATAACGGCCGCGGCGCACCAGATCCCGGACGGAGATGCCGTCCGGCGCTGTGGGGTGCTGCGGGAGCAGGCCGAGCGTGCGGGCAAGTTCGCGCGCCGGAAGGGAGTGGATGTCCTTCCCGTCGAGGGTGACGGTGCCGCCGGCCGGCCTGAGCAGCCGTGAGAGTCCGCGCAGCAGAGTGGATTTTCCGCAGGCGTTGGCGCCCACAATCATGGTCACCTTGCCCTCTGGGATCTCCGCCGTGAGGCCTTCCACGACGCGGCGCTGGTCGTACTGGAGGGTCAGGTTGCTGGCTTTGAGACGGGCCATGTCAGGCATCCTTTCGGTTGGAAGTGACCAGAAGCCACAACAGGAAGGGCGCGCCGAGCGCGCCGGTGACCACGCCGACGGGCAGGACGGTGCCGTCCAGCAGCAGCGGGGCGATGTTGGCGGCAAAGTAGTCAGCGGCCAGGACGATCAGGGCACCGGTAAGGGCCGACGCCGGGAGGCTGGCCTTGCCGGCGTGGCGGCGGCCGATGGGACCGGCCAGGAAGGCGACGAATGCCACCGGCCCGGCCGCGGCGGTCGCCACTGCGGCGAGCGCGACGGCGGTGAGCACCAGACCCAGCCGGGTCCGGTCCACGCGGATGCCGAGCCCGGCGGCGGCGTCGTCTCCCAGTTCGAGAATCCGCAGCGGGGCGGCCAGCAGCGCGGCGGTAGGAACCAGGACCACGAACGCCGCAATGAGGACGCCGGCGCGGTCCCAGCTGGCGGAATTGAGCGAACCGTTGAGCCAGACGAGGGCGTCGGCGGCGGTGCGGATGTCCGTCCGCGTCAGCAGGAAGCTGACCACGGCGCTGAGTGCCGCGGCGATCCCGACTCCCGCGAGGATGAGCCGGCTTCCGGCGGAGCTTCCGCGGTTGCCGCCCCCGCCGCCTGTTCCAATGGAGCCGCTGCGGGAGATGCCGTAAATCAGTGCCGCCACTGCGACGGCGCCGCCCAGGGCCGCGCCTGAAATGGCGGCCCCCGACGCACCGAAAACGACGATGGCGGTGACGGCGGCGGCACTGGCGCCGTAGCTGATGCCGATGACGTCCGGACTGGCCAGCGGATTCCGGAGCATGGTCTGGAACAAGCCGCCGGACAGCCCGAACGCGATCCCGACGAGGGTGCCGGTCACCGCCCGCGGCAGCTTGGCCTCCATCACGATAAAACTGGCACCCGGAATCTTGTCTCCAGCGGTGAAGTGGGCGGTGAGGATCGTGAGGAAGTCCGGGATGGTGACTGTGTAGCTGCCCAGCAGGATGCTCGCGGCGAAGAGAAACACGACGGCGAGCGCCAGGACCGCGGTGCGGTTCAGCAAGCTCGGGCTCGGGAACGATGCGCGGGGCTTAAGTATTCGTTCGCGCTGGTCGGTTGGGGCAGGGTGCGCAGTCACGGGTCTCATAGGCCCGCCGCCTTGCCGCGGCGAACCAGCCAGACGAACACGGGCGCGCCCACCAGGGCCGTCATGATGCCCGCCGGGACCTCGCCCGGAAGCAGGACCACGCGCCCCACCACATCGGACACGAGCAGCAATGCCGGAGCCAGCACCAGCGAGAACGGCAGGATCCAGCGGTAATCCGGGCCGACGAGAAAGCGGACGGCATGCGGCACCACGAGGCCCACAAACCCGATCGGCCCGGCGAGGGCAGTCGCAGAGCCGCACAGCAGCACGATGCCCAGCGCCGTGATGCCGCGCGCCAGGCCCACCCGCTGGCCCAGGCCGCGGGCGATGTCGTCGCCGAGGGCCAGGCTGTTGAGGGTCCTTCCGGTGAACAGCACGATCAGCGCGCCCGCCGCGAGAAAAGGCAGACCCGGCAGCACCACTGACCAGTCCCGGCCGGCTATCCCGCCCACCTGCCAGAACCGGAACCGGTCCAGCGTGTCCTGGCTCGAGACGAGGATGACGTTCATGAGCGAATACAGCCCGGCGCTCAGGGCCGCGCCCGCAAGGGCGAGCTTCACCGGCGTCGCGCCGTCCCTGCCCATGGACGCGATCAGAAAGACGACGACGGCCGCCACTGCGGCACCGGTGAACGCGAACCAGATATACCCGCTCAACGAAGAGACGCCGAAGACATAGATTCCGGTGACCACGGCCAGGGCGGCGCCCGCGTTGACGCCGATGATGCCGGGGTCCGCGAGCGGGTTGCGGGCCACACCCTGCATGGCCGCACCGGCGAGGCCCAGGGCCCCGCCCGCGAGCAGACCGAGGACGGTTCGCGGGATCCGTGCCTGGACAACCGCATGGTCGCCGTTCCCCGCATCGGAATGGACCAGCGCCTGCCAGACGGTTTCCAGGGACATCCCCCGGGCGCCCACGGCCAGTGAAGCAGCGCAGACGGCAACAAGAACAACGACGGCGGCCAACAGCCAGGCAGCCGGCTGGCCTTGAGCATTCCCCCGCCCTTCAGCGCGAACGGACAGTTGGGGCCCTGTTCCGGCGGCGTCAGGTGCCTCAAGCGTCGGTTCGCGCGCGGTGATGGGGCTGGAAGGTGCCATGGCGGCAGTGCCGGCTGGCGCCGTCGTCGTTCTTGGTGTCATGGCCCGTTACTTGACCGCGTCGGCGGCTTTGCCCAGCTGCGGCAGGAAGGTGTCGAGCGACCACGGCAGGCTCAGCGGCGAGGAAGCCGAAATGGACAGCGTCAGGGTGTTATCCGAGTCGGCCACGAGGGCGCCGCTCTTGATGGCCGGAATCTGGCCGAGCAGGGGGTCTGCCTTGATGGCTTCGGTGGCTTTGGTGTCAGGGACCCAGGTCACGAAGATGTCGGATTCCAGCTCATTGGCCTTTTCGGCGGACCAGGGCAGGAAGAATTCCTTGGAGCCCTTCGACTTCTCCTCCACAACGGGCGCGAGCTTCATGCCGATGGCGGACAGGAACCTCGGGCGGTTGTCGTTGGCGGTGTAGACGTTGACGCCGTCGCCCTTGGCCGGTTCGAGGTTGCCGTAGATGTAGGACTTGCCCTGGATCTGCGGGTACCCGGCCACCTTGTCTCTGATGGTGGCTTCCGTGTCGGAGATCAGCTTGGCGGCCTCGGTCTGTTTGCCGAGGGCCTTGCCGATGATGCTGGTGGACTCCTGCCAGGACGTGCCGTAGGCGAGCTCCGGGTAGGCAACCATCGGGGCGATCTGGCTGAGCTTCTGGTAGTCCTCTTCGCTCAGGCCGGAGTAGGCGCCGAGGATGACGTCCGGATTGAGCTTGGCGATTTCGGTGAAATTGATGCCGTCTGCCTCGGAGAACTGGACCGGAGCCTTGTCCGTGCCGAAGCCGGCGCCGAGCGTCTCGAGCGCGGCATCCTTCCAGGGCGTGGAACCCTTGCCATTGCCGCCCCAGTCGTTCTTGGGCACGCCCACCGGAACCACTCCGAGGGCGATGGCGACGTCGTCGTTGACCCAGGAGACCGTGACAACCCGCTGTGGCTGAGTCTTGATGGTGGTCTGGCCGAAGGCGTGCTTGATGGTCACCGGGAACTGGGAACTGGCGGACTGAGACGCGGCTGCCCCGGGAGCGGAGGCACCGGTCCCCGTGGAGCACGCCGTGAGGGACAGTGCCGCGGCGGCCAGGATGGCGGTCGCCTTGCCGGCTGTTTTGAGCAGGGCGCGGCGGGTGGTGCCGCAGGCCGGGAATGTGCTGCGGCCGGCCGACTGGCCGGAAGAAAGAGGGGAAGCCACGGAACTCCTTAGGTCTATGAAGCAAACCTAAGTAAGGCTAGCCTACCCTCTGCAGAATTAGGAAAGCTTTGCGTCACGTAATTGTGATCGTGACGGAAAACATGAGCCCGTTCTTTGCCGCCACGGGGTGAACAGTGGTTCACTCGTTAGGAAGTAAACGCTCGTTCACCCTGGCGTTCACCGAAATCCTTCTTTCGAAAGCTCCCCCATGCCGAGTTCCACCGCCGCCGGGCAACTGTCCCGCACCCCGTCCCCGTCCGCCATCACAGCAGTCCTTGCACTGAGCGGTACGGTCGTGGCCCTGATGCAGACCCTCGTGGTGCCGCTGCTGCCGGACTTCCCCAAGATCCTGGGCGTCACGGCAGACGACGCGTCCTGGCTTGTGACCGCCACCCTGCTCTCCAGCGCCGTAGCCACCCCCATCGTGTCCCGCAGCGCCGACATGTACGGCAAGCGCAAGATGATGGTGGTGTGCCTGGCGATCATGGTGGCGGGTTCGGTGATGGCGGCACTGGGGGGATCGTTCCTGTGGCTCATCATCGGCCGCGCCCTCCAGGGGTTCTCGTCCGCGCTGATCCCGGTGGGCATCAGCATCATGCGTGACGAACTGCCCAAGGAAAAGATGGGCTCGGCAGTGGCACTGATGAGCGCGACCCTGGGCATCGGCAGCGCCATGGGGCTCCCTCTTGCCGGCGTCCTCTACGAGAGCCTCGGCTGGGAATCGATCTTCTGGGTTGCCGCAGGGGCCGGCTCCCTGCTGCTCCTTGCCGTGGTGCTGGTGGTTCCCGAGTCCAAGGTCCGAACGCCGGGCCGTTTCGATTTCGCTGGCGCCATGGTGCTGTCCGGGGCGCTGGCCGCCCTGCTGCTGGCCATCTCGAAGGGCGGCTCGTGGGGCTGGGGTTCGGAACCCGTGCTGCTTCTGTTCCTAGCGGCCGCGGTTCTTCTCGCTGCCTGGGTTCCCTACGAACTCAAAGTGGCGCAGCCGATGGTGGATCTGCGGACCTCGGCACGCCGACCGGTCCTCATGACCAACATGGCATCGTTGCTGATCGGTTTTGCCATGTTCGCCAACATGCTCCTGACCACGCAGCAGCTCCAGCTCCCCAGCGCCACGGGATACGGATTCCAGCTGAGCGTCATCACGGCCGGCCTGTGCATGGTGCCGTCAGGCCTGGCCATGGTTGTCTTCGCGCCGGTGTCCGGCCGCATCATCCGGGTCTTCGGCGGCAAAACCGCCCTCATGGCCGGAGCAGCCGTCATGATTGTGGGCTACGTCGGACGCGTCTTCTTCTATGACTCCATCGCCTCGGTAATCATCGGCTCCACCGTGGTGAGCGTCGGCACGGCCATCGCCTACGCCGCCATGCCCACCCTCATCATGGGCGCGGTGCCCATTACCGAGACCGCCTCCGCCAACGGCCTGAACAGCCTGGTGCGCTCGATCGGCACATCGACCTCAAGTGCCGCCGTCGCCGCTGTCCTCACCTCGGTGACCATCGGATCCACGCGGCTGCCCTCGTTCGACGCGTTCAAGGACGTGTTCTGGATGGCAGCCCTGGCATCGTCCGCCTCCGTCCTCGCCGCCTTCTTCATCCCGCGGGCCGCGGCAGCGCACCGCCCGGCGGTGCCTGCCGTGGCCGCTACCGAACTCGTGGTGCAGGGGCGCGTCCTCGCGGCGGACCACCGCCCCCTGACCCCCGCCGTCGTCACCGTCCTCCAGACCGACGGCGAGCCGGTGGACTGGAGCCGGGTGGACACGGACGGAAACTATTCCGTGGCGCTGCCGGGCGCAGGCAAGTACCTCATGGTGGCGAACGCCGCCGGGTGGGCGCCGATGGCGGAAGTCTTCGAGTTCGACGGCCGCACCCTCCGGCAGAACTTCCTGCTGCAGGACCGCTTGGAACTAAGCGGGACGGCCAGCCTGGACGGCGAACGTGTTTCCGGCGCCGTGGTCACCCTGCTTCAGGCCAGCGGCGAGCATGTGGCCACCACCCTGACGGACGCCGACGGCGTGTACACACTTCCGCTGCCCGTCGCAGGCCGCTACGTGGTGACCATGCTTCATCCCGTGACGCATCAGGCCATGGCGCGGAAGCTCGCCGTCGACAACCGATCCGTGACCGTGGACCTTGCCGCCCCGCTACTGACGGAACAGGCTTCCGCGTGAGCAGCCCCAGCCATGAAGCCATCCTGGATGCGGCCGGCCGGCTGTTCGGCGAGCGCGGCTACCGTGCAGTGACCGTCCGGGACATCGCCGCCGGGGCCGGCGTCTCGGCTGCCCTGGTGATGAAGCTTTTCGCGTCCAAGGACAAGTTGTTTGCCGCCGTCCAGCCGGACGAATCGCTGCTCGCGGAACTGGACGTCCCGACGTCGGAACTCGGCAGTGCGCTCGTGTTCCGTGTGCTGATGCGGCGGGAGAGGGGCATGCAGGAGCCGTGGGCCATGATCCCGTTCAGCATCCACGACTCCCCCGACCCCGGCGCGGCCCGGGCCGAAGTGCGCGAGCGTTACCTCAGCAGCATCGCGGGGCTGATCGGGGACGCGACGCCGGAACGCCGCTTCGCGTCGACAGTGACTGCCCTGATGACCGGCTTCGGCGAGACTGTGCGGACACTCGGGCTGTTCGACGGCTGGGACTTTGACGATCTCGTGGCCCACTACGGGGCGATCGTCCAGGCCCAGATCGACGCTTGCGCGGCAACCCGCGCGTAGCCGTCCGCCCCCTCCCCCAACGCTCTCTCACCTCCCGCACACTTCCCCCCAACGCTCTCTCACCTCCCGCACACTTCCCCCCAACGCTCTCTCACCTCCCGCGTTGCCGAGATGGCCCGGATTTGGGAGGATGGCGAGGCGGGCCAGTGGTGCCCGCCGACAGGCGATGGGCATCGGCCGGGAACGAGGGGATGAGCATGCTGAGGACCACTGAGGTCATCGCAGCCGTGGGAAGCGGGGCGGCCACAATGGCCTGCTTGGCCTCTGCAGCAACGCCAGCCTTCCCGCGCCGGACCTGCCTTTAGCCGTCCCGACGAGCAATGCCCAAGAACGGGCTTTCTTTAGTGTGCGCGGATCCGCTGACACGGACCGTCATGCCCCCGAGGGGGACCATTCAAATTCGAAAGCTCATGACCATGCAAAAAATTACTCAGCAGCAGATCCGCTCGTCCTTCGTAAATGCAAGCCGCTCGGAGGCGGCCAAGCTGACGTTACCCAGGGACTTCGACACCCTGGACTGGGACAGGCTGGACTTCCTCGGGTGGCGGGACGGCAAGATGCCGCTACGCGGCTATCTGGTCCTGCCTCGGACCGGAGGTCTCACGGGGATTATGCTTCGTGCGCCTGAAGGCGGAGCAAGGAAAAGCCGTGCCGTGCTCTGCGAGCTGTGCCGCGACGTGTTCTCGAAGGACGACGTCCTGTTGTGGGTCGCGAAACGAGCCGGGCAATCCGGCAGGGACGGCAACACCGTCGGGACGCTGATCTGCGCCGACTTCCTGTGCTGCGGCAACGTGCGCGTGGAGCCACCGGTCAACGAGATCAACCCGGACCCTGCCGCCGTCGTACTTCGGCAGATCGATGGACTGATGGCAAGGACCGAGCTGTTCCTGGACCGGGTTCAAGGACGCTAGCGCCCGACGCTCCATCAGATCCTGCCGTCTCAGCCGCGGACGCTCGCTCACATCCAGTGGGAGAGCGTCCGCGGCATTCCCGCAGGAAGTGAGAGAGCGTCGGGATGGACCGGGCGAAAGGTGAGAGAGCGTCCGGGAAAACACCGCAGGAAGTGAGAGAGCGTCCTGATGGGCCGGCCGGACGGGGTCAGCGGAGCACGATGTCCACGGGGTTGGCTTCGGACCGCCATTGCCCTCCGGACCCGGGTTTCGGCGCGATCACCGGGGCCGTCAGCACGCCCGAGCGGTTGGTGCGTTTGTCGCGCAGGATTTCAGTGACGGAACCAAGGTGCCGCGACAGGTCGATGACGTTTTCCGGAGCGGCCAGGAGCAGCTGGAAACCAAATTCATGCAGCGCCTTGATGCCCGCACCGGCGAACTCTTCGGACGCCAAAACGAAGGCCTCATCCATCATCACGGTGCCGTAGGTGGTGAAGCCCTGCTCTGCGATGCCCAGCTGGTAGCTCAGCGCCGCGGCCATGATGAACGCCGTGAACCGCTGCCGCTCGCCGCCGGACATGGAGCCGGTGTCCGCGTGCATGAACACCTCGTTCTTCGTGCCCGCTTTGGCGCCTTTCTTTCCGGCAGGAACGTCCACCTCGCGGTGCTCCTTGCACTGGATGAATAAGTGCCCGCGCACGTCCAGCACCTCGGCGCGCCAGCGCCGGTCCTCCGGCGTCTGCGACCCCAGCCGCTTCACGAGAGTTTCCAGCGACTTGTAACGGTTGGTGAGCTCGGCGTCGTCGTCCGTTTCCGAAGCAGCCGCGCCCGCAGCGCGCGAGGGCCGCGTATGCCGCGTCTTCAGCGCGTTCTGGATGGCGTCCTTGAACTGCTTCGCGGTGGGCGGCAGCGTCGGCTTGATGTCCAGTTCCAAGAAGCTGCCCTCGTGGAAATTGACCTCGGACAGGATGCCGTTCAGCGGCAGGATGCGGCTGGTGATGGAGCGCCGCTCCTCGTCCAACAGATGCAGCAGCGTGCTGAACGATTCGTGCGTGCGCTGGTTGAAAAACTGCCGGAACTCGGCCTCCTGCGCGGGCAGTCCATCGCTGACAATCGCATGGTAGCGGGCTTCGAACTCGCTGGCCGCGCCGATCGACGTGCCGTGGTCGGCGGAGATGGCGGTGCCCCATTCGCGCACGAAGCCCTCGAAAAGGCGCGTGAGCCGCTCGGACGTGGCCTGCCCGCGCGATTCCGCCGCATGCAGCTCGCCCAGCAGCTGGGTCTTGACCCTGGCGGCGAGGTTGTCGAGCTCATGCATTTCCGTAACGTCGCCAAAACCGGTGAAGTACGGTTCCAGCGCGGTGACTGTGGAGTCCGACGGCGGCGCCTGGTTCAGGCGGGCCCGCGCGGCTTCCAGCAGCGAATCGGAGGTGGTGAGCTGGTGGTCCAGCGCCTTGTATTCGCTCTGCAGCACGGCGGCGGACTCGGTGCTGGACTGGTGTTTCTGGCGTGCCGTCTCGATGTTGGCGCGCAGCGGTTCGAGGTCGGCCTGGGCCGCGAGGGCGTCCTTGAGCCGCTGCTCGATCCGGGTGAGTTCGTGCGTGGCAACGGCTGCCGAGACCTGGTCCCACGGGCGGTGGTCCTCGGCCACCCGGCGCAGCGCCTCGAGCTGCCGGGTCATGCCCTGGTGCGATTCCTCCCTGCTCTGGGCAAGCTCCGCGGCCTTGGCGAGTTCCTGCCGCAGGTCCGCCACCTGCCCGGCCACCAGTTCGAGCTTGGAGGCGTTGTCGAAGCCGAGGACGTAGTCCTGGCGGCTGTTGAATCGGTCGTCCTTTTCCACGGTGTGCCGGTTCCGTTTGACCACGCCGCCCAGGCTCAGGCCCCGGTCCAGCCGGGCCAGTTCGTCCGGGTCTTCCACGCAAGGGTAGGCGAAGTCGAGGGCGATGCGTTCGCGGATCCACTGCCCGGCGTCGGCCACGGACCCGGTGGTGAGGATGTCCAGCTTGGTCAGCAGGTCGCCGTCGGACACGTCCTCCACAGCCAGCGCGCCGCCGGCAAGGGGCTTGGACACGTCAACTGCGCGGAGGGCACCGCGGACGGTGTGGTCGTTCAGGTACCGCGTGACGGCGGCGAAGTGCTCGCCCGGAACCAGCAGCGTGGTCGCCAGGTTGCGGAGCGCGCGCTCGGCGGCCGGCCGCCACTGTTCCTCACCCTCGGCAAGGTCGATGAGCTCTCCCCCGAAGGGCATCAGCTCCTCGGGGACGCCCGCCGCGGCCGCGATGGCGGCCCGGTTTTCGATGCTCGACGGCGGCAACAGGGACTTCCGCGTCTTCAGCGACACGAGCTCCTGCTCGGCGGCGGCGAGCTCGCGCTTCCTGGTGGCGTGGCCATCAAAAGCCTCGAAACGGAGCTCCTTCAACGCCTCCGAATCATCCTTGAGTTCGGCGGAGCGGGCGGCAGCCTGCTCGTGGGCCTGCTCCCAGCCCTCGGCCGACCAGTGCAGCTGAAGGCCGGCGTCGGCCAGCGCCTGGCGGGCGGCCTCCTCCACCTGCTCGCGTAGCTTGAGCCCCACCCGGGCATTCTCGAGCGATTGCTCGATGGATGAGATGGCGTTGCCGCCCTGGTTGTTGTAGTCGGCTTCGAGCTGGCGCAGCTCTTTGGCCAGGCCGTCGCGGACAGCACGTTCGGCCCCGAGCTCCTTGGCCTTTACCTGCGCGAGTGCCTTGAAGCGGGCCAGGGTCTTCCCGTGCACCGCGACGGCCAGCTGCTGCCGGTAGGCCTCGAATTCCCCGCCTGCCAGTTCCCGGAGCCGGTTCGCGTCCAGCAGCGAATGGGCGTATTCCCTGTTCAGCTCCGGAACCGGGGCGAGCTGGTCGCGCTGCTGGCGCACGTCCTCGAGCCGCTGCCGGATGGACATGAGGTTGCTGAATTCCTCAACGACGCCGTCCGCCGCGGCCAGCGTGGCCGGGGCATCCAGAACCTGGTCGCGGAAAAAGGTGTTGACGCTCCCGCCCAGGCCTTTTCCGGCCTGGATCACGCGGAGCAGCGGCAGCGCCTGGTCAGAGTTGATGCCCAGGAGGCGCCGGAAACGCTCGGCGAAGGCCTTATGGACATCAAAGATCTGCGCGTCCGGGAAGATGCTTTCCAGCGCAGCCTTGGTGAAGCGCTTCTCGGCGATGTCCTCAATCGCGGGCAGGTCCAGCGGCACGTTGTCGATCAGGTAGTACCGGCCGACGCTCGACTCCGTGCCGTTCTTCGGCAGGTCGAACAGGGCGGACACCGTCACCTTGGTGCCGGCCGCGTTGTCGAACGTCAGGGCGACGGCGGACCAGGTGGCACCGGGGCGCTGGAAGGCACTGGCCGAGCCCTCGCCTACTGCTTTGTCCCCCACCTTGCCGCGCATGTACGTGAACGTGGTCCTCTTGTCCTCGACAGCTCCGCCGGAGCGCTGGGCGGCAGCCTCGTTGGAGCGCGGCCGGGCGTCGAACACGCGGAGCATGGCGTCGAACAGCGTTGACTTGCCGACGCCCGAGTTGCCCGTAAGCAGTGTGCCGTTGCGGTCCACGTGCATCGTATGCGCTCCGTGGAACGTCCCCCAGTTGACCACTTGGACCAGCGCGAGGCGCATCTGGCCGGGGTTGGTGAGCTCGCCCATCGGGAGCATGGTTGCGATGCTCACTTGGCCGCCTCCACTTCGTCAGTGTCATCGTCAGTTTCGGCAGGCTCAACCAGCGTACTGTCGTCGAGCTCTATCAGCGCTTCCGTACCTGTGGGGTCGGCAGTGGCTGCGACCAGGGCTTCGATCTGGGCCGGGATGTCTCCGATGTTTTCGAAGGGGAGGGCCAGCGGGAGGGCGTTGGAGATTGTGTAGACGTCGTCCAGGCCTGTGGTGAGCAGGAGTTGGCGGGCCAGGAGCTTGGTGATTGCCCGGTTGACCACGTCTGAGTCGCGGAGGGCGTCCTGCTGGCCGGCCGGCTGGTAGTGCGCCACGAGCTCGGCGATTTCCTCGCGGGTGATCGTGGGATCGGTTTGGGCCGTGACGTGGCGGTCCAGCAGGAGTCTGAGGCGGAGCAGCACGATTGTTTCCACCCGGCTCAGGGCACGCTGCTGGCGAAGGATGCTCGAACGGGTGCTGCCGCCGATGGCTTCGGGGTCCACCGGGCGCAGCACAGCAATCTTGCGTTCATGGTCCAGCTGGAGCGTGAGGAACAGTTCGGAGAGCCGGCTGCGAAGGATCAGCTGGTTGTCGAGGAGGGTTGTCCAGAGTTTCTCGTCGCGGCCGCCATCCACGTACGGGCCCTTCAGCAGCTTCACGAGGGCTTGGCGCACCTTCATGGAAAGCACGCCGGTGTCGCCCGGGAAGAGCGCGGCGCCGTCCACGAAGGTGTCGCGCGGGGTGACTCCGCCGCTGATTGAGCTTGTCGAAATCCCGGCCTCCTGGGGCTCGACAGGCTCGACCACCGGTGCGTGCTCGTCCACCGGGGTTTCCGTCGTCGTAATCTCTTCAGTCATCGGAATCCTTCTTGAGCGTGACCACCGGCAGGAAAGCCTTGCGGGTGGTGCCGTCGATCTGTTTGAACTCGACGGCGTCCCAGGCCTCGCGGTGGAAGCCTGCGCCGTCGTGGAGGGCGTGCGAGAGAAGCGCGCGGATGGAGTTGATGTGCCGTTCCTCCGGTGCGAGCTGCTCCCACGCCTCGGAAAGTGACGCTGCACCCGCAAGCGCTGCCCGGATGGCCTCGGGGCGGGCCTTGCCGGTGCGCGGCGAGCGCACGCGGTCCGAGTCGCTGAACGCGATGGGGTCGGCGAGCTTGGGCGGGGCCGCGAACTCGTCGGGATCGAACAGCTTCACCATGGCAAGGGACTCGAAGCCTGCGTTGAACAGCACCGGGCCGCGGACCATGCCGGGCTGCTCGCGTTCGTAGGGCAGGGAACGGATGGCCTGTTCGGCCTCGCGCAGCACCTTGCGGAGCCGGACAGACTGGCGGAAATCGTCGCTCTGGACGTAGGTGTTCAGGCTCTCGCTGAGCTTGCCGTAGATGCGCTGGATCTGGCTGTGCTGCTGCCTGAGCTCGGCCACGAGGTTCTTCAGTGTTTCGCGGTCCTCAGGTGAAAGGTCGTCCGCGAACTGCCGGCTCAGGACCTCGCCGATCGCCGAGCGGAAGCGCAGCTGCTGCTGCGGGTCCTCGAGGAAGGCGGCAAAGGAGCGGAAAGTCCTGCCCTCGGGGCTCTGCCTCAGCCGCTTGTCCGCCTCCAGCACCTGCGCCATGGTAGCGCCCTTGCTCAGCGATTCCTCAATGATCTGGTTGCGCAGCCCGCCGACGAGCTCCTCGATGCGGTCACGCATTTTCTTGTAGTCCGCGGGCAGGCTGGCCGCGAGGTCCAGGATGTTGCCCGCCGCTTCCACGGCCTCGTCGTCATCCAGCAGCCCGTCGAAATCGCCGGAACTGATGTCCTGGATGAGCTGCTGCCGCTCCTCGATCTCCTCTTCCAGCGACTCCAGACGGGCGCTCTGGTCCGGGTTGGTCTCGTTGGCCAGCTTCTCCACGTCACCCAGCAGGGTTCCCAGCCGGGATCCGTTCAGGGTGGAACGTTCACTGGAAAGACTGTCCAGGAACGCCAGCACGCGGGCCGCCGGTTCTGTGACTTCGTAAACGATCTGTCCGGACTGGTTCCGCCGGGTCAGGAACTGCTTGCGTGTCCATTCGTCACCGAAGGACTTGCCGTTGGCGCTGCCACCCAGCCCCGGCTCCTGGCGGCGGAGCTGCTCAAGGAAGGAATCGACGTCGGCATGGAACTCTTCCAGCGGAAGCTGCGGCCGCGTGCGGGTGAAGGATGCCTGCAGCACCGCGATCACCCAGGGCGCGGAGCGCGTGAGCGCCCAGGCGGGCCCCCTGGTGAGGAGCTCGAGGTCCCGGAGCCGTGCGCTGATGGCGTCAGCGGAGGACGTGGCTGACCGGGGCACACACTCTCCTTAAGCTGAGTTGGGGATGGTCTCGGCAGAGGAAACCGGAAAACTGCCAACTACAAGGTTAACGCAGAGGGCCTTTCACCTAAGGCGTGAGGGTGCGCTGGGCCAGGCCTGGGCCAACGAGCGTCCCGATTGGGCTGCCGCTGACCGCGCGTTGACGGGGGAAAAACGTCAGGCATGTTGCTGGTGGGGTTGCTGAGACAAAGCCGTGACCTACGGAGCAGTATGATTTCGATCCCGTATCAACAGGCGCGACCCGCCATGCAGCCTGTGGATGGACCCGGCGGCCCGCCCTAAGCTCGTGCTACTGATCCAACCGCAGCAAAGGCGCAGGGGGAAGCATGGAGTTCGACCTAAGTGCAGTGGAGACGGCAACCTTGGTGTTCACAGGAACGCTGGTTTTTGCCATGGTGCTGGTCCTGTTCGTGGCGGCGGCGGCATGTGCCGCGTTGGTCCTGGTGGGGGTGGGGCGGCTGGCCTGGCTGATCGTCGCCGGCACCCTGCTCGGGCTGGTCCACGGCATCAACCATTTGTGGGACCGGCTGGTGCACCATGCCTCCACCGTGGAGCTGCCCGGAGATTTTCAGGGCCAGCCCTCCCCTAGCACCGGTACTTACCCGCGGGTAGCATTGAGGGACAGCTGAAGGGTTCTCCACCCGCGGCGGACCCAGGGCTCAAGCCGGTCACCGGTTAGAGGAGATGCCCCGTGAGCTCCGCCACTGAGAGTCCCGCCACCGAAGGCCAGCCCGCCCCCGCAGAAACAACGGGTCACGGCACCATCCCGACTATCGACAGCCCGGCCTCCGAAACGCCGGTGGCCGCCGAGAAGATCGGCGCCGGCGCCTCCGCGGAGGACGCCCGCGCCGTCGCCGAGGCGGCCCGCGAGACCGCCTGGGAGCGGCCGAGCTTTGCCAAAGGCCTGTACCTCGGCAGCTTCGACCTCAGCCTCATCCATCCCTGGCCCGCGGCCAAGGCCGATGACGTGGAGCGCGGCGAAGCCTTCATGGAGCGTCTCACGGAGCTCTGCCGGACCATGTCCGGCAGGCTGATCGAGCGTGAGGCCAAAGTCCCGGACGAATACCTCAGGGGCCTGGCCGACCTCGGCGTGTTCGGCATGAAGATCCCGCTGGAGTACGGCGGCCTGGGGCTGTCGCTGGTGTATTACGGCCGCGCCCTCGCGCTGCTGGGTTCGGTGCACCCCAGCCTCGGCGCGCTGCTGTCCGCCCACCAGTCCATCGGCGTGCCCGAGCCGGTAAAGGTGTTCGGCACCGCTGAACAGAAGCAGGAATACCTGCCGCGATGCGCGGGCGGCGCCATTACCGCCTTCCTCCTCACCGAGCCCGACGTCGGCAGCGACCCCGCCAGGATGGGCAGCACCGCCGTGCCCACGGACGACGGCGAGGCATACGTTTTGGACGGCGTGAAACTTTGGACCACCAACGGAGTGATCGCGGAACTTGTGGTGGTAATGGCCGTGGTGCCGCGGCACACCGACGCCGACGGAACCGTCCACAAAGGCGGCATCACCGCCTTCGTCGTGGAGATGGACACGCCGGGCATCACGGTGGAAAACAGGAATGCCTTCATGGGCCTGCGCGGCATCGAGAACGGCGTCACCCGCTTCCACCGGGTCAGGGTTCCGGCGGCCAACAGGCTGGGCCGCGAGGGCCAGGGCCTGAAAATCGCGCTGACAACCCTCAACACGGGCCGCCTCTCCATCCCCGCACTGTGTGTTGCGTCGGGCCGGTGGAGCCTGAAGATTGCCCGGGAATGGTCCAACGCCCGCACCCAGTGGGGCCGCCCGGTGGGACAGCACGAGGCCGTCAGCAAGAAAATTGCCTACATCGCCGCCACCGCCTTCGCCCTCGACGCGGTGTTTGAACTGTCCGCTGAACTGGCCGATGCCGGCCAAAAGGATGTGCGGATCGAGGCCGCCCTGGCGAAGCTGTGGTCCACCGAACGCAGCTGCCAGATTGCCGACGAACTCGTGCAGATCCGTGGCGGCCGCGGCTTCGAAACCGCCGATTCGCTGGAGGCCCGCGGCGAGCGCGCCGTCCCCGCGGAGCAGCAGCTGCGCGACCTGCGCATCAACCGGATCTTTGAAGGATCCTCGGAGATCATGAAGCTGCTCATCGCCCGTGAAGCCGTGGACGCCCACCTGGCCGCCGCCGGGGACCTGGCGTCCGTGGACGCCAGCCTCTCGGACAAGGCGAGGGCCGCCGTCGGGGCGTCCGGCTTCTACGCGAAGTGGCTGCCCAAACTCCTGGCGGGCGCCGGCATGGACCCGCGGTCCTACAGCGAGTTCGGCCGGCTCGCCAAGCAGCTCCGCTTTGTGGAACGGTCCTCGCGGCGGCTCGCCCGACAGACGTTCTACGGCATGGGGCGCTGGCAGGCCAAGCTGGAGCATAAGCAGGCGTTCCTGGGACGGATCGTGGACATCGGCGCCGAGCTCTTCGCCATGGCCGCGTGCTGCTCCCGGGCGGAGATGCTGCTCCGCACGGCTCCAGAGCGCGGCGCCACCGCGTTCGAGCTGGCCGAGGCCTTTTGCGAGCAGGCCCGCGTCCGGGTGGACGAATACTTCGACCAGCTGTGGCGCAACACCGACGACGGCGACCGTGAACTCTCGCGCAAAGTCCTCGCCGGAGACTACGAGTGGCTCGAAGCCGGTGTGCTGGACCAGTCCGAGGGCACCGGGCCGTGGATTGCCGACGCCGCACCCCGGGCCTCGGTAAAGGAGGACCTACACCGGAAATACCGCTGAGCGCGGGACGGAACCCGCTTGCCGGCCGGCAGACGGCACGAAAACCAAATAGTAAGCATCCTTGCTAAGTGGGATTGAACGGAGTTAGCTAGAACTGAGGCCAGCGCCTTGGCCTCGGCATTGCGTTGCCCGGCTTAGATCTGAGCCCGGTCCGTTCAATGAAAGCGAGACGTTCAATGAGCAGCCCCATAAGTTCCGAGGACAGGCGCCCCCGCCGCACCCAATCCCAACCCAGCACCGACGACACCCCGGTTTACGACGCCACGCAATCAGGCGACACGGACGCATGGAGCACGGACGAGCGCGAGGGCGGCCGGAGGGACACCGACACGCGGGCCATGAACACCCAGGCGCCCTACGCTGAGCGCGACTACACACAGGAGGCGCACACCAGCGCGGTCCCGCGTACCGATCCCGGGATGGCGTCGCGGGAGATCGCCGTGGCCCGTGAAAAGGAGGCCTTCGGCGGTATCCAGGTGGGCTCGGCGTTCTTCGGCTGGCTGGCCGCTACGGGCATGGCCGTCCTGCTGACCGCCCTGGTGGCGGCCGCCGGGACAGCCGTCGGCCTCGCCACGAACACTGATGTGAACGCGGCTGTCGGACAGGCGACGACGAATCAGACAGTGGGCGTCGTGGGCATCATTATGCTGCTGGTCATCCTGTTCGTCTCCTACTACAGCGGCGGCTATGTCGCCGGCCGGATGGCGCGCTTCAACGGGGCCAAGCAGGGCTTCATGGTGTGGATCTGGGCCCTGATCGCCGCCGTGATCGTGGCCGTGCTGGGCCTGATCGCCGGGGAGCGGTTCAATATCCTCGCACAGTTGAACAGCTTCCCGAGGATTCCCATTAACGAAGGCCAGCTCAACACCACGAGCATCATCGCCGCCGTTGTGGTGGCTGCGGTGGCCCTGGTGGGCGCCGTGCTGGGCGGGATGACCGGCATGCACTTCCACCGCAAGGTGGACCGCGCCGGCTTCACGCCCACCGCGGACTACGATGACCGCCATTAAGGGCTGCGATCAGGCCTGGTGCAGAACGACGGCGTCCAAGTAGTACCAGCGCCGGTCCACCCTTAGAAAGCGGCTCGTTTCGTGGTGGACGCCGCGTTCGCCGTCCTGCCTGAAGTGCGCCCTGAATTCCACCGTGCCCTGGGTGTCCAGCGGGCCGCCGCGGCTCGTGGACACGACGTCCAGCCGGCGCCACTCAAGGCCAGGATCGAGCTCCAGCTCCGAGGGCCGCGTGTCCGGATGCCAGGTTTTGAGCAGATAACCGGCATCGAGGAGGACGAACGCGCTGTAGCGGGAACGCATCAGCTGTTCTGCCGTTGCGGCTTCAGCGGATCCGCGGTGGAAACGGCCGCAGCAGTCCGCGTACTGCTCTCCGGAGAGGCACGGGCAGTTACCGGCAAAGGGCTCTGGCTGGGTCACGGCATCCCCTGGAAAATGTGGTGTTTACTTGCTAATTCCGACTATATGCCTGCCGGGAGGGGCGCATCCGATAACAGGTTCGAAACAACACCGGCGGGTCCTTGTCATGCGGGCATGTCGGCAGTAAATAGTCCGTATGGTGGTTAGGGGCTGTTTCCGGTTGTGGCTGTCGCGGGATGCGGCAGCCGCGGGCTGTTAGGAGGGTGAAGTGGGAGATCCGACAACGATTGCACTGAACCTGACATTTTTTGGCACGGTGTTTGTGGCCTTTGTCATGTTCATTGGGCTCTTCATTATTTTCACGGCCATGCTGCTGATCGCCGGGACCGGCCGCCTCACCGCCCTGATCGTCATGGCCCTGTTCGGCAGGTTCCCCAAAACCGACACCATCGAGCTGGTGCGGCTGTCCGCGGACGGCCAGATCGCCCGGAGTGTGCCCGTCGCAGAGTCCGCCAACAGCCACCCCGCCGAGGATCGGCCGGGAAAGGCCCGGCCCGCAAAGCCCCGGCTGCCCAAGACGCAAAGCACTTCCCGCCCGGTTCGCGCGCCGCGCCCTCCCATCGACTGGAAGAAACTGCTGACCCGCGCCGGACTCGAAGAGGCGCTGCGCACCGCCGTCGTTCATCACCCCCTGGTGACAGCAGCGTGCCCGGTACCGCCGGTCCTCGCGAAGGACTGGGCGGACGCCGTTGCCGCGGCGGATGCCCGTGCCGTGGCGCGGGCCCGCGCGGCGGCTCCCACGATCGATGTCCCGGTCCGCGACGTTCCCGTCACGGGCACCGGCGAAATCGTGAAAGTTGCGCCGCTGGTGGAATCCGCCCTGCACCATGGCGCCCGCGCACCGCTCACCCAGGTCCCGCCGCCGCCGTCCCACGCGCCCGGCGAAAACGGCAGCGGAAACGGAGCAAAGAGCCCGCAGCCGGCGCAGCCATCGACCGCGAAGTCCGCCCAGCCGGCAAGGCCCGCCAAGAAGCCTGCCAACGCCGGCCACATGGCCATCCTGGATACCGGGTCCATGGTCTCGCTGTCGCAGCACACCGAATCACGCATCCGGTCCTGACACCGCGGGGGACGGCAGCGCAGGGGACCCCCCGTGCCAGCTAACCCCGCGGCAGCCCTGCGGGTGACACGGCCGGCGGATGATCGGCCTGTATCCCTTACCCTGAGCAACCATCTCCGCTAGCGTGAAACCCATGGAATTCAGATACCTCGGAAACAGCGGCTTCAAGATCTCGGAAATCACGTTCGGCAACTGGCTGACGCACGGCTCCCAGGTGGAGAACGACGTCGCCACCCAATGCGTGCGGGCAGCGCTGGACGCCGGCATCAGCACCTTTGACACCGCCGACGTCTACGCCAACACCGCCGCGGAGACCGTCCTCGGCGAAGCACTCAAGGGCGAACGGCGCCAGTCCCTCGAAATTTTCACCAAGGTCTTCGGTCCCACCGGGCCCAAGGGCAAGAACGATCTCGGCCTGTCCCGCAAGCACATCATGGAGTCGATAGACGGCTCGCTCAGCAGGCTGCAGACGGACTACGTGGACCTGTACCAGGCACACCGCTACGACGTCGAGACACCGCTGGAAGAGACCATGCAGGCGTTCGCGGACATCGTGCGGCAGGGCAAAGCGCTGTACATCGGCGTCAGCGAATGGACCGCGGAGCAGCTCAGGAACGGGCACGCGCTGGCGAAGGAACTCGGCTTCCAGCTGATCTCCAACCAGCCGCAATACTCCATGCTCTGGCGGGTCATCGAGGAAGAGGTGGTCCCGGCGTCGGAGGAACTGGGCGTCTCCCAGATCGTGTGGTCCCCCATGGCGCAGGGCGTGCTGAGCGGCAAGTACCTGCCCGGCCAGCCGCTGCCGGAGGGCAGCCGCGCCACGGATGAAAAGGGCGGCGCCAAGATGATCCAGCGCTGGATGCGCGACGACGTCCTCACCGGCGTGCAGGAGCTCAAGCCGATCGCCGACGAAGCCGGGCTGACCATGCCGCAGTTGGCGGTGGCCTGGGTGCTGCAGAACCCGAACGTGGCGTCCGCCATTATTGGCGCCTCGCGGCCCGAGCAGATCGCGGACACTGTGGCTGCATCGGGAGTCACGCTTGAGGCGGACATCATGAAGAAGATCGACGCCGCGATCGGTTCACTCGCCGAGCGTGATCCTTCCCAGACGAAGTCCCCCGAAACGCGCGAAGGCTAGGAGGGGCCATGACAGATCTCCCTGACCTTGCCGTGACCGGCTCCACCGGCGTGCTCGGAGGGATGGTGGCGCGCCAGCTTGCGGATGCCGGCTTCTCCCAGCGCCTGCTGGTGCGCGACGCCGGCCGCGCACCGGAGCTGCAGGACGCACCGTCCGCCGTGGTCAGCTACGCGGATCCGGTGCTTGCACGTTCCGCCCTTGACGGCGTGAAGACGCTGTTCATGGTTTCCGCGGCCGAGGCCGAGGACCGGCTGCAGCAGCACTACACGTTCGTGGACGCCGCTGCCGCGGCCGGGGTGCAGCACATTGTCTACACCTCGTTCTTCGGTGCGGCGCCGGACGCGTCCTTCACCCTGGCGCGGGACCACTACGCCACGGAGGAGCGGATCCGGACGTCCGGCATGGCCTTCACGTTCCTGCGGGACAACTTCTACCTGGACTTCCTGCCGATGCTGGCCGGGGAGGACGGCGTGGTCCGGGGGCCCGCCGGGGACGGCGTCATGGCTGCCGTGGCCCGGGAAGACATTGCCCGGAGCGCAGTGGCGGTGCTGCGGGACCCCGCGGTGCATGCGGGCTTCACCTACAACCTCACCGGGCCGGAGGACATCTCGCTGGCCCGCGCGGCCGAAGTGCTTTCCAACGCCACGGGAAGGACCGTCACGTACCACAATGAAACGCTCGAGGAGGCGTACTCCTCGCGGGCTTCCTACGGCGCTCCGGCGTGGCAGGTCAAGGCCTGGGTGAGCACGTACACGGCGATCGCGAACCGGGAGCTGGCCGGGCCGACGTCGGATGTGCACGGCCTGACGGGGCAGGACCCCATCGGGCTCGCGGAGTTCGTGAAGCTGCCGCAGATTTAGCTGGCCGGCTCGCGCGGCTAATCAGGCGCTGACGGTCCTGGGATTGACGGTCCCGGGATTGACGGTCCTGGGGGCGCGGCGTAAACCTGTGAAGTGGGGGGACGCCCGTCCGCAGAACCGAGCAGAATCGCAATGCCATGTCCAAGCTGATCTACAGACGCCGTCAGTCCGCCCGGCCGGCTCCGCATGCTGGGGAACCCACCTATGGTCCGCTCACCGCAGAGGAACTGCAGCTCGCGGTGCGAAACCACTCAATGCCGCTGGAGGCGCTCCGGGAGGACATCACGCCGCCCGGACTGCATTATGTTCTGACGCATTTCGATATCCCGCACATCGACGCCGGGTCCTGGCATTTGCGGATCGGCGGCGCCGTGGAGCGGTCGCTGGAACTGAGCCTGGCCGCACTGAAGAAGGACCCGGCCATCAGCGTCCCTGTGACGCTGGAGTGTGCCGGCAACGGGCGCTCACTCCTGAAACCGAGGCCGCTGAGCCAGCCGTGGACGCTCGAAGCAGTGGGCACCGCGGTGTGGACGGGGGTTCCGCTGGCTTACCTGCTGGCGCAGGCCCGCGTGGAGCCCGAAGCCGTTGAGATCGTGTTCACCGGGTTGGACGAGGGAATCCAGGGCGGCGTCCGGCAGCAGTACGCGCGGAGCCTGCCGATCGCGGAGGCGCTCCGGGCCGACGTCGTGCTTGCCTACAAGATGAACGGCAGCGAGCTCCCGCCGCAGCACGGCTATCCGCTGCGGCTGGTGGTTCCCGGTTGGTACGGCATGACGAGCGTCAAGTGGCTGCAGTCCATCCAGGTGGTGACCGTGCCGTTCCACGGCTTCCAGCAGTCGGTCGCGTACCGCTACCAGCACACCGCGGACGACGCCGGCGCGCCGGTTTCGCGGATCAGGATCCGTTCGCTGATGCTTCCGCCGGGCATTCCGGACTTCTATACACGCCGGCGCATCCTTTCCCGCGGCCCGGTGATGCTGCGCGGCCGGGCCTGGTCCGGTGAAGGCGCCGTGACGGGTGTGGACGTCGGTATCGACGGCAAGTGGGCGCCCGCGCAGCTGGAGAAGGCCGCCGGCGCTTTTGCATGGCGCGGCTGGAGCTTCCCGTGGGTCGCCGATCCCGGCGAGCATGAGCTGGCCTGCCGGGCCACGGACGCAACCGGCGCCGTCCAGCCGCTCGAGCAGCACTGGAACTACCAGGGCATGGGCAACAACGTGGTCCAGCGGGTAAAGGTCAGGGTGGAGTAGCCGGGACGCTGGCACTCCGCTCCGCCCGTACTCTGGGCACATGAGCAAGCAACCAACAACGTGGCACGAAGAGCATAAGGCCCAGTTAAGCCGGGGGCAACGCGCGGCCGACGTCATGCGGAACGGCATGGGCAGCTGGCCGTTTGTGGGCGGCTTCATCGGGTTCATGATTGCCTGGGCATTGGTGAATTCCCTCGTCCTTGCGTCCAAGGCGTGGGATCCCTACCCGTACATCCTGCTGAACCTGTTCCTTTCCATGCTCGCCGGGCTGCAGGGCGCCATCCTGCTCATCGCCGCCAAACGCCAGGATGCCATCGCGGCGGTTATGGCCCAGCACGACTACGACACCGATGTGCAGGCCGAAGCCGAGATCGAGCGGCTGACGGCCATCAACAACCAGCAGCTGGAGATCCTCCACGAGCTGCGCCAGCTTCTTCGCGACCGCGGTGACGCGGCGCAGCGGGAGGGTGGTCACTCCCAGTAGTTCCCGCCGGGCGTGCCCTTTTGATAGATCACCCGTCATGTTATTCGGCGGCCGGGCTGCAGAGGGTCGGAATGGGGGCCGCTATACTCGGCAGCAGTCATGAGCAGCCTTCCTTCAGCACCCGCCACGGTCCGCATTGATGCCTGGCTGTGGGCCATCCGTGCCTACAAGACACGCTCCGCGGCCACTGCTGCATGCCGCGCCGGACACGTCCGGCTCAACGGAAACCCGGCCAAGGCGTCGCATTCGCTGGTCCCGGGCGACACCGTCCGCGTCCGCCAGCCGGGATATGAGCGCATCCTTGAGGTGCGCCGGCTCATCGCCAAGCGCGTCGGCGCGGAGGCGGCCTCGCACTGCTTCACCGACCACACGCCCCCGCGGCCCGCGGCCCCGGCTCTCGGCCTCCCACAGCGTGACCGCGGAACCGGGCGGCCCACCAAGAAGGACCGCCGCGAGATGGAGCGCCTCAAGGGTTCCGGCGGCTAAATGCAACGCGGGGTCACATAACGCCCAATCGGTCGTCGATATTGGGCCGTATCTGACCCCGCGTTGCTCTATTTCGGCGAGGCGGCGGCTCAGTCCCGGACGCGCTCCCGCCCGTCCCGCACCTCGAACTCCCCCACGTCCAACTCTCCGGCGCCGAACGCCGTGGGCAGCAGGGTCAGGTGGACGGCGCCGGCAGCCGTCGCTTTGTGCCCGGCCAGGGTAAAGGCCGACGGCGCGGAGCCGGTGTCGAACAGGCGCTTGCCCTGCCCCAGCACCACCGGGAACACGAAGAGCCGGTACTCGTCCACCAGACCGGCGTTGTGCAGGGCTCGGGCCAAAACGTGGCTGCCGTGCACCTGAAGTTCACGACCGGGGCTGGATTTGAGGTCGTCGATGGCCTCGAGAATGTTGCCGGACAGAATCGTGGTGTTGTTCCATGTGGCTTCGCTGAGGGTGTTTGAGACCACGTACTTGGGCAGGCCGTTGAGCGCGGCCGCCACTGCGTTATCCGGGTCCGAGACCTGTTCCCAATAGGGTTGGAACAGCTGGTATGTGGTGCGGCCCAAGAGGATGGCGTCGGCCTCGGCGAACCAGCCGTCCACGATCCTGCCCATGTCCTCGTCCGCGTGCGGGACAAGCCAGCCGCCAAGTTCGAATCCGCCGCTGGCGTCCTCTTCCTTTCCGCCCGGGCCCTGCATGACTCCATCCAGGCTCAGGAACGTGTTGACAGTCAGTTTCATGGTTCACCTCTCGGGGGATTGCCGGGTTGGGTTCCGTAGAAATCGGCCGGACCCATGTCGAGGCGGAACGGCGGATACTCGTCCCGCATGAGTGCCACATAGGCGGCCACCCGGTACACCCAGCGGTTCAGGCCGAGCAACAGGTCAAACAGACTCCCGAGGTAGCTCCCGGTGAACAGCAGGATGACGCCGGCGATGAAGGCCAGGAGCGATATCAGAGCGACTCCGCCGCCAGACGAGTAGCGGGCGGCACCACCTGCAAAGTCGTCGTCGGACGCCGCCCAGGTGCGGGAGTTGCCCGCCAGCACGCCCACGATCAGCAGGTGCGGGATGGCCAGCAGCCATGACTTCACCAGGACCAGGCCGCGGGAGAGGTGTTCCGGATAGTCGACGTCGAAGTCGGCCGGATAGTCCGTGCGGGCCAAGGTGAAGGGCGGGTAGCGGTCCGTGCCGATCGCGGAGAAGGCGTAGAAAGACACCCGCCAGCTCCAGCGCAGCACGCCTACGTTGAAGTTGAACAGCGAACGCGGGTAGCGGGCGGTGAACAGGATGGCGAACCACGCCACGATGGTGGTGATGACCAGGGCGAACCAGAGGAAGAACAGCACGATGAGGTGCGGAATCGCAAGGAACCACTTGACCAGCCACATCCAGCGCGACAGCCCCGGATCGAGGTGCCCGCTCAGGCGGGCCGGGTATGGTGCGTTCGAAAACAGCCCGACGGCGGGTGGCGGCGGTGGTACGGCCGCCCCGCTGCCCGGGACGCCTCCGCCGTACGGAGTGCCGGCCCCATACGGGGGACCGGCACCATACTGGGGGCCAGCGGCTGCATTGGCGAGTGGAGCGGTGCCGCCGGGTCCAGCGGCGTGCGGTCCCGCCGTCGGATATTGCGGCGGCGGGCCGTGCCGTCCGAGACCCATGGCACCGGCGACGATCAGCGGGACGCCGACGGCCAGGAGCACGATGCCGGAGATCAGCAGTCCCACGAACAAGGGCCACAGCAGGTCCGAACGGATGCCGCCCTGCAGTTCGGCGGCGATGGGCGCGCTGGCGTCTGCATTCATCACCACGATTGCCCAGCTGCCGGGGCGAAGGTCCCACCTGAGTTCCTGGGTGCCGGCGCCAGTGGCAGAAGCCGTCCAGAAGGTCTGGACACTGGGGCGTGCAGGGGTGCGCGCGCCCGGAATTTCACGGTAAGCAACCCTGAAGGGCCTTGTTTCAAGGTCCCGGATTTCCGACCGTTTGACCCCCTCCAGATACCGCTCCATGTCCGGCTCCGGGGCGATGCCGATAAAGATTTCCTTGCCGGCTGTGCCTGACGCGCCGCGGATGAGGATGCTGCCGGCGCTGTCAGACGGGATGACATCGGGGAGACGTTGGCCCGCCATGATGTCCAGCCCGACGGATGTGATGGCGTTGGAGCTGGCCTCGAAGCGCTCCGTTGACGAGGTGAAGTAGCCCTCGTCGCGCTGCTGGAAGTTGAGCCATCCGACTCCCGCTGCGCCGGCGAGCAGCCCCAGGCCCAGAAGCGCCGAGAGCGTGCCCAGGACGAGCATCACGATGCGGCTTGGTTTCATGGCCGCGTTCCTTTCCTGATGAGTGGCCTACGGCGCACTACGGGTGCAAAGCCGCGAGGAGTTCCTTTGCCCAGGCGGTGGCCTTCTCAAGTTCTCCGGGGCGCAGCGGTCCCTCGCTGCCGCGGACGTAGAAGGGCATCGGCTTGGCAATGATGTGGGCACCGTCTGCCCGGAGCGTTTCCGTGATCTTCCGGGCCGCGTCGCCGTGGATGAAGAGCCGGATGCGGGTGTCGAACGCGGCGGCCCTAACGCCGTCGAGCTGTCCGTTGCCGAGCGCTGACAGCAGCTCGTTGATTTTCGGCGTCGGACGCCAGCCGTTGATCGGGCTCCCGACGACGAGGAGGTCGCCCAGAGCCAGGTCACCGGGGTTGAAGTCACCTACCGGCACGGCCTCGGCAGGAAGCGGATCCAGTGATGCCGCGATCGTCGTGGCGACCTCCTTCGTGTTGCCGTAGGCGGAGTCGTAGACAATGTGCGCCTTCATACTCTCTCCCGGCTCTTTGCTGCCGGCGGTGGATCCAGGATGCGCAAAGGGCAAAGCAGCCCTGAACTTCCGGCAGCGGCCGCCAGGCGGTTGAGCTGGGCTGGATCGTGAAGGGCCGTGACGGCATCCGACGCAGCGCGCGCATGGGTCAGGTCTATGACGATCTCCCGGCCGGGCAGGAGAGCGCTTGTCCGGCGGGCCACCACATATAGTGCCCTCAGGTTCGCGGCCGTCAGCGTGCCACGCACGTCGATGCGCGCCGATTCCATGTTGGCGTCGATGTGGACGTGGACTTTAAGCCGGTGCTGGGTGGAGGTTCTGTCCACCGCGGTCACGCCTCTCCGGCGGGGAGCGTGAGTCCGGCGGGCAGCGGCGGTGGCTGACGAATCTGTCCAGGGTCAATCTGCTTCTTCATGCGGCCGCGGCCTCCCCGTTTCCTGCTCCTGCGGGAAACGGCGGGTTCACGGTGCCATTCCCCAACACGTGGTGAGACCCGGTGACGCCAGCGACCACGGATCCTCCCCCGGACTTCTTTGTCAGAACCGCGTCACGTCCAGAATGCACCTTCAGGCGTGCGCTGTGAAGAGGGC
Organism: Arthrobacter sp. 05T444; assembly: GCF_056395905.1. NCBI lineage: Bacteria > Bacillati > Actinomycetota > Actinomycetes > Micrococcales > Micrococcaceae > Arthrobacter > Arthrobacter sp. 05T444. The sequence goes on from NZ_JBFTKK010000027.1 coordinate 39,450, forward strand.
TAAAGTCGCGGGCAGGAGGTCCTGCCCGGATTGTTGCCCGGGCATTCGGCCCATAACCTGTTTCCTATGCTCTTCGACCAAGAGGGACACCCACTGCCTGACATCATTCTGGCTTCCGTCAGGCAGCCGGGGGACCCTGCACTGTTGAACATCCACATCTCAGACGGCGCGGTCACCCGGCTCAGCCCTGCGGGCGAGCGGCCGCCCGCCGATGTCCCCGTGATTGACCTCGATGGCCGGCACGTCATTCCAGGGCTGTGGGACGAGCACGTGCACATGACGCAGTGGGCCCTGGCGGCCAACCGGATCGATCTTTCCCTGGCGGCGTCGGCGCGGGAGGCCGCGGGGGTGGTGCGCGCCCGGTTGGCGGACGCCGACCGGAGCCTGACTGTGGTGGGGGTCGGGTTCCGCGATGCGGTGTGGAAGGACGTCCCCAGCCGTGAAATGCTCGACGACGTCACTCACCGGGTGCCGACGGCACTGATCAGCCACGACCTCCACTGCGTGTGGCTGAACTCAGCCGCGGCTTCGAGATACGGCGTTGAGGTGGATGCCGGCGGCCTGCTACGCGAGGACGCTGCGTTCGCCCTGACCCGCGAGCTGGGACGTTTGCCTGATGAGGTTGTTGATTCGTGGGTCCGGACTGCTTCTCGGGAGGCCGCCGCACGGGGAATCGTGGGCGTGGTCGACTTCGAGATGACCTGGAACCGCGACGTCTGGCTGCGCCGGGTGGCAGGCGGCTTCGACTCGTTCAGGATCGACGCGGGCGTCTATCCGGATGACCTGGCCCGGGCGGTCGCCGCGGGCATGCGGACCGGGCAGGAGCCCGACGGCGGGGCAGGCCTTTTGCGCGTCGGCCCGCTGAAGGTGCTCATAGACGGATCCCTGAACACGCGCACCGCGTACTGCGTGGACCCGTATCCGCACGGCGGCCACGGGATGCTGACCGTCAGCGAAGCGGAGCTGCTGGCGCTGCTGGTCACGGCCCGGGAGTCCGGGTTCGTTCCGGCCGTCCATGCGATTGGCGACGGCGCAAACCAGGTGGCACTGGATGCTTTCGCCGCTGCCGGGATCCCGGGCCGGATTGAGCATGCCCAGTTTGTGCGGCACGAGGACTTTGCCCGCTTTGGCGAGCTGGGCCTGACCGCCAGCGTCCAGCCCGCGCATGCCCTGGACGACCGGGACGCCGCCGAGGCCAACTGGAGCGGGCGCACCGACCGGGCCTTCCCGCTGCGGTCCCTGCTCGAGGCCGGCGCGGTGCTGGCACTCGGCTCCGATGCGCCGGTGGCTGTACTTGATCCGTGGGTAGCGATGTCGGCCGCGACCACCCGGTCGCGTGTGGACGGGCGCGGACCGTGGCATCCGGAGCAGGGTCTCACTCGGCGGGAAGCGCTCATGGCTTCGACCCGGGGACGCGGCCTGATCCGGGTAGGGGACCCTGCGGACATCGCTGTGCTCGACGCCGATCCGCTGTCCGTGCCGGACGAGGTGTTCGCCGGGATGCCGGTCGCTGCGACACTGGTGGCGGGCAGGTTTACGCACCGCGGCTCCGGCGTTTAGACCCCTTTGGCCCGGGCCTGGACGAGGTTGGCGAAGGGGAGCCTGCCGAAGTGTTCGCGGAATTCGCCGTGGTACCTGGCTTCGGCGAGGTTCACCTCCTCTGCGGCCAGCTCCTTCCACGCGATGAGCAGGGTCCGGGAGTCGGCGAGCTGCCAAATCAGTCGACCGTCCCAGTGCCCGGGCGGCTTGCCCTTTCCGAAGTCCACGAACTCCTGGATCTGCCTGCGGAGGCCGCGGTTTCCCTTGCTTCCGGGGCCGGCCTTACCCAGGTAAATAACGTCCGCGTCCTCGACCCATTCGGCGTGGAGCGCTTCCGCCCGGAGCGACGGGTCCTTCTTCTTGAACACCCCGGCGGTGCTCTTGGCCAGGAACCGCGGCTCGAAGCCCTCGGGGCGGAGCACTGCGAAGATCCCGGGCCGCTGCGGAATCCGGTTGATTTCGAGGTCCCTGACAAGCCGGAATCCGGTGAACCCGTCGTCCTTCAGCGTTTGTTTGGAGATAGGCAATGGGTTCCTTGGATCGGGGCGGTCATTCCCTTGAAGCTTACGAAAGTACTCCGGCCCTCACTCGCGGGTGAAGGTGCCGAGCCCCGTCTGGTCGTAGAAGTCGAGCCTGACGCTGGCTGCCGTGCCGCCCGCCCCTTCGGTGAAGATTGCGCCTGCCAGGCCGTTGCCATTCTCTCCAATGGATTCAAAGCTGAACGTATCGCCGTCGAAGTGGGTGAGCCTGAACGTTGTGGCCTTGGCAGCCGGGCCCATTTTCAGGGCAAGTCCGCGGCCATCCTCGGCGACAGCCAGTGCCCCGTAGTAGGAATTGGCGTAGCTGCCGGTGTAGAAAGTGCTGGTCCGCGCTGGTTGGGTGTGCTCTGGTGCCTTGGAGTAGTCCGTCTTCGGCTTCTCCGCCTCATCGATCTGCCGGAACGCCCGGGCGGTAAAACCAAGCCAGTCGACGGTCGGCGCACCGTTCTGAGCCGCGTCCAAGAAGCCCGCGCTGATGGCTTCCGGGATTCCCTGGGGACGTCCGTTGGTGAGGACCACGATGCCAAGCTGCTCACCCGGAAGCATGGAGACGGCGGTCGCTGCTCCAAGGTTGAAGGCTCCGGAGTGCCCCAACAGGAGCCGGGCATGGTCGTCGTAGGAGACATTCCAGCCGAGGCCGTAAAAGCGTGTGCGGGCTCCCGGCGTGGCGGGCAGCCCTGAGACGGCGTGTGGAACGTGGGTGACGCCAAGGGCCTCCGGCTCGATGATCTGCTTTCCCTCATAGCTGCCGTTGGCGAGCTGCAGACGGGGCCAGCGGGCAAGGTCCCGGATTGCGCCCGCGGTGTAGCCGAAGTTGCTGTAGTTGTAGCTGGCCCGGAATGAGTCCAGCGGCTGCTGGTCGAGGTGGCTGAGGATATAGGACCCGTCGGCTCCGGCCGCCACTGTGGAGGCAAGCGGTTTGGACACCGACGCCAGCTGGAAGACCGTGTCGGCGTCGACCTGCTCCGTCTTCCCCGCCGCCCGCACGCCGAAACCCTTGGCGTACACGGACTGGTCCCGGTAGACCACCGCCACGGCGATCCCGGGAACCCCAGTGCTCGCCATGGCGCTTTGGACCATCCCGTCGAGCTTGGCCAGTGCATCGCTGACCTTCTGCGGGTTGAGCAGCGGCTTGACCTGTGGTTCCGGCGCAGGGAGCAACGACGCCGGCGTGCTCGGGTCGCCGGGCTCGCCGGCGGGCCTGGCTGCGGCAGTGCAGGCGGACAGAAGCGGGGTCCCCGCAATTCCAGCGGCTCCGATCCCTATCAATTTCAGAAGCGACCGGCGGTCCGGGGATGCCGAACTGGTCCTGGTCACGGCGATCATCTCAAGTTCATGGGCACCAGGCTCGCCCCTCGCGCCGAGGAGGGCGGTCGCGCTGGCTTTCATCCTTCATGATGAACCTGTGCCGGCGCCGGAGAAAGATCCAATGCCCAGGTAGCACCACCCATCCGCCCATTTCGAGGACTGAACAGCCGGAAGACGCCGGTCCGCAGCCACGACTGTGAACTCCCCCGCGCACCCAAACCGGCAAAAGCGTACAGTGGAACAAGACGCCTGATTCTGGACGCCTTGCTGCTGAGGGAGAGATCGTGACGATTGACTGGGACGAAAAAAAGGCCCTGCTACAGGAACCGAACATTGCGGCGGTAACGCAGCTGTGCGACGAACTCATGGAAAAGAAGCCGGGATCCACCGTCCCCTACATTGACCCCATCCATGACGAGGACGAGTGCCGCATCGTCAGCCTCCACGTCAGCCCGGGCAAGGGCACCGAGTCCGGATTCGTGTCCCACTTCAACGACGATGAAGCCGCCCGCCGGGCCACCCAGATCTACGAGCTCGCGGAACTCGACCCTCGCTACGTCATGCCGTGGAACGCCTACCCCTGGGTTCGGGATCCTGACCTTCCGTCGGCCCTGAATGTCCAGGAGAAAACGGACGGCCTGCGCCCCTTCCGCCAGTTCCTGAAAATCAATAAACGCGTCTCGGCCGTCATCGCCCACGGCACCGACGCCTCGACCTTCCTGACCCTCTTCGAGAAGACCTACCACTCCTCACTGAAGAACAACGGCATCAAAATCTACAAGGCCAGCGCGCTCGGCGGGCGGGCCTTTGCTGTTTCCGAGGCCAAGCAGGAGGAGCTCCTCACCAAGAGCGTGGACATCTACAAGGACGCCATGCAGCGGGCGGGCATCCAGCACCTGTAGTTCCGCCACATCCGACAAATTACAGGCCAATGGGCGCCGGGAGGGATATCCCAGCGCCCATTTTCCCGTCGTAGGAGTCTACGGCCGTAGGCGTTTAAGGTGCCGCGTTGACCACTGTGGTCCGAACGGACGTCCACGACGTGGCGGTCCCGGCAGGAAAGTCTGGGGTGGCCTTGAGCAGGACGTCCCGTTCTCCGATCATTAGACCGGTGGCCGGATCGATGATGATGTCTCGCCTGCTTCTGCCGTCCGGTCCTACAATGCCAATGGCGACGCCGGTTTTTCCGTCGAGGGTGGCTTGGCGGTCCACCATCGTGACGCCGGGGACGAGAGCCGCAGCCTTGTAGAGAGACGCCCGCAGGTCCGCAGGAATGATGCCCGTACGCAGGGTATCCGCAATGGTCACCAATGCCTCGGCTTCCGGTGAAACCCCTGCGCCCTTGGTGCGGGAGTAGATCAGGTCCAGGAGCGCTTTGGGATCGCGGGGAAGCTTGGCGGCTTCATCCAGCCGCATGCCGTTGATCACTGTCTGTTCTCCGCCGTAGAAAGCACCGCCCGGGGCGCGCAGGGTTTCGGCCCCGGCCCCCTTGGAGCCGGAAACTGATTCCTGCATCTTGGCCGCCGCCTTCTTGGCTGCGTCGCTGAAGAAAGTCCCCGGGACCCGGTCTTCCCGGGTCCACACCCATACGCCGGTGCGGTCCGCTGGGACGTAAACCTGGCCTCCTGTCCTTTCCAGCCAGGACAACTGGCTCCCGTCTGCAAACGCTTGGGTTGTGCCGTAAACGGCGTTGGTATCGATCTTCAGGTACTGCCCCGGTTTCACCACCGGGTCGGAGGTCTTGATCGTGGCCGTGGCAGCCCTGCTGAGGACTTCGGCGGCCTCGGCGGTGGCGCCTTTGTGCGCCCCGGGAATGATGACGTCGGCGGCGACCATGGCCCCGACGAGCAGCGCGGCGGCCGCGGAGGCCAAGACCGCCCGGCGGACAATCCTCCGCGGCCTCACCCCGCTGGTGGTGGCCCGGGCATCCGGCGCTCCGATTTTGGCCATGAGGGTATTCCGGCCCCGGGCAAGTGTGGCCTGGGGTGCCGAGCCAACATCGCTACGCATTGCGCGGAGCAGCTGCAAATCGTCCATGATCGTTCTCCGTATCTTCAAGTCGTTCCAGGCCCAGCGTGTCCCGCAGTGTTTTGCGGGCGCGGTTCAGACGGGACCTCACGGTGCCCACCGGCACGTCCATCGCCTGGGAGATTCCTTCGTATGTCAGGTCGGCCCAGGCGTAGAGCAGCAGGGTTTCCCGGTCTATGGCTGCCATGGATTTCAGCGTGCCGGCGATCCGGGCCGTCGCTACGGTGGCGTCAACCTGCGCCGCGATCCGGTCCGAACTGTCATCCACTCCCTCCCGGGGAGCGGACCTGGCCAGGGTCTTCAGGGTGCGCGCCTCGGCCCGGTGGTGCCGCCGCAGCAGATTGGTGGCGATGCCGAACAGCCAGGGCCTGGCGTCGTCCCGCCCGTGGTCGAAGGTGTCCAGCCGCTCGAAGGCGACCAGGAAGGTCTCGGACGTGACGTCGTCGGCCGCGAAGTCCCCCGCCCGCCTGGCCGCGTACCGGTAGATGACTGAGGCGTGTCTGTCGTACAGCTCCCCAAACGCTGCGGGGCTGTCGCGGGACCGCCTGATGATGTCGCTGTCTGTACTCACACTCTGTATTGCCCGCTGCCCGGGAAAGGGTTCACGGAACATATCCTCCGGCGCCGGCTCACCCTTCCAGCAGCCTCCGCCGGTGCTTCAGCTCCTTCACCCACGCCCGGGTGACCATGTCCGGAAAAGGCGAGCCGCCGCCGTCGTGCGTTGTCGCGAACGCAGTGCCCGCCTCCAGGTCTGCGAGCAGCGGGCCCGCTGCTTTCAGCGTCAGGTCCACCACCTGGACCGACGCACGCTCCGTCAGCCCCAGGGCCGCGGCCCAGCTTAGGAAATGCTTCCGGGAGATGCCGCTGCGCTTGCCGGCGAGCGTCAGGGCGAGTGTCTTGTCGCCGTAGACGACGGTGGAGGGGATGTCGTACACCGGCGCGACGGACCACTCCCCTGACGGCTGCTGCACCATGGACACATTCTTGGCGTGCAGGTCGCCGTTGCCGCTCAGCCACGCAAACGCGACCTGGATAGCCAGGTTCCGCAGCGCCGGCAGCGGCGCCGCGCAGTATTCCGCCAAGGCATGGCAGACCGTCCCGAACCCCACGTTGTACTTGTCCGCCGGGTACAGCTTGAGCACCTGGGCACCGTCCTCGACGGCGAGGCGCTGCACCGCGTCCGATGCACCTGCCGCTCCGGGCCGTTCCGCCAGCGGCACCCGGTCGAATCGCTCCACAAGCAGGCCCGGGCGGCCTGCGACATCGCGCATCAGCTGCACGCGGCTCAACGGAATCCGCAGCTTGGCCGCGTAGCGGAACATGATGAACTCGTTCTCCACCACGTGCGGGAACTCGGGCGCATTGAGCTTGAGGATGAACCGCCGGCCGGCGCTGGCCACGGGCATCGAAATCATCCCGGCAGACAGTTTGTCCTGCACGCCCGCGAGCGCCACGGGATCGATCAGCCCGGAATCGCCGAGCAGCTCGTCGAAGTCCACCGGCTTCCGCGGGTCCACCTCGACGGCATGTTCCTCGGGGTCCAGAGTCTCCCCGTGCCCCACGATCTGCACGTCGCCCACCGGGTTACCGCCCGCGGCGATGAGCAGCGACAGGTCATCGTCCGCGCTGGTCTTGATGGACCGGCGCAGCGCGTTGAGCCGGCGCCCCTCCGGCAGCAGCCCGGTGAAATAGGGCGGGGCGGCGCCTGCCGCGGACAGCACCGGCTCCGCGGAGAGCGGCAGGGAACTGGCGACGGCGGGACCGCCCGCCTGCAGGTACGCCGGCAGATAGGCGAACCTTGTGCCGCCCTCGTGCCGTTCCAGGCGCGCGGCCAGGATGCCCCGCTTGTAGATGTCCGCCACGCGGTGCCTCATGGCCGGGCGCTGCTTTCAGGTTCAGCTGCTCCAGAGGCGCCGTCCGACGCCGGCTGGCTCGCGAGGGCGCGTGCCGCCTCCCTCGACCGTGTGGCGAGCCGAAGCTCCAGGCCCAGTGTCTCCAGGACGGCCATCAGCGAGTCCAGCTGGACGCTCGGCTTGCCCTGCTCGACGAACCGGACAAACCGCTCGGAGACTCCCGCCATGTCCGCAAGGTCCTGCTGGCTGAGCCGCAGGACGGCCCTGCGCGCGCGGACTTCACCGGCAAGGTGATCGGGGAAGGATGTGGCCACAAATACCCTCTTAATAGGAACGAACGTGCCGAAATTTGCTCAGATTCAGTGTAAAACGCTTTTTGGGGCTCGGGCAACGGTATTTCGGCACGAACGTGCCGAAGGGGAATCCACACAGAATTCGGACCCATTCTATTTCTTAGAGATTTCTTGGCAGCCCGCTCCCACACTTGAATCAGGCACAGCACCACGCATGCCGAAAACGAAAGGGACAGCCTGTGACCAGGACAGAGCCGGCAACAGACAGTACGCCGGACCGCACCCGCATGGCAACGCTGCCACAGCTCCGCCACTGGATCGTGCTGCCGCTGGTCTTTGCTGCCCTGATCGTGGCCGCAGGGCTGACACTCGGCTCCGTCCCCGCCCTTACCGCTGCCGACCTGTCCGTGGATGCCGAACTCAGCCACGGCCACTCGCCCCCGCTGACCGCGATCGCCCTGTTCTTCAACGTCGTGTTCAGCCCGGTCGGCGGCGTGCTGATGATCGCCGCGCTGTGCCTGTTCCTGCTCTTCGCCCGCCGGAGCCCGGTGAACGCGGTGGCCACCGGGCTGGTGGCGTCCGCCGCGTGGGTCAGCAGCGAACTGTTCAAGCTGGTTGTCGCCCGGCATCGGCCGGATTCCGCCGCCCTCTTCGATCCCCTGACGCCCGAGCCCGGCACCGACAGCTTCCCCAGCGGGCACACCGCCTTGGCCGCGGCCCTCGCGATCGCCGTGTTCCTCCTGGCCCGCGGCACCCGCTGGCAGTGGCCAGCCCTGGTCGGCGGAGCCCTCGTGGCCGTCGCGGTGGCCCTGTCCCGCATCTATCTGGGCGTCCACTACCCAACTGACGTGGCGGCGTCGTTCCTGTCAGCCCTGACCGGGGCGTCGTTTATCACGGGGCTGTGGAACACTTACGGGCTGGCGGTCCTGTCCCGCATACCCCTCCTGGCCCGGCTGGGCCCCGTTCCCGCAGCGAGCGCGTGAGCACCGCCTCCGCGCGGGCCGCCGCATCCTGTTGGCACAATCCCCCGTGTTGGCAGAATGGTGCGTAATGGACGCCAACCGAAAGAAGCGCGTGCTGCTGGTCGAGGATGACCGGCAGCTCGGCCCCCTCATCGCCGAGCTCATCGGTGACGATTTCAACGTGACCCTCGCACGGGACGGGCAGGAGGGCCTGCACCTCGGCCTGACGCAGGAGTGGGACGCCCTGGTGGTGGACCGCGGACTCCCGCTGCTCGACGGCGCCGCGCTCGTCGCAGCGCTGCGCGGCAAGGGCGTCAGCACTCCGGTGCTGATCCTCACCGCCCTGGGCACCGTGCAGGACAAGGTGGACGGGCTGGACGCCGGGGCCAATGACTACCTGGTCAAGCCGTTCGACGCCGCAGAGCTCGCCGCCCGCCTCCGCGCCCTGACCCGCACCTACGAGGCTCCGCTGCGGTCCCTGCCGCTCGGCGACTGGACGTACGACGCCGATGCCCGGCTCCTGCTCTCGCCTTACGGCGACCGCGTGTCCCTTTCCCCCAGGGAGGGGTCGCTGCTCGAAGTGCTGGCCACCGAACCGGAGCGGGTCTTCTCCCGCACCGAGCTCCTCGGCAAGGTGTTCACGGAAGGTGACCAGCCCGGCGCCGTCGACACTTACGTCCATTACCTCCGCCGGAAGGCAGGCCGGGACATCGTCCGCACGGTCCACGGCACGGGCTACCAGCTGGGAGAGCCGTCATGAACCCGTCCGATGCCGACCGGCTTATCCTGCGCACGGCTGCCCGCAAGGTCAGCACGCAGATCGCGCTCGTGTGCGCGGCGTGCGTCGCCGTCGTCATCCTGGCGCTCGTGCTGTTCGCGGTCTACCGGTCACAGCCGGCCGAGCTCGCCCAACACCCTGCCGGCGCCGGCAGGATCTACATCGACGAAGCCGACGGACTGCTGGCGCTGATCTTTGGCGGCGTCCTGGGCGTGGTGCTTGCGGCAGCCGCCGGACTGGTCAGCGCGAGGAGCGCCGTGAGGCCGCTCGGCGAAGCCCTTGCGGTGCAACGGCGCTTCGTCCAGGATGCAAGCCACGAACTGCGCACGCCGCTGGCCATCCTGGACGCACGGCTGCAGCTTGCCCAGCGCAAGGCCGGTCCGGACAGCCCCGCGGCGACCACGCTTGCCCGACTCCGCGAGGACAGCGCCGGTCTCGCCGAACTGGTGGACGACCTGCTGCTGTTGTCCGCGCCCGCCTCCATCGAGGCCACCGAGCCCGTGGACGCGGCCACGGTCGTTGCGGCAGTGACGGACGACCTCCAGCTCCTCGCCGGCGCCGCGGGCATTGAGCTGGCCTGCTCAGCAGCCGGCCCGGCAGGCGTGCGCATTCCGCCGCATTTGCTGCGGAGGATGGTCACCGCACTGGTGGAGAACGCCATTTCCCACACCCCCGATTCGGGCCGTATCAGCGTGGTCGTGACTGCCACCGGCCGCATGATCAGGATCAGCGTCCGGGACACCGGCCCGGGCATCACGGACATCGAACCGGACCGAGTGTTCGAACGGTTTGCGCGCGGGAGGCCGGCAGACCATGAGGCGGCGCGGCATAGCTACGGAATCGGGCTGGCACTGGTCAAGGACGCGGCCATGCGCCACGGCGGCGACGTGACCGTGAAGGAAACCGGCCCCAGCGGAACGGTGCTGAGCCTCGAGCTTCCGGCTTCGTAATCCAGGCGGCCGGCGGCAGCCGCCCAATTCACAGTTGACAGTCCGGTGTGACCCGTGCCATATTTTTAAGCGTGAACCTGTCAGACAGCCGGACAGCCGGACAGCAAAGCGGAGGAAACACCTCCCCCCTTGCCCGCCTCAGCGCCGCCGAGGCTGTCTTCAACGCCATCCGCGGCGACATCGAGGGCGGCAGGGTGGGCGTGGGCGCCAAGCTCAACTCCGAGGCGGCCCTGGCCCAGCAGTACGGCGTGAGCCGATCGGTGATCCGTGAGGCCCTCCGCTCCTGCACCGCCCTCGGCCTGACCATGACGCGCACAGGCCGGGGCACGTTTGTCGTGGCCGACCACGTAGCCAACGACCTCGTCCTCGGCCAGTTCTCCGCCCGCGACCTCACCGAGGCCCGGCCGCATATCGAAGTCCCCGCCGCGGGCCTCGCCGCCGAACGGAGGACAGCCGAAGACCTCGACATCCTCCGCGCCATGGTCACCTCCATGGCCGTGGAGACCGATCCCGAAGCCTGGGTGGCGCTCGATTCCGGCTACCACGCCGCCATCGCCCGAGCCAGCGGCAACAAGGTCTTCGAAAGCGTGGTGGCCGACATCCGCGATGCCCTGGCCCACCAGTCCGAAACCCTGAACCTGGTGACCGACCGCCAGCACGCCTCCAACGAAGAGCACCAGCGCATCCTCGACGCCATCGAAGCCGGCTCCGCCTCAGACGCCAGCGCCGCCATGAGCGAGCACCTCCGCGCCGTCGGCGAGGCCCTCGACTCCATCCTCAACCAGTAACCGCCAGCAACAATCCAACAGCCCAAGGACTCCATGCCCTCCCCTGCCATGCCGGCAAGCCCCCAGATTCCCGCGCCCGCCGCAGCTGCCCCCTGGGCAACCGCGCCCCATGCGTCTAAAAGGCTGCCCCGGCACGAACCGCTGGCCTTCCAGACCCGCGACGGACTTGTCGAAAGCATCCATTACGGCTCGCTCATCGCCACCGCGCCTGGCGGCAGGACCCTTCTTTCCGCCGGTGACCCGCTGGCGGCTTTCTACCCGCGGTCCTCGCTCAAGCCGCTGCAGGCAGTGGCCATGGTCCGCGCCGGGCTTGATCTCCCCGGCGATCTTCTGGCCCTTGCCGCCGCAAGCCACTCCGGCGGCGCCAGGCACCGCGACGGCACCAGCCGGATCCTGCAGCTCCACGGGCTCACGGCCGCCGCGCTGGAAAACACCACCGACCTCCCGTACGGCGTGGGCGAACGCGAGGAGTGGCTCCGCGAGGGCGGCCAGGCCACCCAGATCGCCCAGAACTGCTCGGGCAAGCACGCCGCCATGGCGGCCACGTGCGTCATCAACGGCTGGCCGGTGGAGGGTTACCTCGACCCCGGGCACCCGCTGCAGAAGATCGTGGCGGAAACCGTGACGGAGCTGACCGGCGAAGAACCGTCCGGGATCAGCACGGACGGCTGCGGCACGCCGCTGTTCGCCCTGACCCTCGCCGGCATGGCGCGCGCCTTCGGCCGTCTCGCGTCCGCAGAACTGCCGGACGGTGCGTCCGCCCCCGAGAGCCCGGAAGCCGCCGTCGCGCATGCCATGCGGCACTACCCGGAGATGGTGGCAGGCGAAGGCCGGGACGTCACCGAGCTCATGCGCCTCGTGCCGGGGCTCCTGGCCAAGGACGGTTTTGAGGGCGTCCAGCTCGTGGGACTGCCGGACGGCCGCGGCATTGCAGTCAAGATTTCCGACGGCGGCGACCGCGCCCGCATGCCTGTCACCGTCCGCGCACTGGAAGCGCTCGACGTCGACACGTCACCGCTGGCGGGCATCGCGACCAGCGCAGTGCTGGGCGGCGGCCGGCCCGTGGGTCTGCTTCAGGCCGCCGATTTTCACTCCACAGCTCCCGCAATTTCCCCAGCCAACGACGCCTTCTAAGGATTGCAAGTGACCATCACCAATACCGCTCCGGACGTCCGTTCCGAGCATGATCTCCTGGGCGACCGGGACGTTCCGGCCGCCGCGTACTGGGGTGTGCACACGCTCCGGGCCGTGGAGAACTTCCCCATCACCGGCCAGCCGCTGTCCACGAACATG
>NZ_JBFTKK010000028.1:0-48073 GCF_056395905.1 Arthrobacter sp. 05T444
CGTTCTTCGGGTCATAGATCGGGTACAGCCCCACCATGCCCTTGTAAACATTTGAACCTGTGTGGTCCATGCGGTGGTCGTGGAACCAGAAGAAACTCTGCTTCTCGCGGTCATCTCCACCGGCGGGCCAGTTCAGATACAGGTTGTCGACGAACATCTGCGGCCTGAAGCCTGGGTGCCTCGGCCCGGACACCATCGAGTAGTGCGGGTTGCCGTCGCTTTCCGGTGCCGTGTGGCCGTTGTGCAGGTGGGTCAGGAAGGACAAGTCCGGGGAACCGAAGTCCTGGCGGTCTAGGTTCAGCGGGTTCTCATCCAAGTGGTTCTCGAAGCGGACCAGGACCGGCCTGCCGTATTCGGCGTTGATCATGGGCCCGGGGAAGGTCCCGTTGAAGCCATAGATCGTGCTTTGCGGCAAAGTCCGTTTCGTGCCCGCGGGGAAGGTCCTGCGGGATGAATCGAACGAGACTGTCGGGCGGCCGTCCGAGTCAATCGGCAGGACTTGGGAGGTGGTGAACGCGTGCTGCCGCAACAGCACGTCGATCTTGTAGACGATGGGGTCTGGCTCGCCGAATTGGCTCGGCCAGACCTGGTGCTGCTCATTGCCCAAGGAGTTCTGCTGGCCCGGTCCCGGTCCCGGCGGATTCCGCCAGGCGCTGAACACCGATTTCGGGACCGGGGCCAGCGCCTTCGGGATCGGCAGCGGGTCGCTGAACGGGGAGATGATCAGCGGGCTCGTGGGGAACTTTTCGATGTAGAAAATTACGTCACCAAGCGCTGTGGACGTGGCGGCGAAGGCGCCGTCAGCCGAAAGCAGCCCCCTCCGGGCCAGCAGCGGACTGGCCCAGGCCTGTGCGGCCACGAGTGCCGCTCCGGCTCCTCCGGCGGCACCTAAGCGGAGAAGTGCGCGGCGTGCGAGCCCGCGGGTGTTTGCAGATTCTTCAGACATGGTCTGCGCCTCCTTGGCGTGGGGGCGCAACCCAACTCAGCCGCCCCGGTCGTCATGTGTGGTTACGAGACCGAATCTTGACCACGAGGACCTCCTTGTCCTCTGTGGATCAGCTTTTCTGCGGCGATTCCCCTGGCGACAACTGTGGGTTTGCAACCTTGCGAAAAGCTGGTGCTCTTTTGGTGCAGACCCTCCGATCTGGCGGTCTGCCGATCGGCCGAACTCGGGACCCGCGCGAACATGCGGGTTGTCCAGCGCATTTTGTTTTCGCCCGTGCTTGGATTACCGAACGTTCATGAGAAAATAGCCGGTATGCCCAGTACAGCAGCACCCACAAAGCGCGGCCGCCCCGGATACGACCAGCAATCAGTGCTGCTGATCGCCGTCGACGTCTTCAACCGTCACGGCTACGATGCCACGTCCATGGGCATCCTCGCCGAGAACCTGGGCATCTCAAAGTCCGCAATCTACCACCACGTGCCATCCAAGGGCGATCTCCTGAAGCTCGCCCTGGACCACGCCCTCGGCGGCCTCGAGGCCATCCTGGACGAACCGGGGGCCACTTCGGGCGCCGCCGATGCGCGCCTGGAGTTCGTGCTGCGCCAGACCATTGCCGTCCTGGTGGACCGCCTGCCGTTCGTCACGCTGCTGCTCCGGCTGCGCGGCAACACGGACATCGAGCGGAACGCAATGGAACGCCGGCGGGCCTTTGACCACAAAGTGGCTGGCTTGATTTCCGCGGCCCGGGACGAGGGATCGCTGCGCCAGGACATCGATCCCCGCACCGTGACCCGGCTGCTGTTCGGCACTATTAACTCGATCGTGGAATGGTACAAGCCGGGCGGCTCGCTTTCGCCGGAAAAGCTCGCCGACGACGTCATCACCATGGTGTTCGACGGCCTCCACGCCAAGGCCTGACGCCGGGCAACGAAATAGCCGTTGACGCCGGCTCGCCGCCGCGCCCACGCTAAAGGCATGGCCACCAAGGTATCCGAAGTCCTCTTCGCCGTCTTTCCCGAGTTGCGCTACCAGCCCACCACCAAGAGGGTCCGCGCGGGCATTGACGGAAGTCCCGTCGTCGACACCCAGGACGCGCTCCTGGTGTGGGAGCCGAAGCGCGTCACCCCGGTGTATGCCGTTCCGGAGAAGGACCTCCTGGCCAGGCTCCGGCGCCCCGAATCGGAGGACGGCACCGTCGAGGAACACCCGTTTGCCTGGTCATCCAGCGGGCAGACAGGGCTGGATCCGCGGACAGGGTTCCGGCGGCACACCACCCCGGGTGAGGAGCTGGACGTCATGGCATCGGCGTACATACTCCCCCGCGCCGCTTTCCGCCCGTCCGATCCCGACCTGGACGGCTACGTGGTGCTGGATTTTGCGGCATTCCACTGGCTGGAGGACCAAGAGGAAATTATCGGCCACCCGCGCGACCCCTTCCACCGGGTGGATATACGGGCCACGCTCCGGCGCGTGGAAATATCGCTCGACGGCGTGAAACTCGCCGACACGGTCGGCGCCCAACTGCTGTATGAAACCATGCTGCCGGTCCGCTACTACCTCCCGCCAGCGGACGTCCGGCTGGACCTGCTGGATGCTAGCTCGCACAGGACTGTCTGCCCGTACAAGGGTGAGGCGAAGTACTGGAGCTTCCCGGAGTCGGACCGCGGCCGGAACGTGGCCTGGGCCTACGATTCACGGTTTATCGACGCCAGCCAGATCCACGGACTGGTCTGCTTCTTCAACGAGCGCGTGGATGTTGCCGTCGATGGCGAACTGCAGGAGCACCCCGTCACGCCCTGGTCCTGAACCCCAACCCTCTCTCACTTCCTGCGCCCAAAAACCGAACCCTCCCTCGCATCCTGCGCCCAAAAACCGAACCCTCCCTCACTGGGTGAGGAAGGGTTCGGAAAAGCTGCGAACGGTGCGGGGGAACGGTCAGAGCTGGTATTCAGCCTGGGTGCCGAGCCTCTCGTGAACGCAGAGGATGTTGTTTTCGGTGTCCATGAACCAGGCGCACTTCTCGGCGTCTGTTGAACAGATATGGTTCTCGGTCTTGAGATCCGGGAGGTCATAGTCCTGGAACCGAACGCCCTTGGACTCCATGTCCTGGACGGTCCGTTCAATGTCACTAACCTCGAAACTCAAGGTGGTGTGATCAGAGTGTTTGCCGTCTCTGACCTCCATCAGCTGCAGCATCGGGCCGCCTTCGCTGCCGAACAATTCGCTTCCGTCATCTGCCAAGCCGCGATGAGGGAGTCCGAGTGTTTCCGCGTAGAAACGACGGGCGCGCTCTCTGTCATCGACGGGCAGGACGGTTGTGGCTGTGTTTAGTACTAGGGTCATTTCGCCACCTCCTACGGAGGACATTTTACGCCCGGCTGCCCGCGAAAGATCTCACGAAAACCCGGCGGGAACCGCTCCAGACGGCCTAAACGCTCTCTCACTTCCCGCAGCCCAAACCGGACGCTCTCTCACTTCCCGCAGCCCAACGCCCACGCTCTCTCACTTGGGTGAGAGAGCGTCCGGGAAAAACCGACACGACGTGAGAGAGCGTCCGGGAAAAGCCGGCGCTACTTCTCCACCGGCCTACTTCTCCACGAGGGTGAGGACGTCGTAGGTGGCCACGATTTCGTCGTTCTGGTTGGTCAGGACGGCGTCCCAGGCCACCTCGCCGTATTCGTCGGTCTCGCGAGGCGTGATCTTCTTGGCCGTGAGTGTGACGCGGATGGAGTCCCCGGCGGCCACGGGCGTGATGAAGCGCAGGTTCTCCAAGCCGTAGTTGGCCAGCACCGGGCCCGGCGCGGGCTCCACGAACAGCCCCGCGGCCCAGCTCAGCAGCAGGTAGCCGTGCGCCACGATGCCCGGGAAGAACGGGTTGGCTTCCGCGGCCCCCTGGTTGGTGTGGGCGTAGAAAGTATCGCCCGTGGAATTCGCGAAGGCCGTGATGTCCTCCAGCGAAACCTGGCGCAGCCCGGAGCGGACGGCGTCGCCGATCCGCAGGGTTTCAAGCGACTTGCGGAAAGGGTGCGTGCCCTCCGTTTCAACGGTGAAGTTGCGGTCCGCTCCGGTGTGCCAGACGCCCGTCACGGCGGTCAGCATGTTGGGCGAGCCTTGGATGGCGGTGCGCTGCATGTGGTGCATCACGGAGCGGATGCCGCCCAGTTCCTCGCCACCGCCGGCGCGGCCCGGCCCGCCGTGCACCAGATGCGGCACGGGAGAGCCGTGACCCGTGGAGCTGCGCGCGTCCTCACGGTTCAGCATCAGCACACGGCCGTGGTGGGCCGCGATGCCAGTGACCAGTTCCCGGGCCACAGCCGGATCATTGGTGCAGACCGAGGCGACGAGGGAGCCGCCGCCGCGGGCGGCGAGCCGGACGGCGTCGGGAAGGTCCTTGTACCCGATCACAGACGCAACCGGGCCGAACGCCTCCAGCGAGTGGACCTGTTCCGCCTCGGCATCGGCCCAGCTGAGCACCACCGGGGACATGAAGGCACCGCTGTCGACGACGCCCGTGGCACCATCAGCGCTGGTGACCGACGGCGAATCGAGAGTTCCGTACGCAAGCTCACCGCCGGCGTCAAGCATGGACTGCACAGCGGCGCGGACGTCCCCGAGCTGCTCCAGCGAGGCGAGCGCGCCCATCGTGACACCTTCGGCGCGCGGGTCCCCGAGCACGACGCGCTGATCGACACGGGCGCCGATGGCGGAAATGACGGCGGGCACCAGCTCCTGCGGGACGATGGCGCGGCGGATCGAGGTGCACTTCTGGCCGGCCTTGACGGTCATTTCGGTGACGACGGACTTGACGAAGGCGTCGAACTCCGGGGTTCCTTCGACGGCGTCGGTGCCGAGGATGGCAGCGTTGAGGGAGTCGGTCTCGGAGGTGAAGCGGACACCGCCCTCGACCACGTTCCGGTGTGACTTCAGGGACTGAGCGGTGGATGCGGAGCCGGTGAAGGCCACGAGGTCGCGGTAGTCCAACACGTCCAGCAGTCCGCGGACCGAGCCTGAGATGAGCTGCAGCGAGCCCTTGGGCAGGATGTTGGATTCGATGATCGCCTTCACCACGGCCGCGGCGACGTAGCCGGTGGGGGTGGCGGGCTTGACGATGGTGGGTACGCCGGCGATGAACGCGGGGGCGAGCTTTTCCAGCATGCCCCACACAGGGAAGTTGAAAGCGTTGATCTGGACGGCGACGCCCGGAATCCGCGTGTAGATGTGCTCCCCCGCGAACGAGCCGTCCTTGGACAGCACCTCCATGGGTCCGTCCACCACAACCTGCGAGTTGGGGAGTTCGCGCCGGCCCTTGGAGCCGAAGGTGAACAGCACGCCGATTCCGCCGTCGATGTCGATCATCGAGTCGATCTTGGTAGCGCCGGTCTGCGCGGAGAACGTGTAGAAGTGCTCGCGGCGGGCATTCAGGTACTGCGCGAGCTCCTTGAGCTTGAGAGCCCGCTGGTGGAAGGTCAGCTTGCCGAGTTCCGTCTGGCCGGTGGTGCGTCCGTAATCCACGACGGAGGCCAAGTCCAGTCCGTCCGTGCTCACCTTCGCTAGGATTTCCCCGGTGCTGGCGTCACGCACGGGGACAGCGGAAGCTGCCGAACCGGCGTCGGGAGTCCACCAGGAGTCCTGCACAAAACTGGGGACGGTCTCTACTGTGTCCAGGGTGGCCTCAGGAGCGGTAGCGGTTGTGGTCATCGTTGACGGGTCCTTCCAACGCGGAACAAACAAATCCGGGCAATCCGGCAATCCGGCCAGCGCATTACTGACCGTCCGTTCGGTAATATGTCTACAGTACATGAATGTGCCCCGCTGCACACTAAGAAGCGCTGCAGCCGAGCCGGGCCCCGGCAGGACCCGGCCACCGTTCTGAGGAGAGCAAATGACGCCCGAGCACCGCGACGCAGACGTGCAGACCGCCGAGACGTGGAAGATCACCCTGGGTGAACTCGACGAGAAGATGGGCGTGAAAATCATCGAGGAATCCGTGGAACGCGTGGTAGCCACGATGCCCGTGGAGGGGAACCGCCAGTCGTTCGGCCTACTGCACGGCGGCGCATCCCTGGCTGTCGGCGAGGCCGTGGGGTCCTGGGCAGCGGTGATCCACGCCAGCACGCTGGGCAAGACGGCGGTGGGTGTTGACGTCTCCGCCACGCACCACAAGTCAGCCCGCAGCGGCCTCATCACCATCACGGCGACGCCGATCCACCTGGGCGGGACGCTCACCACCCATGAGGTGCTGATTACCAACGAGGCCGGCCAGCGGCTCTGCACGCTCCGGATCACCAACCTGCTGCTGGCCCGGAAGTCGTAGCCGCCATGTGACCGTGATTCGTCCGCCGCTAGGCTGATCAGGTGACTGAGCTTGCCAACCTGACTCCGACCCTGGCGGCAGTCGGGCTCCTCATGGTGTTGACAGCCGGGGTTCTCAAAGCCTTTAAGGTGCCGCACGGCTTCGCCCCCGCGCTCGCCATCCTTCGCGGAGCCGCGCAACTGGCAGCGGTCAGCCTGATCCTGGGAGCCGTCATTGCCAGCGGCACCTGGGTTGCCGTGGCGCTGGGCGTCATGTTCGTTGTCGCTGCCATGACTGCCACGCGCCGCCTCGGCTGGAGCTGGACCCACTTGGCAATGGTTGGCTCGTCGATGGCCGCCGGCATCATTGTTGCGCTTGCCATCGTCTTCGCCACGGGATCCATCGGTTTCACAGGGCGCTACGCCCTGGCAATCGGCGGCATCGTCATCGGAAACTCCATGACGATTGCGGCATTGGCCGGCCGACGGTTCAACGAGGCTGTCATTGACAAGTGGGACCTCGTCGAAGCCTGGCTGGCGCTGGGTGCCACTCCCCGGCAGGCGACCCGGGACATGGCGCGCGGGGCGGCGTCCTCGGCCCTCATACCGTCGATCGACCAGACGAAGACAACCGGCCTGGTCACACTGCCCGGGGCCTTCGTGGGAGCCATCTTCGGCGGGCTTTCACCGTTGGAGGCAGGGCGTTTCCAGATTGTGGTGCTGGCTTCGATCATGGCCGCCGGCTCAATCACCGCAGTGATGCTGGTGCACATGCTTGCTCCGGTCCGTGTGCGGCCCGGCGCACTACGTTGAACGCCCGGCCAACATTTGGCTCGGGGCGGTCTGGCGGTCATGGGTGGCGGAGGAGAAAGCGTTGACTTTGCCATGGACGCTTTATACGCTGGCTCCTCTGGATGAGTGGCATGCGGCAGCCATCCACCCAAAGGTGGTTCTGTCTAAAAATGGTGCCTCCGTCCGGTTCCCTTTCCGGCGGCGGCCGACGTCGGCGCTAAGCCGAGTTCCGTAGTTTCCGCACCACCGCAGGCGGATGCATGAGCAAGAAATCCACAAGGGCCGCAATCCTGGCAGTTGCCGTTCTGGCAGGCGGCTTGCTGGCGGGTGTGACTACTTCCGCCTTGGCGCCGGCGACCACCAATTACTACGTCAGTGCTGCCGGCAGCGACACCAACCCGGGAACATCGAGTGGATCGCCCTGGCAATCGTTGTCCAAGGTAAACGAAGCCGACCTCAAGCCCGGCGACACAGTGAGCTTCCGCCGCGGTGATGTGTGGATCGGCATCGTGGAGGTGAGCCGCAACGGAACTGCCGGCTCAGCCATCACGCTGAAGAACTACGGAAGCGGGAGTTTGCCGACCGTCACCGGCGGCGAAGGGGGAAACTGTTTCCGGCTCAGCGGCAACTTCATCGAAGTAGACGGGCTGCGCGCCACATCCTGCGGTTACGCGGGCTTTAACGTCGCGGGCGACAACAACATCGTCAGAAGTTCGGAAGCCTCCAACAACACGGCTGGCATTAAGGTGAGTTCCGGCTCTGATTTCGGCATGTATGCCAACAACTTCCTGGCCGACAACAACGTCATGAACGTCAACACCCCGGGAACCCGGTGCGGCACGCCGCAGGCCGTTGACTGCAGTGACGATTCCGGCGCCTTCGGCGTGCTCATCAACGGTGACGACAACGAATTTTTCGGCAATACCGTGATCGGCTCCACTGCCGCCTCCTCCGACTTCGGCCGCGACGGTAGCGCCTTCGAGATCTACAACGGCAACCGCAACCTGATCCACCACAACAAGGCGATCGACAACAATGTGTTCTCGGAACTGGGACGATCGAAGGGCACTGCCGACGGCAACACCTACCGTTACAACCTCGTCCGCGCTTCCTGCGGCCCTGACTGCGCCGAAGCCTCGGGCCTGATCGCCCGCGGAACGGGATCACCCTTCGGCCCGACCAACAACACTGTCTTTGAATTCAACACGGTCTGGCTGAACGGCAGCCATTCCCGCGGAGTAGTGTGCCACGCCACGTGCCCGTCCTCGACGGTCATCAGAGGCAACATTCTGGTGGCCAACCGCAACGCGCTTTGGTTGGATGGCTCCGGCTGGACCGAACAGGCCAACGTCATCAACGGGCCAAGCAACGTGGTGTTGGACAAGACTTCGACGACGGCCCCGGCCCTCTTCGCGAACGCACCCCAAGATCTCCGGCTGACATCGGCCAGCCCGGCCGTCGACCGGGTCGGCGGCAGTCCTTTTGGGCTGGACCTGGACCGGGTGCAGGTGCCACAGAGCGGTCTCTGCGGTGGAATCGGAAGGGCCGACGCCGGCGCCTACGAATACGATTCGCCGAATTGCTAGGTCGGAGCCGGCACCGGAGGTGCCCCGGTCCGGTGTGAGCCCTTCCGCCTGCCGCAGCACCGGAAGATAATCAAGGTAACTGCTCTTAGCGCCATGGAGGTGGTGGATCGTGTCGGTTTATACCTTGGGGATCTGGCTCATCAAACCGGGCCATGAGGACGATTTCGTGAAGGCGTGGCAGGACATGGCCGCACGAACGCAGACGGATTTCCCGGAAGCCAAGGGGATTCTGATGCACGACCGGGATGTACCCAACCGATTCATCAGCACGGGACCGTGGGAGTCCCTGGACCAGATTGAACGGTGGCGGGCATCGGCCGCATTCACGGAAAGCCTCCAGTCGATCCGCGAAATAGTTGAACACTTCGAGCCTCACACACTGGACGAGGCAGCGACGATCGGCACGGCCGCGAAGTAGTCCTATCGCCTGCCGCGCCGCCGGACTGCGAGAAGCAGCAATCCGCCGAGGAGCAGGGCAGCGCCTGCCACGCCGCCTGCCGCAAGCAGGCCGGACGCCCCGGTGTCGGCCAGCCTGTCCGTAGTGCTCGCCGTTGCATCCCGGATGTACGTGATGCCGTCAGGCAGCACAGCCACGACGGATGGCTGGGGCGCCGGCTTCAGTTCGGCGGCCCGGACAGAGCGTGCCGGCGCGGCAGGCTTGGACGGCGTGGCCGGGTTTGAAGCGGCTGGTTTCTCGACCGTACTGAAGGTGCTTGTCCCGGAGCTGCTGAAGCCGTTGATGGTCTGCGCCGAAAACTGCGTAGCGGAGGCGGGCGCTGTAAACGACCAGTTGCCGTCAGCGTCTGCTGGGACGTCCAGCGGCTCGTGGGCCGGCAGCACAATTCGGACACTGGAGCCAGCCGGTACAGCGGCGGCCGGAGCTGCCGGGATCCTGCCCGTGATGCGCTGCCCTGCGGCGATTGGCCCGGCCGGCAGGGGTGCGTCCAGTGCCGGCTTGTTGAGGAACAGCCTCAGCTGGACGCCCGGCAGCACGTTGAGCGATTCCTGCAGGGTGGCAGCCACAGCGAAGTTTTCTGCCGACGTTCTTGAGTTTCCGGCCGAGTGTGTTCCCACCGCATAGTTTCCGCTGATCCAGGGACCACCGGAATCGCCTCCGCTTGATTGCACGGATGTGGAGAGGAACCCACGGAAGGATCGGAGGTCGTCCGGCTCGCCGGAGCCGCCCTCTACGACATAGATCCCCACCTCGTCCACCGTGCCGCACGACCAGCCCGCGGTCCGGCCGGAGCGGCAGACAGCCTGTCCGACGAAGGGGGCGGCGGTGCCCACAATCGGCACGGCCCCGGCGCCGAGGTCTGCGGGATCGTCCCATGTGGTCGCGGCAGGCAGCAGGTCGAGGTCGGAACGGATGGATTCAATGACGGCGATGTCGGACCCCGGTTCCACGGCGCCAGCCGGGTCGGTGCTGATCCTGGCGTTTCCCGGGCCGCCGAACTGGCTGAATCCGAAGGTCCCGAGTTCCCCGGTGACCCCACTCTCCGCGACGGAGCCACCGGCCGGTTCGCCCGCCGGAAGTGTTACCTCCGCAAGCCGGGCGGTGCCGTCCTCCGCGCAGTGGCCAGCTGTGAGCACCAGCGGCTCTCCTCCAGGGCTAAAGGCGCTGAACCCCGAAGAGCAGACCACCACACCGTCGATTCGGTAGCCTTGGCCGCCGAGGAAGTCCTCTTCGCTGGCCATCGGCTCGCCCTTCTCCAGCACCACGTTGGCGTACTGTGCCACGAATTCCGACGGCGACATGCCGGTCTCGCCGGCGGCCCCCCGCATTACGCCGCCCCCCGGCTGTTGTCCGCTTTGAGACGCTTTCTCGGGGGAATTGACGCCGCCCGTGCGGATGATGAATTTGCCACCGGCCGCGGCCACAGCCTGCAGGCCTGCTGCGCCGACGTCGTGCAAATAGGCCCGGTAGAGCTGCTCGGTGCTGGTTGCCTGAAGATCCTTCTCCGGAGCAGGCCCCTGCGCCGGAGTTGCTCGGGCTGGCGCAGCCTTTGCTGGTGTCTCCGGGGCTGGCGTTGCCCCAGCTGGTGTCGCCGGGGCTGGCGTTGCGTGCGCTGGCGTTGTCTGCACTGGCGTCCCAGGGACCCGAGCGGCGGACGCTGCGCCCGGGGCGATGAGCACGAATTCGTTCCTGCCAGCCTGGCCGGCCGCGTTGAGCGACGCAACGCTCTTTTGAAGCCCGGGGCCCGTGCCTTCGACCAGAACATGGCCGTCGTGCAGGCTGAGCGCAACGAAACCGGGCAGCTTCCAGAGCGTGGCCAGCGCATCGGCAGCGCGTTTTCCCTGCGCACCGGCAGCGTTGAACTCCGCCAGGGTCATGCCGAGATCCCGCGCAACTGCCTCCGCCAGGCCTTCGTCGCTGATACCGGAGGCGCTGACACCCGTAGCGCCGACACTGGGTTTACTGACACTCGGGCTGCTGACACTCGGTCTACTGGCAACCGACGGCGACGCGGCACCGCCGGTGACTGCCGGCGTCGGACTTTCCTCGGCAGCGGAAGCCGGCACGGACCCGAGAGCGGCGCTGAGGGCGACAGCTGCTGCCGCCGCCAGAGCCAGTGCGCGCCGGCCTGCTGCGCCGTATGCGGAGGAAGTCACAGGGCCACCCTGGCGCCGAGGGCAGACAGGATGGCTTCCAGCTCCGGCTCCGAAACGCCATGCCGCAGGAGGTACTCCCGGGTGTTGAGTGACCGAACGAAATCAAGGACGCCTTCCCCGCGGCTTTGCAGGAGCGGCGCCAGGGTTTCTTCGTCCAGGTACCGTTCGTGGGGGTGCGGTGTCAGCCGTGTGCGGTGACGCTCATTGATGCCGCGCATGGCCGCCTGGTAGCCAGCGACAATATCGCCGTCAGGGGCGCCGGCGAGGTCCTGAAGCATGGCTGCGACCATGCCGCTGCGGTCCCGTCCTGCCGAGCAATGGATCACGACTCCGCCAGGGGATGCGGCCACAGCCTTGAACACAGCGGCCAGTTTGTCCGGAAACAGCCGGGCGTTGGCGGCGTAATAGGCGGGGTCATTGAGGTAGGGGACGCAGAGAGCCTTGAACTCGCGGTTGTCCGGGTCCTCGGTCGGGGCAAATATGACGTCGAACGCGGCGAGCGCCCCGCCCACGTCGGGATCGGCGTCCCGGGGTTGCCGTTCGGCGGGGTTGCGGAGGTCGATGACGGTGCGGACGCCGTCATTGTGTGCGTCCTGCCAGCCGGCGGCCGTGACCCACTCGCGGCGGCCCATCCGGTAGACCGAACCGGCCACGCGCCAAGCATTGACGGCACCGTCCCAGCCCACAGGTGCCAGTTCCCTCGCGTTCACGGAGACAGCTAACCACATCTTCCGCGCCGGCTGCACTGGCTGCATCCAAGTGGCGCGGCCACTGCCGGCCAAAATCGAGTACTCGCGACAGGACCATAGCCCCACGACCAGGCGTACTCTAAGGCGATGAGCGCCATCGCCCGGCCACTGCTGCCTCCACCGGCCATGCCGGGTCTGATGGCGTGCCGCAACGACGCCGTTTCACCACCGATTAGTTCAAGGCACAGGATCTGCAACGAAAAGGGGACATCCAATGGGCAAGAGGACGACAATCCGGCGGCGCTCGGCTCTCGCGGCCGGGCTCGCCACTATGGCGATGGCACTGGGCTTCACAGCAGTACCGGCGGAGGCGGCACCGCCCATCGCCTATGTGGCGCTTGGCGACTCCTATGCCGCAGGGCAGGGGGCAGGGCCTTATCTTGACTCGTGTTTTCGCAGCGACAACAGCTACGCGGCGGACGCCGACGTTGCGAAGTCTGTCCGCCTCGTCACCAATGCGGCGTGCAGCGGTGCAACGACGTTAGACGTAGCCGCGACGCAATTAGGACGCCTCAAGAAAAACACGGCCCTTGTGACCATTACGGCTGGCGCAAATGACCTGAACAGCACTGCCGTCCTGATCGCCTGCCTTCCAGCCCCATCAAGTGCGAACTGCGCGGCCGCCCTCGGATTTGCCTCGAACATGTTGGGGACAGTCAGTGCCCGGCTGGTTGGCCTCGTGCAGGCCGTCCACGCCGCAGCACCGAACGCGAAAATTGTCCTAACGGGCTACCCGCATTTGTTCGAACCTGTCGATACTTTTACCGCCACAGCCAACCTGCTGACCGATCGCCTCAACACCGCCATTGCCGCAGCAGCCGACTACACTAAAACGCAATACGTGGACGTAACCACCGCCTTCGCAGGACACGCCACCAACAGCACCCCCGCTTGGATCAACTACGACCCTCTGACTCCGCTCGCTCCTGACAACTTCCACCCGAATGCTTCGGGCTACGAGGCATACTACGCGGCGCTCTTGGCTAAGGGTGCCTACTCAAAGTCGTAGCACAGCCGTCCTACCGCTTCCTGGCCAGCCTGTACTCGAGGCCGTTGCGGACCATGGGCCACTCGTGTTCCAGGATAGAGAACACCACGGTGTCCCGGAGCACGCCGTCCGAGGTCCGGGAGTGGCTGCGGAGCACACCGTCCTGCTTGGCTCCGAGCCGGGCGATCGCTTCCCGCGACTGGTGGTTCAGCCAGTGTGTGCGGAATTCGACGGCGGGGCAGCCGAGCGTTTCGAAGGCATGTTGCAGGAGCAGCAGCTTGGAATCCGCGTTGCTGCCGCTGCCGTGCGAAGAGGCCGCATTCCAGGTTGAGCCGATCTCAACGCGGGGAGTATCGGCGTCGATGTTCATGTAAGTGGTCATGCCGATCACCCGACCCGGACCGCCCGTGGTCGGGTCTATCAGCCGCGTGGCGAAGGGCAGCATGGAGCCCAATTCCTGGAGGGCCAGCCGGCGGTCGATTTCTGCAGCCATCCGGTCCGGGGCGGGGACGTTCGTGTACCAGAGCTTCCAAAGTTCGCCGTCGCGGGCCGCTTCCACCAGTCCGTCGTGGTGGCTGTGCGCCAGTGGCTCAAGGACGACGACCTTGCCGGTCAGGGTGATGGGTTGAATCGGGGTCACCGCACCATCCTAGAGGCGCCCGATGATGTTCCTATAGACAATTCTTCAAATCGTTTGGCGGCACAAGCAGCGCGAGACAACCCTCACCCTTATGCTGGCTGAATGGCTCGTACCGCAAGAGAACGCATCGATGGTGACCCGATTTCGTCTGGTGTTTACGGTGCCCTCCTCGATCAGATTTCTGCTTTGGATGGGTGTGAGCTACAGGAGAACGCGTCCTCGTTCCATGTCACACACGGGCGTGCTTTTCTCGGCATCCACCCCCGGCGGGGCGGCATTCTGGTCAACATCGTCCTGGCGAGGCAGCTCGAATCCGATCGTGTGCACCGCGCCGAGCGCGTATCGGCCAACCGGTGGCACAACGAAGTCATCCTGAAGGACCCTTCAGAAATTGATGCCGAGGTGCTGGCCTGGATCCGCGAAGGATATGCGCTCACCGCCTGAGGCGGCAGACTTGGCGCTGGATGGTGGCCCGGGTCGGCGTCCGTCATGCAGGACCTTTCAAGCCGCACGTTCCTATCAAGTCACTACCCCGTCCGGCCGGTCGCCCCTGGTGAGTGGCGGCAGCCCGGTCCGCCTTGAGGAGCCGGCTGTAGGATTCCCGCATCCGACAGACCTAGAGGAGCTGCCATGACCAACGAGCCCACCCCGGTAACGCACGCCTTGGACGCCTACGCCGCGGCTGTCTATGCCAAGGATGTCGAGGCCTTCACCGCGCTCTACGACGACGACATCCACGTCTTTGATTCGTGGGGGCAGTGGCAATACCAGGGCATCGACCAGTGGCGCGGGATGGCGGCAGGCTGGTTCGGCTCGCTGGGCGACGAGCGTGTGCAGGTCGAGTTCAACGACGTGCAGTCCGCCGTCGGGGATGACGTCGCCTTCGGACATGCGGCCGTCACCTTCGCCGGCGTTTCGGCGGACGGCGAGCGACTGCGGGCCATGACCAACCGCATCACCGTGAACCTGGCGAAGAAGAACGGCGTCTGGAAGATCGCCCACGAGCATTCCTCGCTGCCCATCGATCCGGAGACAGACAAGGGCATGTTTTCGCTGCGCCCTTAGCTCCAGTCGAAGAACCCCTTGCCGGTCTTGCGGCCCAGTTCGCCCCGGGCCACCTTGTCCTTCAAAATCTGCGGCGGCGCGAACCGCTCCCCCAGCGTCGAGTGCAGGTATTCGGCGATGCCCAGCCGCACGTCCAGACCCACGATGTCTGTGGTCTTCAGCGGCCCGGTGGGGTGCTTGTAGCCGAGCACCATGGCGGCGTCGATGTCCTCCGCGGAGGCCACACCTTCCTCCACCATGCGCATCGCCTCCAGCGCAATCGCCACGCCCAGCCGCGAGGACGCGAACCCCGGGGCGTCATTGACGACGACGGCGGTCTTGCCCAGCGCTTCGGTCCAGCGCTTCGCTGCGGCCGCCAGCTCGGGAGATGTCGCCGTCCCCAGCACCACTTCGATCAGGGTTGACGCGGGCACCGGGTTGAAGAAGTGCAGGCCCAGGAAGTTCTGCGGGCGCTTCAGCTCACGGGCAAGGCCGTTGACCGACAGCGAGGAGGTGTTTGAGGCGAGGTAGGCATCCTCGCCGAGCCGCTCTTCAATTCCCCGGAGGGAAGTGACCTTCAGGTCCCAGTCTTCCGGAACGGCCTCGATGACGAGCTGCCGGTCCGCGAAGTCGTCGTAGTCCAGGGTCACCGAGAGCCGGGACACCATTTCGTCCAGGTTTCCGTCCGTGGCGCCGCGTTCGATGCTCTTCGCGGCTGCCGACTCCACCCGTTCCCGGGCGGCTTCGGCGGATTCCTCATCGCGTTCAACCACCAGGACGTTGGCCCCGGTGATCAGGAACGCGTGGGCGATGCCTGCCCCCATGCGGCCGCCGCCGAGGACGCCGACGGTGGCGGGAAGGTTTGCCGGCAAGGTCGAGTTGCTCATATCTATTTCTTCTTCTCTGTTTTTTTGTCGAGGAACGCCTGCATGCGGTCAAACTTCGCCTGCGACTCGAAAAGGATGCCCTGCGCCAGCTGGTCCACGAGCGGATGCGCTTCCGCCGGCGCGTGGAACACGGACTTGGTGATCCGCACGGCCAGCGGGTCCTGCCGGGCGATGCGGTCGGCCAGGCTGTGGGCGCCCTCCATCAGCGACGGCGCCTCGTGGATCTCGGTGATCAGGCTGACCGCCAGGGCCTGTTCGGCCCGCAGCACCAGCCCCGCGAGCAGGATTTCCTTGGCTACGGGCTCCCCCACGAGCTCCTTCAGCCGCCAGCTGGCGCCGGCCGCCGCCAGGATTCCCAGTCCGGTTTCCGGGTTGCCGATGCGGACGCCCGGAGTGCCGATCCGGAAGTCGGCGGCGTAGGCGAGCTCGGCACCGCCGCCCAGGCAGTAGCCGTCCAGGGCCGCGATGACGGGCATGGGCAGCTTGGCAATGCGGACGAAAATCGTTGAGTTGATGCCCTGCAGGGCATCGTCCCGCCGCCGCTCGCGCAGTTGGGCGATGTCCGCGCCGGAGGCAAACACGCCCTCGACGCCGGCAATGATCAGGATCCGCGGGTTCTGCTCGAGTGCGGTGCAGACCACGTGGAGCTCATCCACCATCTGCTGGTCGATGGCATTGCGGACCTCCGGGCGGTTGAGCAGCACCACCACGCGGTCGTCGCGCTCTTCGACCAGGAGGGTGCTGAACTTTTCGGTGCTTAAGGATCCGTTCGCGCTGTCCGGAGCCGCCATTACACCCGCTCCAGCAGCATCGCGGTACCCTGGCCGACGCCGATGCACATGGTCGCCAGGCCGATCCGGGCATCCTCGCGTTCCATCCGGCCCAGCAGGGTGATGGCGATCCTTGACCCGCTGGACCCAAGCGGGTGACCCAGCGCGATGGCACCGCCGTCGTTGTTGACGATGCCAGGGTCCAGCCCAAGCCGCCGCATGCTCGCCAGCGACTGGGTGGCAAACGCTTCGTTAAGCTCGACGGCGCCAAGGTCGCCGACGCTGAGACCGCTCCGCTTGAGCACTTTCTGGGTGGCGGGGACCGGGCCGATGCCCATGATTTCGGGCTCGCAACCGGCAGAGGCGCCGTCGATGATACGTGCCCGCGCGGTCAGTCCAAGCCTCTGGATGGCCGCCTCGGAGGCCACGATGATGGCCGAGGCGCCGTCATTGAGGGTGGACGAGTTGCCGGCGGTGACAATCGATCCGCCCGGAACGACCGGCCGGAGACCGGAGAGCACGTCCATGGTGGTGCCGGCACGGGGACCCTCGTCGGTGTCCACGACCGTCTCGGACTTGCGGGTCTTGACCGTGACCGGAACAATCTCGTCCTTGAACCGGCCGCCCGCGATGGCTGCCAGGGACTTTTCGTGCGAGCGGACGGCGAAGGCATCGGCGTCCTCGCGGGAGATGACGTCAACGCGGCCCACTTCCTCCGCCGTTTCCGGCATCGAAAAGGTCATCTTGCCGTCCCGGGACAGGTCGCCCTTCTTGAAGGCGGGGTTGACGAAGCGCCAGCCGATGGAGGTGTCGAAGATTTCGCCGGGCTTCGCGAACGCAGTGTGCGGCTTTTCCTGCACCCACGGCGCCCGGCTCATCGATTCGACGCCGCCGGCCACCACGATGTCCGCGGCGCCCGACTTGATCATCTGGCTGGCCATGATGATGGCGCTGAGGCCGGAGGCGCACAGCCGGTTCACCGTGATGCCGGGGATGTGGAGGGGAAGTCCTGCCAGGATCGTGGCCATGCGGGCAACGTTGCGGTTCTCTTCACCGGCTCCGTTGGCGTTCCCGAGAATGACTTCGTCGATGGCGTCCGGGTCCACACCGGCGCGGGCCACGGCTTCGCGGACCACCAGCGCTGCCAGATCATCAGGACGCACGGCCGAAAGCGCACCGCCGTATCGCCCCACCGGGGTGCGGGCGCCGCCAACCAGAAAAGCCTCGACCATGAGAACATCCTTTACGCAGGGAGTGAGGCCGGATACGAATAAATTACCGACCGTTCGTTCTATAAAGATTACACGGCGGGCCCGGAGGGTCAACCAAAGGGCCTGTTTTGGTCGGCCGGCACACGTCGCGCCGCCCGGCGCTACGCCACCACGACCCCCAGATGAGCGGCCAGCAGCGGGGCGATGAGGCCGAGCTGGTAGTCGTCGATCACCACGCCGGCCAGGCTATCCAGTCCACTGATGCTCCGGAAATCGGTGCCGCGGAGATCGAAATCCTTCAGCTTCGCGCCGCTGAGGTCCAGGCTTCCGATGGTGCAGTTCCTGAGGGCCACGCGGGCGCCGGTAACAGAGCCAAGGTCCAGCTCATTGATGATGCAGTCGCTGATGAGGACGTCCGCCAGCCTGGAGCCGCGCAGGTTCACGAAATCCAGCTTGCCGCCGTCGATCTTCACGGACTGCCAGCCGCTGTCATACAGCTCGGCGGATCCCCAGCGGGGGTTGCTGAACTCGACGTCGCGGAAGGTGGACCTGGCTGCGGTGAGCACGGGAGCGTAGGCCTCGCTCACCAGGCAGTCCCGGAAGCTGGCACCCCGAAGCTGGGTTTCATTGAAGGAGATCCCGGAAAATTCGCACTCGGCAAAGACGATTCCACTGAGCTCCAGGCCATCCGCATCCGCACGGCTGTACCGCACGGCGTCATACCTGTCACCGCTGCGGAAATCCGGCGCATCATCGTCCCGCAGGCCCTCGAGCTGAATCGGAGACAGCCGCGGCGGCGTGACCTTCAACCCCTTCCCCCGGGCGGCCTTCCCCGCGGCCCTGCCCGTCACTGCAGCGACTCGGCTTTTGCAGCGATCTCGGCAAGGTCCTTTGCCAGGGCTTTCCGCGTGACGTTCATGCCGATCTTTCCGAACAGCGCCAGCATGACCCTGCTGACGGCTGTGGGCCGGAGCATCTCGGCACCGAAGGTCAGCGTAAGGTCCGTTCCGGCGTCGCGCTCAGCCAAGGTGAAACGGGAGGTGTAGTCCGCGCCGCCCTGCAATGCCTTGACGGTGGTGCTGCGCGGCGCATCCACCTGGGACACCCACATTTCAATCGTTTCACGCCGGCCCATCATGGACCGCGTTTCCTTCCACCGCGTGCCTTCGCCGTAAGGCCCCTCGCTGACCATCTGAATGGTCTCGACGCCCGAGAGGGTGGCTGCCGAACCGGGGATGTCGGAAATCACTGCCCACACTTTCTCGGGCCTGGCGTTCACATGTTGAGTCAAACTGGTGCTGTGGTCCATCCTCCGAGCCTAGCCCCGGGCACAGACATTGAGCACTCAGGCGGACACGTCCTTGAATTAGTAAGCATGCTTTGTGTTAGGCTGAAACGGCTTTGTCAGATCAACCGGCAACGGAAGGTGGTTAGCACCATGGGTATTGGAGACAAGATTCAGAACGCTGCAGAAGACTTCGGCGGCAAGGCCAAGGAAGCTGCCGGCAACGCCACGGACAACGACCGCCTGAAGGCCGAGGGGCAGAAGGACCAGGTCGTTGCCGATGCCAAGAAGGTCGGCGAAGACGTCAAGGACGAGTTCAGGCGCGACTAGGTCCTACAGACACACAAACGACGACGGCGGACTCTCCTTGGGGGGTGTCCGCCGTCGCCGTTTTGTCGTTTAAATGTCCGACCTGTCTGCCAGACTGTGGCCATGACGGAACTAGACCTGAGTGACGACAGCAGGGCGGCCGGCGGCTCCAAGAATCTTGGCGGCTACTTGGCGCGCCCGGACGGCCCGGGCCCGTTTCCGGCCGTCGTGATGATCCACGAGGCCTTTGGCCTCAACGACCAAACCCGGCGGCACGCGGACCGGCTGGCAGAGGCAGGCTACTTGACCCTGGCCGTGGACCTGTTCAGCGACGGCGGCACGCGGCGCTGCCTCGTCAGCACCATGCGCTCCATGATGTCCGGCGAAGGCCGCGTCTTCACCGACCTGGCCACCGCCCGGTCCTGGCTCAGCGGTTCAGGGCTCAGCACCGGGAAAACGGGGGTGATCGGCTTCTGCATGGGCGGAGGGTTCGCGCTGCTCGCCGCCAACGACGGCTTCGATGCCGCGTCGGTGAATTATGGACGCCTGCCTGGAAACCTGGAGGCTGCGCTCCGGGGCGCCTGCCCCGTCGTGGCAAATTACGGCAAAAAGGACCGGACGCTCCAAGGCGCCGCCGCCAAACTCGAGGCCGCGCTGGAGTCCCTCGGCATCGAACACGACGTCAGGGAGTTCCCGACCGCCGGCCACGCCTTCCTGAACGACGAGGAAGAAGGGCCGAGGGCGCTGCGTCCGCTGATGAGGGTCATGGGCATCGGCCCGGATCCGCGGTCCAGCCCGGAAGCGTGGCAGCGGATTGAGGACCATTTCGCCAAGCATCTGCAGGCGTGAGGCTTAATGAGCGGTGGCGGCCACCTGGTGAAGGTGACCGCCGCCGTCGTCGTGATTCCAAGTACTAGCTGAACAGCTCGCTCTTAGGCTCGTTGTTCTTGACCTTCTGCCAGCCCAGCCACAGAACCACAGCGAAGAACGGGATGGTGGCCAGGGTCCACAGGCCGAGGTAGAAGACCTCACCGTTCTTGCTGGTCATGGTGTCGAAGCCGATCAGCACGGCGATGACCAGCAGTGCGACAAGTCCGGCCCAGCTGCTCCAGGGCGAGCCCGGCATCGGCAGCTCGGAGACGCGGCCCTTCTTGTGGCGCAGCGCGATCTGGCTGGCGAAGATGGCGCCCCAGGTGAAGATCACGCCGATGGACGCGGTGTTGAGCGCGAGGTCGAAGGCGTGCGAGCCGCCGAGCCAGATGTTCAGCAGGATGCCCACGAGGTAGAACGCGGCGATGGCGAGGATGGCAGCGTACGGCACGTGGCGCGAGGACATCTTGGTGAGCCACTGCGGGGCATGGCCGTTGTTGGCCATGGTGCGGAAGACTCGGCCGATCGAGTACAGACCCGAGTTGCACGACGACAGCGCAGCGGTGATGACGATCATGTTCATGACGTCGCCCACCCACCCCAGGCCCATCTGGCCGAATACGGTGACGAACGGCGAAACGCCTGCCTTGTACTGGTCTGACGGCAGCAGCATGGCGAGGAGCAGCACGGAGCCGACGTAGAACACCACAATGCGGAGCACGACGGCGCGGATCGCCTTGGGGACTTCACGCTTGGGATTCTGCATCTCACCGGCAGTGATGCCGACGAGTTCGATGCCGTTGTAGGCGAAGATGACGGCGTTCAGGACGAGCACCATCACGAGGGCGCCCTTGGGGAACATGCCGCCGTCGCCGTCGAAGAGGTTGGACACCGAGGCGTGACCGCCGCCGACTTTGGCATTGGTCACCACCATGAAGGTGCCGACAGCCAGGAAGATCAGGATGGCGCCGACCTTGAGGCAGGACGCCCAGAATTCAAATTCGCCGAACGCCTTAACGCTGAGCAGGTTCACAGCCACGAGGAGCGCCAGCGCCGCGATGGCGGACGCTTCGACAGGAACGTTGGGGAAGAAGAACTGGAAGTACAGGCCGATCGCGATCAGTTCGGCGATTCCGGTCATGCCCCAGTTGATGAAGTACATCCAGCCGGAGAGGAAGGCGCCCTTCTTCCCGAACATTTCACCGGCGTAGCTGACAAACGAGCCGGACGTCTGGCGGTACATGATGAGCTCGCCCAGTGCCCGCATCAGCAGGTAGGCGATCACGCCGGCAATGGCGTAGGAGAAGATCAGCGCCGGGCCCGTGGAGGCCAGGCGTCCGCCGGCCCCCATGAACAGGCCGACGCCGATTGCGCCGCCCATCGAGATCATCGTCACGTGGCGGCCGCTCAGGGTCTTCTTATAGCCCTCGGCGCTGAGGGTCGAGTCGACGGCGATGGATGGTGCCGTCGGGCTCTCAAGTTCTGTGGGAGTAATTTGTGGCACAGCTTTTCCTTGCAGGTCGGGGTGTTGCCGCAGGTTGGGGCATTGCCGGTTGGGGAACCTCGAGTTTTTGTACCGATTATTCGCAGTTTGACCCCTCTTGAGGGCCGGATGAGGACAAAAACTCGTGAAGCATCGAAGGTTCGCGCGGCTCATCCATCGTACAAGATTTCCGGGGCGCTCCGTGACGCGCACAACATTATTGGGTTCAGCCCGCCGTTTGATGCCGTCCTGCGCCGGTTGTATTTCGAATGGATAAAAAGACGCCTGATCGGACGCAATTACCGCTACCCTGAGCTCAACGGGGAGGGACGTGCGTCTCGCCCCGGCGACCACGCGGCCTGCGTGGCACATGGCATTCGTGCCATTCCTCAGGGGGGACTATGAGAATGAGAGCACTACTGCCTGCAGCGCTGCTGCTTGCAGTTGCGGGGTGTTCGGGCGGCGGCTCTGGTCCTGCCGGACCAAGCGCCAGCCAATCGGCACCTGCATCATCATCGGCAACAACAATCAATCCGACGTCGCGGTCTCAGTCGCCGTCGGTATCCGCACCACCAACAACCGCACCATCACTGCCCACCGACGTCTCGACGTCGCTGAACGCAATCGATGCCCTGCAGAAGCACACCTGCGCAGCGGGCCCGGACGGATCGTGGACCTTCAAGGGAACCCTGCTCAACACGTCCGACAAAGCGAAGACGTATACCGTGGCGGTCGCGGTGACCGTGGGCGCTGCTGTCCAGGGCCACACGCTCATCACGGAAACGCTCCAACCCGGAAAATCAGCCGAAGTGTCGGCTGAGAATTTTGCCAAAACCACCGGCCAAGAAGGCACGTGTGAGCCCGTTGTCTCGGTGGAGGACGCTTCGTGAAGAAAAGAATACTGACGGCTGCCCTGCTCCTGAGCTTCGCGGCCGGATCCCTTGTGTCCGTTCCGGCATTCGCCGATGACACCACACCTGCGACGCCGTTGACGCAGACCTCTGATACGGGCAGTCCCGGCGCCACAAACGAGGCCACGCAGCCGGGCTCCTCTACAGACCCAGGAGTAGCGCCGGGAACCGGAGACGTGCCAGGCACAGGGCTCTCGGATCCGACCACGCCGGAGCCGCCGGCATCTGATCCTGCCCCCGCGTCTGATCCTGCCCCCGACCCGGCACCGGGTCCCGCGCTCGATCCGGCACTTGATCCGCCGGCACCGGATCCGGCACCAGACCCGGAGTTCGTCACCCGCGGCGCGATAGGCGCAAAATGGCTTGCCCTGGGCGGTAAGGGCGGCGTCCTGGGTGCGCCGAAAGCAAATGAGCAGTGCGCAACCGGACTTTGCGTCCAGACGTTCGAGGGCGGTTCGATTTACTGGACGTCGTCCACCAGTGCGCACACTGTCTTCCTCACCTCCGGACGCACCGGACCGCGGTGGCATGCCGCCGGGGCCCTCCCCACGTTCGGTTATCCGGTCAGCGACGAGGCCACCATGGGTGCCAAGTCCCTGCAGAAGTTCTCCACCGGGAAAATGCTGGTCTGGACCGGCACGCAGTACCTGAACTTCTCTACCGGCACGGGAATCGGCAGGGCATGGGTGGCGGCAGGAGCTGAAGCCGTGGTCGGCCTGCCGCTGGCGGGTGAAGTCTGCGGGCTGAAGAACCGCGGGTGCTCCCAGGCCTTCGACCGCGGAACCATTCTCTGGTCCCCGCAGACCTCCGGTCAGGTGGTCCGCGGCGGCATCGGCGGCCGGTGGCGCGCGGCCGCGGCGCAGAACGGCGTTTTGGGCTACCCCACCACCAGTGAACGGTGCGGGCTGACCGCGGGCGGCTGCAGCCAGGGCTTCCAGGGCGGCGCCATCTACTGGGCCCACGCCACCGGCGCCTGGATCGTCCGGGGCGGCATCGGCGGCCGGTACAGCGCAACCGGCTCCACCGGCAGTTTCCTCGGCTATCCGCTGGGCAACGAGACCTGTGGCCAGGCAGCCGGCGGCTGCCGGCAGCGCTTCCAGGGCGGAACAATCCACTGGTCCGGCGCCACCCGTGCGTGGATCGTGCAGGGAGCCATCGGCAGCAGCTTCACGGCAAACGGCGGGGCAGGCGGCTGGCTCGGCTATCCGGTGGCCAACGAAAATTGCGTCGGCGCCCAGTGCGTCCAGTGGTTCCAGCGCGGTTTCATTAGCTACACCCGAGGGGCCGGGACACGGACCTACGGAATGACGGAATGCCAGAAGCTGAACAACGGGCGGTCCAAGTACTCCACCTACGGGGCCAACCGCGTCCTCCTCACCTGGACGCAGGGCTACGGGCTGTCCCGGGCCACAAACCTCTACTGCGTCCGGATTGCCGGGACCTATGTTCCGGACTGGAAGACCGACGGCTACGTCGGCGCCTCCGGATTCAAGCCGCCGGGCGTGCCGTCCGGTCCCACCCGTTACCTCTACTCGCCCACCGGCTCGTTCTCGGTAACGGAGGCCTTCGGCCTGGGCAACCCGGGAACGAAGCTGGCCTACCGCACCCTCAACCCTGGCTCCCGCTGGGGCGGCAACCCGTGGACCGCCACGTACAACAAGTACTTCGAGTCCTCGTCCTGGGTGGGCTGGGACGAGAACATGTGGTACTTCGCTACCCGCGCCACGCACGACTACCGGCAGGGCGTGGTGGTCAACTACAACCGCCCCAACATTGTGCAGAACGCCGGCTTCGCCATCTTCCTGCACATGAACAAGGTCCCGACGGCGGGCTGCATCTCGCTGGACGACTGGGCGGTTGTTGACTACATCAGGAAGTCAACGCCGGGCGACCGGATCATCATGGGGA
The DNA here is from genome assembly GCF_056395905.1 of Arthrobacter sp. 05T444. Classification (NCBI taxonomy): domain Bacteria; kingdom Bacillati; phylum Actinomycetota; class Actinomycetes; order Micrococcales; family Micrococcaceae; genus Arthrobacter; species Arthrobacter sp. 05T444. The sequence continues at coordinate 24,285 of NZ_JBFTKK010000028.1, forward strand.
CCTACAGCGCCCTCTTCCGCTGAAGCGAACGGACGTCAGCAAGTCACGCTGGCGCCTGGTTCCGGCGGCCCCGAGCCGCCGGAACCGGGCGCCAGTTGTGTTTGCCGGCTTTCCGACGGCGCGGGCAGGTTGCCCGGCGTCGGGTCAGCCCGCCTGCGGGCTCGCTAAGCCGCCACGGGCGCGGGTGCGAGCACGCCGCGGTCCATGGTGTACCTCAGCCAGGCGCCGCGGGGCCGTTCCGTTTCCGTTCCGCGCACAGGGTTCGCGGACCGTTCAGCGCAGTCACTGAACCATTGCCTCAGGGCCCGGTCATGGCTCACCATCACCAGCGTCCCGCTGAATCCGGCCAGTGCAGTCTCCAGCTCTTCCACCAGCACAGGGGCAAGATGATTGGTGGGTTCGTCCAGCAGCATGACGTCGTTGTGACCGAGCAGCAGCCGTGCCAGCGCCAACCTGCGCTGCTGGCCTGCCGACAGCCCGCCGACCGGGACATGGAATTCACTCGTTCGGAAAAGGCCAAGGCGCAGCAGTGCTTCGGCGTGATCGTCAATGTTGCCGCCCAGTCCCGCGGCGAAAGCAGGGAGCAGCCGCAGCCCGGGGCGTTCCGGCGGCTCGAGCTCCTGCTGCAAATAGCCGATCCGCCCGCTCCGCTCCACGTTGCCAACCGGTGCCTCCAGCGTGCCGGCAAGCACGGAGAGCAGTGTTGATTTGCCGGCACCGTTGGGACCAGTGATCAGGATCTTCTGGCCGCGTTCCACGCGGAACGACGGCAGCTCCAAGCGGCCCTGCACGCGCACGCCGCGGATCCTCAGGGCCAGGCCGGGCTCGCCCTCCGCGTTCCCGGCAGCCCCTCCGCCGTCGAGTCCTGCCTCCAGCTTCAGCCGTTCCGGGGGACGCTCCACCGGATTCGCTTCGAGGCGCCGGAGCCGCTCCTGGGCGTTGCGGATCTTGCTCGTGGCGGCCCGCTCCCAGGTGCCCGCCTTGAAGTCGAAGCCCATCTTGTCGCCGTCACGCTGCCGGGCGTAGCCCATCTTGGTCGCGACGGTGTCCGCCTGCCTCTGTTCGGCAGCCATGGCATCGATCCAGCCGTGGTACTGCTGCACCCAGCGTTGCCGTTCTGCCCGCTTCTCCTTCAGATAGCCGTCGTATCCGTTGCCATAGCGGTTCACGGCGCGGCGTTCGGCGTCCACCTCGATCACGGTGGATGCTACCTTCCGGAGCAGGACACGGTCATGCGAAACCACCACCACGGCGCCGCGGTGCGATGCCAGCCGTGCTTCAAGCCAGGCGGTGCCGCCCGCATCCAGGTGGTTCGTGGGCTCGTCCAGGAGCAGGATGTCCGCAGGATCTGCCAGCAGGCAGGCCAGCGCAACGCGCTCCTGCTCTCCGCCGGACAACGATCCCAGCGTCCGGTTCCGGTCCACGCCCCCGAGGCCCAGCCGGTCAAGCGCCGCCTCCACCCTGGAGTCCGCGGCGTACCCCTCCCGCAACTGGTACTGGGTCTGGAGGCTGCCGTACGCCTCAAGGTCGTTGGCCTCTGCAGCGGCCAGCCCGTACTCCAGCCGTTCCAATTCGGCTTCCATGTCGCGCAGCGCACGCAGGGCGTCGTCGATGGCGTGGGCCACGGTCAGCCGCGCCGGGAGGCCGGAGGTTTGGGCTAGGTAGCCCACACGCCCGTGGCTGACGGCGGTTCCGGCGTCAGGTCTCTCAAGTCCCGCAAGAATCCTCAGCAGGGTGGACTTGCCGGCACCGTTTTCGCCGACGATCGCCACATGCTCCCCCGGGGCAATCACCAGCCCGACGCCGGTAAAGAGTTCGCGGTCTCCGTAGCCGTGCGAGACACCGGAAAGGTGCAGTTGCTCGGCGTGGGAAGTCTGTTCAGTCATGTGAAGTCCTTGAAATCAGGAGGGTGGCCCAGGCGCCACTCCTTGAGCGAGCCAGCGGCTCTACGGGGCCCGGCGCTCCAAGCGGCCTGGCGCTCTGCGGGGTGTTTTGCGTGCAGCGCGGGCGTGCGCCAGCACCGCCGGCTAGGACTTCATGCCTCCAGCGTGCCCGGCGGCGGCGATGCCGTCAAGGCGGGCACCGTCGTCGGCTTCTCAAGAGCAAGAGGGCGGGCACCGTCGTCGGCTTCTCAAGAGCAAGAGGGCGCGCACCGTCGTCGGCGTCTCAAGAGCAAGAGGGCGGGCACCGCCGTCGGATTCTCATGAGTCGTAGCCGGACATCCCGGCTACGCTGGAACCATGGTGACTACCCGACGGCTTCTCCCCGCTCAGCGCCCGGAACTCTACCGTTTTTCGCCGCTCGATTTCACCGCCGTGTCACTGTACGTGGCGGTCGCCGCCTTCTTCGCCGTGGCCGGGGAGCTGATCATTCCACTGCTCAGGCTGATCGCCCCGAGCCCGGCCGCAGCGTCGTACGGCGTCAACCTCCTGTTCTACGGCTGCGTCGGCGTCCTGGCGCTGTTCGCCGCCCGACGAGTGGTGGCCCGGGACCTCAGGGTGCTGGCCACGAGGCCGTGGTTCACCGCCGCGATGGTGCCGCTGGCCGTCGTGGCGATGATGATTTTCACCGCCGTACTTGTGGTGATGGGTGGCACGTCGGAAACGTCGGCCAACCAGGCCGGGCTCCAGGCGCTCATCCAGCAAGTGCCTGCGTGGCTCATGGTGCCCCTCATTGTGGTGGTGGGTCCGTTTGTGGAGGAGTACATCTTCCGCCATCTGCTGATCGGCAAGCTGAGCAGGCGGATCAACATCTGGATCTGCTGCGCGCTGTCCGTGGTGCTCTTCGCCGCCCTGCACATCGTGGGCCAGGAGGCGCTCACCGTCGCTGCCCTCATGCCGTACCTGGCCATGGGTGCCACACTCGTGTTCGTGTACGTGTGGACGGGCCGGAACCTGATGTTCTCGTACTTCGTCCATGCCGCCAAGAACCTGCTGGCGGCCGTCTTCCTCTACAGCATCCCGCCGGAACTTCTTGATCAGCTGCAGCAGGTCCAGGGGTAGGGACCCTATCCGGAGGCGCCGCCGTCGTCGTAGTTTTGTCCCATGGGACTCAACATTCAGATCACCGTCGACTCCAAAAATCCACACGATCTCGCCGACTGGTGGGCCGAAACGCTGGGCTGGGCCGTGGAACCACAGGACGGGACCTTCATCCGCTCCATGATTGAGCAGGGCTACGCCACGGACGCTGACACCCTGACCCACAGCGGCAGGCTCGTGTGGCGGGACGGCGCGGCGATCCGCCCGGTGGAGGAACTCGACGCCAAGACGCCGGAGCGTCGCATGCTGTTCCAGATATCCCTGGAAGAAAAGACCGTGAAGAACCGGGTGCACTGGGACGTCCGCCTGGATGGCCGTGACAAGGACGAGGTCCGCACCGAACTTGAGGCGCGTGGCGCAACCTTCCTCTGGACAGCAAGCCAGGGACCGCATTCCTGGCACACCCTGGCGGACCCCGAAGGCAACGAGTTCTGCATCAGCTAACGCGATTACTAGACTTGGACGGTGAGCAACGAAATCCCTGCCAAGGTATCCGATGTGTTCGACCCGTCGCGCTGGCGCACCGTGTCCGGCTTCGACGACTTCCAAGACATGACATACCACCGGCAGGTGGAGCGCTCCGAAGACGGCACGGTGGTGCGGGACCTGCCCACCGTCCGGATCGCCTTCAACCGCCCCGAGGTCCGCAACGCCTTCCGCCCCGGCACAGTTGATGAGCTTTACCGCGCCATGGACCACGCCCGGATGAGCCCTGACGTGGCCACGGTGCTGCTCACCGGCAACGGCCCCTCCCCCAAGGACGGCGGGCATTCGTTCTGTTCCGGCGGCGACCAGCGGATCCGTGGCCGCGACGGATACCGCTATGCCGACGGCGAGACCCAGGAAACCATCGATCCCGCCCGCGCCGGCCGGCTGCACATCCTGGAAGTCCAGCGGCTGATGCGCACCATGCCCAAGGTTGTCATCGCGGTGGTTAACGGCTGGGCGGCCGGCGGCGGGCACTCCCTCCATGTGGTCTCGGACCTCACCATCGCCTCCCGCCAGCACGGCAAGTTCAAGCAGACCGACGCCACGGTGGGCAGCTTCGACGCCGGCTACGGCTCGGCACTGCTGGCGCGCCAGATCGGCCAGAAAGCAGCCCGCGAAATCTTCTTTCTGGCCCGCGAATACACTGCCGAGGACATGGTGCGGATGGGCGCCGTGAACGAAGCCGTGGACCACGAACGGCTCGAGGAAGTGGCGCTGGACTACGCCGCTGACATCGCCAAGCAGTCGCCCCAGGCCATCCGCATGCTCAAGTTTGCGTTCAACCTCGCCGACGACGGCCTGGCCGGCCAGCAGGTCTTCGCCGGCGAAGCCACCCGGCTGGCGTACATGACCGACGAGGCCGTGGAAGGCAAAGAGGCGTTCCTCGAGAAGCGCGATCCGGACTGGTCCAGGTTCCCGCACTACTTCTAAGCAGCACCAGCCCAAAGGCAGCCCCATGATTCCCAGGCCTACGTTTCCAAGGCACACATCCCCAAGGAGCACAGCGTGAACATCGACCCAGCGCTCAAGGCATTGGCGGCCGCCCTCCACGGTGAGGGCCCCGCCGTCGAGCTTTCCGCCGGCGACAACGGGGAAGTGCTGGTGACGCTTGTCGAGACACCCGGCATCGAGGACGCCGCCGTGGTGGTCCGCACCTCCGGGTCCACCGGCGTGCCCAAGGCCACGGTGCTGACGGTTGATGCGCTCGCGGCGTCCTCAATGGCCACCGCGTTCGCGCTCAAGGGCGAGGGCCAGTGGCTCCTGGCCCTACCCGTGCAGTATGTGGCCGGCGTTCAGGTGCTGGTGCGTTCGCTCTTCGCCGGCACCCGGCCCTGGGCCATGGACCTGTCCAACGGTTTCACCACAGACGCCTTCACCGCTGCCGCGCTGGAGCTGACGGACAAGATCCGCTTCACGTCCCTGGTGCCCACGCAGCTGCAGCGGCTGCTGGACAACCCGTCGGCCGACACGCTTGCCGTGCTCCGCCGCTTCAACGGCATCCTCGTCGGCGGCGGACCGGCCCCTGCTGCGCTCCTTGACGCTGCGCGCGACGCCGGGCTCCGTGTCATCACCACCTACGGCGCCGCAGAAACCTGCGGCGGCTGCGTGTACGACGGCTATCCCCTCGAAGGCGTCGCCGTCCGGCTCGCCGAGGACGGCCGCATCCACCTTGGCGGTGCCACCCTGGCGGCTGGATACCTCGAGGCTCCGGGGCTGACAGCTGAGGCCTTCGCCGATGACGACGGAGGCCGCTGGTACCGCACCAACGACCTCGGAACGCTCGACGCCGACGGCCGGCTAACGGTGCTGGGCCGCGCCGACGATGTGGTCGTCACCGGCGGCGTCAAAGTCTCCGCCGCGCACGTCCAGGCGGAGCTGGAAAAGTCCGACGGCGTAACGGCGGCTTTCGTGGCCGGCGTCCAGTCCGCGAAATGGGGTCAGGCCGTTGCGGCCTACGTTGCGGTGGCCGGCGGACCTTCGTCCGGCGTCGACGGTGCCGCCTTGGCTGAGCAGTGGCACCGCACGTTGGGACTTCTGGCGCCCAAGACGGTCCTTCCCGCGGACGAACTGATCATGCTGCCCAATGGCAAACCGGACAGGCTCGCCATGATTGAACGGCTGAACGCCCTTCATCAGGGAAAATAGACTGGTTCCGCTCCGCCGCGGGCCTTCCCTCGGCATCGCAGTTCCCTGCACCACTCCGGCCGCGCTTCCTGCGCGTGCAATGCCCACCGAACCAACACGAGGTACTCACCGTGGCCACAGCCGCACAATGGATCCAAGGCGCCAGGCCCCGCACCCTGCCGGCAGCGATCGCCCCTGTCGTGATCGGCACGGCGGCGGCCTTTGAAATGGACGCCTTCCGCCCGCTCAACGCCATTCTGGCGGCCCTGGTGGCCCTGCTGCTACAGATCGGCGTCAACTACGCGAACGACTACTCGGACGGAGTACGCGGCACCGACGAAAACCGCGTGGGGCCGCTGCGATTGGTCGGATCAGGCGCAGCGCGCCCGGAGCTCGTCAAGTACGCGGCGTTCGCCGCCTTCGGCGTGGCCATGCTGTTTGGGCTGGCGCTCATCATCATCACCCAGACGTGGTGGCTGCTTCTCGTCGGCGTGGGCTGCGTGATGGCGGCATGGGGCTACACCGGGGGCAAGAACCCGTACGGTTACATGGGCCTCGGCGACGTCTTCGTGTTCGTCTTCTTCGGGCTCGTGGCCACCCTGGGGACCACGTACACCCAGGCCGGGCAGATCAGCCTGCCCGCCGTCGTGGGCGCGATAGGCACCGGCCTCATCGCGTGCGCCCTGTTGATGGCTAACAACGTCCGCGACATCCCCTCCGACATCCAGGCCGGGAAACGCACACTGGCCGTGCGGCTGGGAGACAAGCACGCCCGCGAAAGTTACGTGCTGATGCTCGCCGTAGCAATCCTGCTCGTGGTGATCCTCGCGCCCACGCGGCCATGGATGCTGATTGTCCTGCTGCTCATCCCGGCAAGCCTCATGCCCGCCTGGCTGATGATCAACGGCCGCAAACGCAAGAGCCTCATCCCGGTACTGAAACAGACCGGCCTCATCAACCTGGGCTATGCGGCCCTGTTCTCACTGGGACTCGTACTGAGCCACGGGCTGTAAGGCTCTGGCGCTGCCGTTCACGGTCCGGCTGGGCTTGCGGCCGCCACGGTCCGGCGGGCCTGCGCGGAGAGCGTTCTAGGCTTCCTTGCTGCGGGGGTCTTGGCTGCGCGGGTCTTGGCTGCGCGGGTCTTGGCTGCGCGGGTCGTTCTTGCGGGGTGCTTCTTTCCTAGTGTCGTTGCGGACCGTTATATCCGGGTGGGAATCGACCAGACGATCCTCCGCCTCGGCGTCGGCGACCTCACCTGCGGTGCGCAGGGGCTTCGCGCGGCCAGACAAGCGCGTATGCAGTGCGGCGGTAGCGGCATCGCGCTGCTTCTGGAAGAAGAGGTAGCTGATGGCGAAGGCAATCAGCCCGGCGCAGACCACAGCAAGAAGCCACCCGAGCTGCAGGAACACGAACAGCGCAAAGAGCGGTGCGAAGAGGGCAAGCCGGATCAGGGAGTATTTCACAAAAGCCACCATCCAAGTTTAGCCGCGATCCCTGAACGCAACCTCCGCGTCCCTCCGCCCGGCCGCCGGCCCGGCCGTCGATCCCGGCGGCGGTTGCGTCATTCGTTGCGATGTCCGTTGAAGTTTGGGCCCGGCAGACGAGTCCTGCGGGGCCGTTTGGGAGCATTATCCGGGCCAAAACTCCCCGGTTCAGCGGCGCAAATCGGTGACGTCTTCTGTGGGCATACTGTAATCTTCGCAACCCCGCGCGACAGCTAGACTTGATTGCATGCTCCGTGTTGCGATTGCAGTCGCCGTTCTTGCCATATACGTCTACGGACTGGTGGACGTGATCCGGACTGATTCGACGCTCACCCGGGGATTTTCCAAACCGACATGGATCATCATCGTTGTCTTCCTCCCTATTATCGGCGCCGCCCTGTGGTTCCTAATCGGCCGTCCGCGTTATGACGCCCCGGTCCAGCCGACCTACTCCCATCCAACGGCCCCGGATGACGACCCCGATTTCCTCCGCAACCTGGAACAGCGCCGCCGCAACCAGGCTGAAGCGGACCGGCTGCGGAAGCTGAAGGACGACCTGGAAGCCAAGAAACGCAAGCTCGACGGCGGTGCCCGCGGCACCGGAGAGCCCGGCACCTCGGGCGCCACAGGAGACGCCAGCGCCGAGGGCAACCCGGAGATCAAGTAGCGCGGGATACCTGGGCTGCCAGTCTGAGTGCGTCCTGCGTGCCCCTCCGTTTCGCCCCGGCATGGAGCCGAACGCGGTGACACGGGTGCGCGCAGCTTTGAAGGACCGGGGCTGGATGCCGTCCCAGTAGAAAGCCGTCGCCGTAGAGGAACAGGAATCAGGCAGAGGCTGCCCGATTGCCACAAAGGGCCGCCCAGCAACCAAGCTGAGCGGCCCTTTATGGCAACCGGCGTTCCGTTGATCCAACGAGGGCCTCGGAGAGGCCCTACAGCCCCGAGTAGGAGTGCAAACCGTTGAAGAACTGGTTCACGATGGTGAAGTTGAAGACCACGCACAGGTAGCCCACGATCGACAGCCAGGCCGCGCGGGTACCCGTCCAGCCGCGGGTGGCCCGGGCGTGGAGGTAGCCGGCGTAGACCACCCAGATCACGAACGTCCACACTTCCTTGGTGTCCCAGCCCCAGAAGCGTCCCCAGGCCTTCTCCGCCCAGATGGCGCCGAACATGAGCGTGAACGTCCAGCCGATGAAAGCGATCGCATTGATGCGGTAGGAGAGGTTCTCGAGGCTCAGCGCCGACGGCACCAGGCGCATGAAGCCCAGCTTGTCCTCGCCACCGCCGGCAATGGCCTTCTGCCGGTGCGACTGCACGAGCTGCAGCGCGGACATGGCAAACGTCAGTGTGAACAGCGCGGAGGACAGCACTGCGATGGAGACATGGATGACGAGCCAGTAGCTCTGCAGCGCCGGCACCAGGTGGCCCACGGGCGTCCAGAAGGCCACCGAGGCAGCCACCAGCATGATGATCACCAGGCCCACCACGAACGTGCCGAGGAAGCGCAGGTCGCGGCGGATCAGGACGGCAAGGAATACAGCCACCACCAGGAACGCGCCGGTGGTGAGGAATTCGTACATGTTGCCCCACGGCACACGCCCGGAGCCAATGGCACGGGTCAGCACACCCGCGGCGTGGATCGCGCCGCCCAGGACGGTCAGGGCCACTGCCACGCGCGCAGGGACGCGGCGCTCACCGCCGTAGAGCATGCTGGCGTCAGCGGTCTGCCCTGCACCGCCGCTCCCCTGCGCTTTGGCGGCCACGGACGACGACGGCCGCTCGGCACGTCCTGCCGGCCCGGCCAGGTGCCCCTCAACCCGGTCGGTGTTCCGGCCGGCGTCGGCTCGTCCGGAAAGGCCAGCCGTCCCGGCGGCGCCTGCTGCCACCGGAACCTTCGCGCCGGCGTCGGACGCGTCCTCGGAGGAATCGGAGGCAGAGCCGGCCGCGGCGGCCGCCCTCAGATCCACGGTGCGCAGCGCCTTGCTGCTCTTGGCCAGGTCCCAGGCGAAGGCGATGAACGCCACCGTGTAGGTGCCCGCAGCAAGGAGCATGAACAGCTCGCTGTACTGGCCCATGGTTTCGTTGATGGGGAACATTAACTGTCCTTCTTCGGCTCAGCTGAGCCTGCTGGTGAGGAAATGGAGGATGGTTTTTGGGGCCCGTCCGCGTCGAGGTCCCACGCGCTCGAGAGCAGTCCGCGGATGGCGGCGGCTTCGCCGGCCAGGCGGTGGTCCTCACCGCGGGCGAGGAGGCCGTATTCCACCATGGTGCGGCCGTCTTCATGCCTGCCGGTGCGCACCCAGACCCTGCGCCGGTTGACGTAGAGGGAAATCACAAGGCCGCCGACAGCCAGCAGCGCGAAGATCAGCGCGGATACCTGGCCTGGATTGTGGTGGATGTCGACACCGACATAGCGCTTCACGCCGTCGAAGCTGATGGAACCCTTGCCGTCCGGCAGCGTGACGGTCTTGCCCGGCGAAAGAGTGATGCCCTTGGTAGCCAGGTTGCGGGCGTTCAGCGGGGTCAGGCCCTTGACGTCGAGTTCAAACACGTTTTGCGGAGCGCCGTTATCCAGGCCCAGGTCGCCGTAGTACGAGTTCAGGCTGAGCTGCGGGTTGATGAGGTCCGGGTCCCCGCTGAACGAGATGCCCTGGTCGGTCACAAAGGCGGTGGGCAGGAAGAAGCCGGCGAATCCGAGCTGGTCGGGTTTGGCGTCGGGGACCTTGATCACCAGGGACGAGTAGTAGTTGTCGCCCTGAAGCTTGGCCACCACGGGTCCCTGCATGGCGATGTTTCCCTTGCCGTCACGGACCGTGACCACCGGTGCGTAGCCGTTGCCCGTCAGGTAGATGCTGGTGCCGCCGAGGGTCAGGGGGTCGTTGACCTTGAGGACTTCCTTCTTGGCCGGGGCACCGGGGTTTTCCTTCGTGGTGACGTCCGCGGTGAAGTCGATGGGCTGGCCATACTTGCCCTTGGATTCGCGGTCGAACGTGGCCCGGAACTTGTTCAGCTGGATGGAGTACGGCTGGAGCTGGCTGCTCTGGAAGTTGGTGCCCGGGGTGAACTGGTCGTAGCCCACCAGCGTGTTCACGAAGGTGTCGCCCTCCACGAGGATCCGCTGCCCGCTGTAGCCGAACAGCCCGCCGATCGCCACGGACACCAGCACGCCGATCAGCGAAGTGTGGAAGACGAGGTTGCCCACCTCTTTGAGGAGGCCGCGCTCCGCCCCCAAAGACGGCCGCGCGCCGTCGTCGTGCCGTACGTCAACGCGGTAACCGCGTTTCTTGAGCAGCGCCGCTGCGTCTTCAATGGCGTCCGACGCCGGGACCCCGGCTTCTGCGGGCAGCACCAGTGTGCCGTACTCCGGAAGGCGGGAGAGGCGTTGCGGGGTGCGCGGCGGCTGGGAGCGCATGGCCCGGTAGTGCGCGATGGCGCGGGGCACCACGCAGCCGATCAGCGAGATGAACAGCAGGATGTAGATGGCCGAGAACCAGGCCGACGAGTAGACGTCGTAGAGCTGCACGGAGTCCAGCAGCTTGCCGTAGTCCGGGTGGTCCTTGATGTACTGCGTGACGATCGAGGGGTTGGCCGGCCGCTGCGGGAACAGAGAGCCAGGCACCGCCGCCACAGCCAGCAGGAGAAGGAGGAACAGCGCGGTGCGCATGCTGGTCAGCTGCGTCCAGGCCCAGCGGAGCATGCCTAGGATTCCGAGGGCAGGCAGCGCCGCGCTGGCCTTGGCCGCCTTCACCGCGCCCTGGGGACCGGTGCTCTTGGCGCTGGCATCTTTTGCGCCGGCCCTTTTGGAGCTGGCGCCTTTACGGCCGGCACCTTTACCGCCGGCACCGTCAGGGGCGCCTTCGGGCGCGGCCTTGGGCGCTTCGCCGGCCGGAGGGTTCTTGGTTGACTTCACACGCTCGCTCATCAGATCGGCAACTTCACGTCGGTTTGGAACCAGTACTGCAACTGGGTGACCCAGGCTCCCCAGACTCCTGTTGCCATCAGGAGGCCCAGGACGATCAGGACGCCGCCGCCGGTCCGCTGGATGGCAAGCCGGTGGGTGCGGAAAAAGGACATCACGCCCGCGCCGCGGCGCACGGCCAGCGCGATCAGAAGGAACGGAATGCCCAGGCCAAGGCTATAGACAAACGCCAGGAAAGCACCTTTTGCCGCAGACGAGCCGCCGGAGAGGCTCAGGAGCTGGACGGCGGAGTAGGTTGGCCCGATGCAAGGCGCCCAGCCCAGGCCGAAGGTGATGCCCAAAAGCGGCGCGCCCCAGAGGCCTGCCGGCGGTTTAGCGTGGATCTTGGCGTCGCGCTGGAGCCAGCTGAAGCCGCCCATGAACACCACACCCATGATCACCACCAGGATGCCCAGGACCTGCGTGATCCAGGCGTTCTGGCCGCCTGAGATCAGCGTCCCCAGTTGGCCGAACGCGCCGCCGAGCAACACGAAGATCACCGAGAATCCGAGCACGAAGAGTCCGATGCCGGCCAGCATGCGGCCGCGCTTCTGCTTCTGGAGATCGACTCCGGTCAGTCCCGTGACGTAGCCCAGATATCCGGGTACGAGGGGCAGGACGCAGGGCGAGAGGAACGACACGAGGCCGGCCAGGAGCGCCACCGGGATGGCAAGCAGCAGGGATCCGTTCAGGATGGCTTCGGCGAAGGGGCTGTTCACGGTGGGTCCGCCCGCTACTCTGCCACGGCGGATTCGATGAGGGCCTTGAGGGTACCCTTCTGGATCTCGCCCAGCACGCGCGAAGCCACCCGGCCCTTCTTGTCCACCACGAGCGTCGTGGGGACGGCCCCCGGCGGCACAAGCCCGGACACAGCCAGCAGCACGCCGCCGTCCTTGTCGTCAAAGCTCGGGTAGGTGAGGCCAAACGTCTTGTCGAAGGCTTCCGCGGTGGCCTTTTCATCCCGCAGGTTCACGCCGAAGAACTGCACGCCCTTGCTCTTGAACTCCTGGTGGAGCGCTTCCAGCGACGGCGCCTCCACGCGGCAGGGCGCACAGGCAGCGAACCAGAAGTTCAGCACTGTAACCTTGCCCAGGAAGTTCTTGGGCGCCACCGCGGTGCCGTCAAAGAGGGTGCCTTGGATGTCGACGGCGGACTTGCGGTCCGCGGCGGCGAATTCCGTCACCGAGCCATCCCCGGCGACGTAGTTCTTGTTGTCTCCCGCCTTTGCCTGCTTGGCAAGCGCGTCCTCCTGGGCGCAGGCGGACAGGCCCAGCGTGAGCGCCGCCAGTGCCAGGCCGCCGGCTGCGAGGACGCTGCGGCGGGAGCTTGTGGGGATGTGGGTCATCGTCAGGCTCCGGGGGTGCTCGAGGCACCGGGAAGAAGGTCTGCGGCCGGCTCGCTGTACTCAACGCGCAGGAGCGTGCCGTCGTCGTCGAACACGAGGGACGTGAGGGAGGTCAGGGTGCACTCGCGCTTTCGCGGGTCGTGCCACAGGGGCTTTCCCTCGGCGCTGCGCCGGGTGGCCCAGATGGGAAGCTGGTGGCTGACCATGATGGCCTCGGCGCCGTCGCCGCCGAGTTCGATCGCCCTGGCCCGGGCGTCCTGGACGGCTGCCCGCACCCGGGCTGCCTGCTCCTTGTAGGGCTCGCCCCAGGAGGGCCGCATCGGGTTCACGAGCTTGGGCCAGTGCTTGGGCTTGCTGAGCTCTGCCTTGGTGACCTTCAGGCCTTCAAAGTGGTTTTCGGCCTCGATAATGCGCTTGTCCGTGTGGATCTCCAGGCCCAGGGCCTCGGACGTCGGCTGCGCTGTCTCCTGCGCGCGGGTCAGCGGAGACGCCACGAGGTAGACGATCTTTGCACCCTGGGTTGCACGGTCGCGGAAGTGGTCCGCGAGCGTTTGCGCCATCTGCAGGCCAAGCTCGGAGAGGTGGAATTCCGGCAGCCTGCCATACAGGACGCCCTCGGGATTGTGGACCTCGCCGTGGCGGAGCAAATGAACAGTGGCTTGGGGCATGTGTACCAGTTTCTCAAAGATGTTGGGCGATTCGAAATCTTCTACATCTAGTAGAACTCAGGAAAATTAAGAAATGTTCCGTTCGGGTGGAATAAAAGATGCAAATGCATGTTTATACTGGATGCAGCAGTTAGTTGATAGTTCAACCAATGAAGCTTCAGCGGCATCAACGTCCGAAGCACCACTGATACAAGGAGAACCACCATGGCACTTCCCGCTAACGTCACCACCGGCACCTGGACCCTCGACAATTCGCACAGCGAAATCGCCTTCACCGTCCGGCACGCAGGCATCAGCAAGGTCCGCGGCCAGTTCAAGGAAGCCACCGCAACCCTGGACCTCGCCGAGAACGTGGCCGACTCCAAGATCAACGCCACCATCCAGACCGCGAGCTTCGACTCCGGCGACGTCAACCGCGACGGCCACGTCCGCGGCGAAGACTTCTTCGACGTCGAGAAGTTCCCCGAGATCTCCTTCGTTTCCAACGGTCTCGTAGCCAAGGGGGACGCCTACGAACTCCAGGGCGACCTCACCATCAAGGGCGTTACCCGTGCGGTGGCCCTCGAGACCGAGCTCAACGGCGTTGCCGTGGACCCGTTCGGCAACACCCGCGCCGGCGTTTCCGCTGAAACCACCATCAGCCGCAAGGACTTCGGCCTCACCTGGAACGCCGTACTGGAAGCCGGTGGAGTCCTGGTCAGCGACAAGGTTGCCATCAACCTCGAGCTCGCCTTCATCGCCCCTGCTGCGTAACGTGCACGCCTAGGTCGGTCCCGCCGACTTTTGCAGTGCAAACGCCCCGCCCGTGGCTTCCACGAAGCGGGGCGTTTGCGTTGTCCTGATGCCTTGTTTTCCACCCTTGAACGCCTGCCGGGAACTGCGGCCGTGCCGTAGCGATGGCCAACGAATGACCCCCGTGACATGGCCCCGGATCTTCTGGAATTAGCCATTTTCCGGGTCTACAGTGAGAGCCATGAGCAACCCCAGCGATGTACCGCAGCCTGAACAGCCGGGCTCCGAACCGCCGTCAGGCGACCACCGTCCTCCAGCGGCGCCGGAGACAGGGTGGAATCAGGCGGCGGGTTATCAGGCTGCGGGCCAGCACGACACCGACGCGCACGGGGACCGCTATGGGAATCAAGGGCAAGATTCCGGGCATTACTGGCAGCCAAACAAACCGGGCCGCGCCGGACGATTCCCCTTCGAGATTCCGGCCGACCGCCCCCGCAGTTTCAACGACGTCATGCCCCGCGGCGGCTTCTCGGGAATGTTCAGCGTGATGGGGCTGCCCACAGAGCTGAAGGTCTCGTACTGGATTTGGGTGATCGGTGGACTGGTGGGCCTGCTGGCCGGGGTGATCGGGCTGTTCGGGGCACTGGTGCTCTTCGCGTTCGTACCGGGCCTCGCGATCCTCGTGCTGCTGCTCGTGCTGGTGGCTCTGGCCCTGTCCGGGGCGCAGATTGTCCTGGCGATGCAGATGAAGGAAGGCCGTGAGTGGGCCAGGTTCGCTCTGACCGTAGTTGCCGGCGTCTCGTTGCTGCTGTCCATCATCAGTCTCGGATTCGCCGACGGGCGGGGCGGCAACGGACTGGGCTTTCTGGCCAGCCTGGTGGCGACCGTGCTCATGTGGGTCTCCAACTCGCAAAGCTGGTTTGCCGCCGTCCGGGGCCACGCCTGATCCCTGCGAAGGGTGCCCTCCGGCGGGCCCCCTGTTCGCCTGGTGGAGGCCCGCGGGAGTGTGCCGTTCTAGCCGGATCCGATTGGCCGGTCCCCCGCCCCTGATCGGCGCTGCAGCCCGGGCAATTGCGGTGCAGGAATACCTCTCCGGAATGATCATTGCCGCGCCCGCCGAGGGGTACGGTTGAACTGAACCATGCTGGGGGCAGGGCAGGCTTCTGAACCCGGTGGCCGATCCCGACGTCGATAACGCAAAGGAACGCTCATGAGCACTCCTCCAGTCCAGCCCCCGAATCCGAACGAACCGAATTCCGGCCAGCAGGATTCCAACGAACCGGACCTGAACGCCCGGGAAAGGTCCGGGCAGCCCGGGTACGGCCAGAACGTTCCGCCGGCACCGCAGTACGGCCAAGCGAGTCCGCAGCAGCCCCAGTACGGCCAGAACGCTCCGCAGTACGGGCAGAACGTTCCCCCGGCACCCCAGTACGGCCAGAACGCCCCGCAATATGGTCAGAACGTTCCCCCCGCCCCGCAATATGGTCAGAACGCCCCCCAGTATGGACAACAGCAGCAGTACGGGCAGCAGCCCTATGGCCAGTCGCCCTATGCCAAGTACCCCTCGGAGCAGCCCCAGGGCGGTGGCCCGGCCGGCGTTCCCAAGCTTGTGAACACAGCTTTCTGGATGCTCATTGGCGCAGGCGTCCTCTGGCTCCTGTCCATCCTCATCGCGATTCCCACACTGGATGACCCCGCCCTGCGGAACATGTTCGAGAGCCAGGTCCGGAGCAGCGGCCAGAACATTCCCTTCGAGGAGGTCAAGCCGTTCATCATCGGGACGATGGTGGTCTTTGGCCTCATCGGCGCCGGGCTCTACGCCCTGGTGGCATTTAACATCCGCAAGGGCAAGAACTGGGCCCGCATCCTGGGCACGGTCTTTGCAGCCCTCTCCGTCTTCGGCATCCTGCCGCTGAGCCTGAACACCCTGGTGACCGTCCTTGGAATCGCGGCGATCGTGATGCTCTACCTGCCCACAACGTCACCTTATTTCAAGAAGCAGCAGCCCTTCGCCAACCCGTACGCGGGCGGCCCGTACGGCCGCTAGCCACGAGCCGATAGCCTAGGGCCGCCAGCCACGACCCAGTCGGCACCCAGCATCAGCGGGCGCGGATCCCAACAGCGCCGGACGTTAGTTCGGCTGCCCCGGGGTCTGCGCCCGTTGCGCGTGGTAGGCAAGAATCTGCAGCTCGGTGGCCATGTCCACTTTGCGCAGGTTCACGCCGTCGGGCACCTGGAGCATCACCGGCGCGAAGCTGAGGATGCTGTGCACGCCGGCCGCCACCACCCGGTCGCAGACGCTCTGAGCCACGGCCGCGGGCAAGGCCAGGACCACCATGTTGGCCCCCGTCCGCTGCAGCACGGCTTCAAGGTCCGCGGCGTCGCTCACGCGCAGCCACCCAACCTCGTTGCCCACCACCATTTGGTCGGCGTCGAAAATGGCAACAACGTCGAATCCCCGGGACTCAAAGCCGCCGTACCTGGCCAGCGCCTTGCCGAGGTTACCGGCGCCGACGATCGCGACCTTCCAGTCGTGGGTCAATCCGAGCGCGGCGGCTATGTGACGGCTCAGGTACTGCACCTCGTAGCCCACTCCGCGCGTGCCGTATGACCCCACGTGGGACAGATCCTTGCGGAGCGTGGACGAGCTGACTCCCGACAGCTCGGCCAGCGATTCGGAAGAGACGCGTTCGGTGCCTTCGGCCAGCAGGGAGTTCAGGGCGCGCAGGTAGATGGTCAGCCGGGCCACGGCCGCTGGCGGAATCTGCTTTCCGGCAGCTCCGGTGTCCCCCGGCACAGCCTGGGGTGGTGAATCGAGCGAAGTCACTATCTGCTCCATTGCGTCGCGTTGTGAGTCCACTCTAGATCCCCATCACTTATGTCAACAAAGCCGGTGCCATTGCGCGGAATTCGCTGCTACCTCGCCATCGCCTGGCGCAGGACGCGCTCCAGCCTGGCCTCGTCAATCTTCCAGAAGTCGCGTTGGATCCCGTCCACCAGCACCACCGGAATCTCTTCGGCATAGCGGTCCCGCAGGGCGTCATCGCCGTCCACCGACTGATCCGTCCACTCCAGTCCGAGCCCGGCAGTAACCCGCCCGACGGCGTCGCGCGCCGCAGCGCACAGGTGACAGTCAGCTTTGGTGAGGAGAACGACGTCGGGATTTACCATGCTTCAACCGTATCGCCGTTCCCGGCGCGGAGCGATGCCGACGCCGCAGTGACGCCCAGTGCGTTCCCGCGCCGTCCGCTGGCCGCGCCCTCCCCGGCATTGACTAGACTCAATGGCATGCCCGAGGAGAAGTACGTCGCTGTGGCCCAACAGCCGGTTGCACCGCAGCAACGCCGCGAGGCCGCGTTCTTCGACGTCGACAACACCCTCATGAAGGGCGCCAGCCTTTTCCACGTCGCCCGGAAAATGCATCAGCGCGGCGCATTCACCCTGCCGCAGGCCGCGGGGATGGCCTGGAAGCAGTTCAAGTTCGTGCTCCGCGGCGAAAACATGGACGATGTTCACGCCGTGCGGGACTCCGCGCTGACCCTCGCCTCTGGTATTACGGTGGAGGACATCAAAGTCCTGGGCGAGGAAGTCTACGACGAGATGATCGCCTCCCGGATCTGGCCCGGCACCAAGGCGCTGGCCCAGCAGCACCTGCGTGTCGGACGAAAGGTCTGGCTCGTCACGGCCACGCCGATCGAAGTGGCCACAGTGATCTCCAGCCGACTCGGCCTCACCGGTGCCCTCGGCACGGTGGGCGAGATTAAGGACGGCCTCTACACAGGACGGCTGGTCGGGGACATCCTGCACGGGCCGGCCAAGGCGGTGGCGGTCCAGGGCATCGCCGACGCCGAGGGCCTGGACCTCAAGCGCTGCTGGGCCTACAGCGACTCCTACAACGACATCCCGCTCCTGACGCTCGTGGGACACCCCGTCGCCATCAACCCGGATGCCAGGCTGCGCAAGCACGCCCGCGAGCGCAACTGGCCGGTCTACGACTTCCGTTCCGGCCGCCGTGCCGCCACGCTCGGACTCAAGGCCGCCACCGCCGGCGGCGCCGTCTACGGCCTCTGGCGAGGCTACTCCCGCTTCCGCGGCCCCCGGGTCTGACGCGGAACGTCCCTGCGACGCACAAAATCCCCCTCGACACCCGAATTCCAGTGTCACCAGGCCATTTGCGCGTCCCTAGATCATTCGCGCGGCACCACCGCGGCCGCGATGGTGCCGACGGGAAGGCGACATCACGACGCACGCCGTGCTTTGCGTAGGCGACTTAACGACGCACGCCGTCTTTCGCAGCCGCTCCCCCGGCCCGCTGCCAGGACGCAAAAATGCCCGCACCCTCGAAAGGGAGCGGGCATTGACGCTGTAGAAGTATCTCTACTTCTTATTGCGGCGCTGGTGGCGCGTTTTGCGAAGCAGCTTGCGGTGCTTCTTCTTGGCCATACGCTTGCGACGCTTCTTAATAACTGAACCCACGAAAGTTCCTCACAAACTAGATGCAGTACCTGTCTGATGAAAAAGGTCCGTGGACTAAGCAACAGACTGAACAACTGACAGATTCTTACAATGACGTAAAACGTTCCTTAACAGGGTACCGCTTATCCGGACCCCCTACTGACCGCCACTGTTCCCATGACCTGCAGCCGCCCCAAGGCGGTTGCCTCGGTCACTAAGATCCCGGGGAAAGCGAGGCACCAAGAGTCAGGCGGTATCCGACTGGCCGTCAACAACAGCGCCCTTGAGGTACTGCTCGACGGCGTTCTCCGGAACCCGGTAGGAGCGGCCGAACCGAACGGCGGGCATCTCTCCGGAATGGACCAGGCGGTACACGGTCATTTTGGAAACGCGCATGACCTCAGCCACCTCGGCCACGGTCAAGAACTTGGCGTTCGAGAAGTTCGACTCGGACATTTCCCATATTCCTTTGCTCTCAGCATCATTGCGGCATCCCATGTTGTGTGCGGTGCGCCGATGCTGAGCCATCGAACAACCGTGTGCTAGTTACTCTAGAGGCTCACGTGGCCATTGTGAAAGCCCCGGCGTTTCCGCGACGATGCTGCCAACTGGTCGAGCACGGACGTCGTCACATCCCACTCCATGCAGGCGTCGGTCACGCTCTGGCCGTACACCAGTTCAGACCGCCCGGCGGCGTGTTCTGCCACGTCCAGGTTCTGCGCGCCGCCCACCAGGAAGCTCTCCATCATGACCCCGGCAATGGCACCCGCGGCCGTACCCGCATCCTCCAACTGCGCACCGATTTCGAGCGCAACTTCGGCCTGGCGGTGATGGCTCTTGCCGCTGTTGGCGTGGCTGGCGTCCACGATGAGGCGCGGGTTGAGGTTCTTGGCGGCGAGCCTCGCTGACGCTGCTTCGACGTCGGCGGCGGAGTAGTTTGGGCCCTTGCGGCCGCCGCGCAGGATCACGTGGGTGTCCGGGTTTCCCGCGGTGGCCACGAGCGCGGCTCGACCCTCGCCGTCGATCCCCAGGAAAGCCTGGGCCGCCGCCGCGGCGCTGCAGGCGTCGACGGCAACCTGGAGGTCGCCGTCGGTCCCGTTCTTGAAGCCGATGGGCATGGAGAGCCCGGACGCCAGCTGGCGGTGGATCTGGCTTTCGGTGGTGCGGGCGCCGATTGCCCCCCACGAAACGACGTCGGCCATGTACTGCGGGCTGATCGGCTCCAGGAACTCGGTGGCGGCGGGAAGCCCTAACGCTGTGACCTGCTGCAGGAAGCGGCGCGCCTCGCGCAGGCCGGCGGCGATGTCGTGTGTGCCGTCAAGCCGCGGATCGTTGATCAGGCCCTTCCAGCCCACCGTGGTGCGCGGCTTTTCGAAGTACGCGCGCATGACGATCAGCAGGTCCTCCTTGTGCTTCTCGGCCTGGCTCACGAGGCGGCGGGCGTACTCGAGGCCGGCCTTGGGATCGTGGATGGAGCAGGGCCCTACGATCACGAGCAATCGGTCGTCCACTCCGTCCATGATGGCCCTGACTTCGTCCCGGCCGCGTTCGACGACGTCCGCCACCCGCGCGTCCAGCGGCAGTTCCGCGATCATCTCCTGAGGAGTGGGGAGCGCCGTGATCCCGCTGACCCTTAAGTTCGAGGTGGACTGCTTCGGCGTGGACGGTTTCGAAACGCTCTGCTGGATTTCGGTGGCTGCTTCGGTGCTCATGTGCGGGGTCCTGTTCCGGGGTACGGAGCGGGCCCAGATCAGAACCCGCCGGAGAAATGGCGAAGGGCAGAGAATGATCTCTGCCCTGTTGGCTCTGAAGGTAGTTGGATGCGTGTCAGTTAGACGCGGGCCCCTCCAGAGCCAACGAAAAATACGCATACCAACGGTTAGTCATAGCCACACCATAACCTCGCATTTGTTTGATCCGCAAATTCCGTCCGTCACGCAAACGGCGAGGCGGATCATCCCACCAGCTTGCGCAAAAACTGCAGCTGCCGGACCCATTGGTGCTCCTGGCCACCTTCATGATTGTTGAAGCGGTAGACCTCGATGTCCTTGGCAGTTCCGCCACCGCCATTTGTGCCGTAGGCGTTGTAGCTCGCGAAAACGGTGGAAGGCGGGCAGACATCGTCCATCTGCGCCACCGAGTAAAGCGCGGGGACCGTCGCGCCACGGCCGAGGTTAACGCCGTCGAAGTAATTCAGCACGGCCAGCATCGGCTCGTACCGTTCGCGGTGCCTGCCCAGAAACGCGGCAATCTCGGGATACGGGCCGCGCGGCGTGATGTCGATGGCACGGGGAAAGTCCTGCAGGAACGGGACGTCGGGCAGGGCGGCGACGACGCCGTCGAGCCTCCCGGCCGCAAGCCCTGCGACGGCGACCGTGATGCCTCCGCCCTGGCTGACGCCGGCCACCACAATCCGGGAAGCGTCGACGTCCGGATGCGCCTGCGCCGCTTCGACGGCGCGGAACGCGTCCACATAGACACGCCGGTAGTAGTAGTCCTCCCGGCTGCCTGCACCTCGGGTCATCAGCCCTGCGTGGGCCACCTCGCCCGCAGACGGATCAGGATCAGGAGTCTCACCCACGGCGCCGCCGTAGCCTTGTCCGCGGGTGTCCATAATGAAGTGCGCGTAGCCTGCCTGGGCCCACTTGGTGTCCTGGTTGGCCAGGCCGCGGCCGCCTGAATAGCCGGCATACTGCACGACGGCGGGCAGCCGGGTTCCAGCCTCCCTGTTCGCCGGGAGGTGCAGCCAGCCCTTGACCGGAGAACCGCCATAGCCTGCGAACGTCACGTCGAAGGTGTCGATCACCGTCAGGTAGTTCTCCACAGGCTCGAAAACCGCTGCCAGGGGAAACTCGCGCGCCTCCCTGATGGTGTGGTCCCAGAAAGAGTCAAAATCGGCTGGAGCGGTCACGTCGGAGGTGTAACCGCGCAGCTGCTCAAGCGGAAGATCGAAGAGAGGCATGGGCTTTCCGTTCTCTTGAAGTGTGTAGAACCAGGCTGTGTGCTGTTGTGGATCCTATGTCAGGCACCGGCATAGGATCCTTCCCTCCGAGACGCCACATTGCGGGCCGTTTCGGAGTGCGGCGCCGGATGAAGCCTCATCTCCGGCCACTTCCGCTAGACCAGTGCCGCCTGGTAGCTTTCCAGCGGTGGAGAGCTGCGGACGGCTGCACGGAGTTCCCGCAGGCCGCCACTAATTGCCCCCGCGGCGCGCCCCTGGACAAGTACGTTGCCCATGGCCGTGGCCTCGACCGGGCCGGCAACCACACGCTTTCCGGTGGCTTCAGCGGTGAGCTGGCACAGGAGCCGGTTCTGCGAACCGCCGCCCACGATGTGCACGACGTCCACCTTGGTGTCCGCCAGCCGTTCAGCGTCGGCGATGGTCCGCGCGTAGCCGGCGGCCAGACTGTCCAGGATGCAGCGGACGATGGCCGCCGGCTGGTCCGGAAGCACAGCGCCGGGATTCCTGACGGCGGCGCGGATCCGTTGTGGCATGTTGTCCGGGGCGATGAAGTAGGAGTCGTCGGCGTTGATCTGCGGGCCGCCGGGCGGGAGTGCCGCGGCGGCGTCGAGCAGTTCGCCGAGCTCCGTTTTGTACCCTTCTGCTGCCCAGGTGCGCTGGCATTCGCTGAGCAGCCAGAGACCCCCGACGTTGCGCAAATACCTGATGGTGCCGTCCACGCCGCGCTCGTTCGTGAAGTTCGCGGCCCGGCTGGCCTCGGCCAGGACGGGGTGCTTCAGTTCCACTCCCACCAATGACCAGGTACCGGAGGAGATATAGGCGAAGTTGTCCTGTTCTGCCGGGACGGCGGCGACGGCGGAGGCGGTGTCGTGCGAGCCGACAGCCAACGGCAGGTGTCAAAGCATTCTCTGCATCTGAGAGCTTGGAGAAGGATGTCACGGTCAGCCAGTATCAAGGGTGTCGCCAACCACGCCCGGGTGGCGGTGGGCACTGTCTCGAACGTCTTGAACTACACGGACCGGGTTCACAGCGCACCAGGAACGCGTCCTGCACGCCATCGAGGAGCTGAGGTTCGTCCGCAATGACGCCGCCCGCCAGCTGCGGGCGGGCCACAGCCGGACCATCGGCCTCATCGTCCTGGACGTGGGCAACCCCTTCTTTACATCCGTGGCCCGGGCAGCAGAGGATGCCGCGGTGCTGCTGGGCGACAGCGGCCACGACGCCGGCAGGGAATCCGGCCATATAGATCTGTTCCAGGAACAGCGCGTCCGAGGCCTGCTGATCTCGCCCGTCGGTGACGTCACTGAGCGTCTGGACCAGCTCCGGGAACGCGGCGTGCCAACCGTCCTAGTGGACCGCCTCGCCGACGACGCCGAGTACAGTTCTGTGTCGGTCAACGACGTCTAAGGCGGTCACCTCGCCGCCCGGCACCTGCTGGACATCGGCCGCCGTCGGCTCGCCTTCGTGACAGG
Organism: Arthrobacter sp. 05T444; assembly: GCF_056395905.1. Lineage (NCBI taxonomy): Bacteria > Bacillati > Actinomycetota > Actinomycetes > Micrococcales > Micrococcaceae > Arthrobacter > Arthrobacter sp. 05T444. The sequence goes on from NZ_JBFTKK010000028.1 coordinate 47,015, forward strand.
GCCGACGTCGGTCCGCCAGTTCGCCGACCGCCTCGAGGGGGCGCGGCGCGCCGTCGCCGAAGTTCCCGGCGCGTCGCTGGAAGTCGTTGAATCCGAGGGGCAGACCGTCCTGGCCGGCCGCGGGATGGGCGACCAGCTGGTGACGCGCAACTCGGGCCAGCTTCCGGACGGCATCTTTTGCGCCAACGACCTCCTTGCGCTGGGCGTCATGCAGTCGCTGGCCATGACACACACACTGCGCATCCCGGAGGACGTGGCGCTGATCGGTACGACAACATCGATTTTGCCGTTTCAGCCGTCGTGCCGCTGTCCTCCATCCGGCAGCCGACCGAGGCCATTGGCCGGACGGCAATCGAACGGCTCACAGAAGAGCTCGACGCCGCGCATCCCCGCCACCGCGGCGTAGTCTTCACCCCCGAGCTGGTGGTGCGGCAAAGCACCGCCGGGGCTGCCGCCGTCGACGGCGAAGAGCCCGGCGCAGCGGAACGATCCGCCGCACGGAAGGAAGCAGGACGGCGTACGGCCGCACCGCGCGAGGCTGCTCAGAGCGAGGCTGCTCAGCGCGTAGCCGCACCGGAAGCTCTTCCGGCAGGGCAATAAGCAACGTGTGACGAGCTAAGCCCAGAGGATGGCGGAGTGGCGTGCGGCGTCGCCACGGCGCATCTCTCCTCCGGGGCGCTATTTCTCAGCAGAAACTATGACGGCGCCATCCAAGGCCGTGTCTTTGGTCAGCGGCTTTGCGCAGGGAAATCCGGCGTTGGCGGCTGTGCGCTGCGCGTTGAGGCACCGGTTGATCCGCTGGAGGGGCCAGGGGCCAACCTCGATCCGGAAATCGTGACGCATCACCCACACTAGGCGTGAGGAGACCAAGAGGCGGCTACCTCAGACGGTCGCATTGGCCAACGTTAAAAATGTCGGACCCCTCTGACAGAGTTTTCCTATGGAAGCCATGGGGGAACACGCAGCGGATCACACCGCGGGCCAGGCGGTAACGCCGGGCCTTAGCGCGGCTGCCCTGCTGCGGGGCCGCGCGCTTCGCAGCGTTCCCGCTTCAGCGCC
>NZ_JBFTKK010000029.1:0-46182 GCF_056395905.1 Arthrobacter sp. 05T444
AACGCCCGGTCCCATTCCGAACCCGGAAGCTAAGACCCACAGCGCCGATGGTACTGCACCCGGGAGGGTGTGGGAGAGTAGGTCACCGCCGGACACTATTTACGGCCAAGGCCCCGACAGCAAATGTCGGGGCCTTCGCTCTTTAACCCGAAAACCAACCACACCACCGCATGCACCGGCCCCTATTTTCGGCGAGCACAACCAGAGCCCGGCTCGGGCTTCGACGGGCTCAACCACCAGCCCGCACCAGCGATCCTGTCGGTCTCGAGGTTGTAGAGTTGGTGCCCATGGAAAACCTCTTCAGCCACGCTGCCGGCCCCGGCGCCAATCAGCCTGATCCCTCCATCGAATTGGATCCGGTGATCTGCACCGTGGTTGTGCCTGGACCTGTATCCCGGGCCTTCATGGGGTTTACGGACCATACGCATTTGTGGTGGCCCATGGAGGAGCACAGTGTCTTCGGTACGGGGTCGCACGTTGAGTTTGAGGAAAACCTCATCCTTGAGACGGCGGACGATGGCAAGACCACTTCGTGGGGAACCATCGATGATTGGCAGCCGCCGTTGTCGTTCCACGCGTCCTGGTATCCGGGAACCACAGCGTTGTGGTCTACGGAGCTGAGGGTCGCGTTCAGAGCCGTGGATGGGGGCACCGAGGTGCGCCTGGTCCATGACGGCTGGGAGGGCGCGGAGGACCCGTCCGCGACCCGCGCCAGCTACGACAAGGGTTGGCCGGATGTCCTCGCAAGGTTTGCCCGCTTCATGGGCGTGCCAGCTAGCTGATCGATGGCGGTACGGCGGTACTCGACCGGATAACGAACTTCGTGGGGTACTCGGTATCGACTGCCGGCCGGCCGGCGCCGCCGTCGAGCCCCTCCAGCAAGAGGCGCACCGCCAGCGCCCCCTGGCCGCGGGGATCCTGGTCAATGGTGGTGAGACCGAAGAGTTCACCGAGCTCGTGCCCGTCCAAACCGATGACGGACAGATCTTCCGGGACCCTGAGGCCGAAGTCGCGGGCAGCGAGGATGGCGCCGATGGCCATTTCATCGGAAGCGGCGAAGACCGCGGTGGGACGCTCAGACGGGCTGCCGAGGAGCTGACGAGCCGTGGCGTAGCCGCCCTGGATGGTGAAATCAGCGGTGGCAATCCACTCCGGCCGGACGTCGTGCCCTGCATCCCGCATGGCCATTTCAAAACCTGCGAGCCGCGTGCGCGGGATCTTGAAGTCCTGTTCATAGACTGAATCTCCGGTCAGATGCGCGATCCTGGAGTGGCCCAGCCGGATGAGGTGGTTCACCGCCGCTTCGGACAGGCCGTGGTCGTCGATCCGGATGGTGGAGGCGCCCTGGAGCGGGCCGCCAATGCCCACGATGGGCCGGTGCACAGCCAGCATCTGCCCGATCTCCGACTCCGTCAGGGCCAGCGAAACGGCTATCACGGCGTCTACGCGCTGGCGGAGCAGGAAGTCCTTGAGGACGCTCTGCCGGCGCGCTGAGCCCTCACTGACGTTGTACAGCGTCAGGTCATAGCCGGCGTCCAGCAGCGCCGCAGAAACGCCCTCCACCACCGACGAGAAGTACCAGCGGTGGACGGAGGGGACCACGAGCCCGATGTTGTAATTGCGGCCGGAGGCCAGGCTCGAAGCCTGGTAAGACGGCACGAAACCGAGATCGGAAGCCGCCGCCTGGGCACGTTCGCGGCTCTTCGGCGACACGTTGCCCTTGCCGCTCAAGGCCCGCGAAACGGTGGCTATGGAGAGCCCGGCACGTTCCGCGACGTCCTTGATGCCGGCCATGTTGTTAGGTCTCCGTATCCTCTGCTGAAATCCTCAACCAAACGGTCTCCCCAGAGCCTAATCCATGCCAGCCCTCGGTTCCGTAGTCCCTGGCGGAGCTGCGCAGCAGCACTGCACCCGCAGGCAGTTCGAGGGCGTCTTGGCCGACATTCATGACCACCAGGATGTTGCCGTTGAGGAAACCCAACGAGGCGCCGGTGCACCACTCTTCGGCCCACGACAGTGAACCGCGGCCGAGGCCGAGTTCGCGGCGGACCGCCAGCATGCGCCGGTACAGGTTCAAGTGCGACGACGGGTCCCCGGCCTGGGCGTCCCGGGCCAGTTCGGCGAAGCTCGCCGGCTGCGGCAGCCAGGGGTCCTGGCCGGAACCAAAGCCGTGGTGCGGCTCGGAGGCACGCCACGGCAGCGGGACGCGGCAACCGTCGCGGCCCAGCCGGGCGCCTCCGGTCCGCGCGAACGTAGGATCCTGCCGCTGGTGGGCGGGGATGTCGATGCCGTCGGGAAGGCCAAGCTCCTCGCCCTGGTAGATGTAGGCACCGCCAGGCAGGCCCAGCATGAACAGGGTGGCAGCTGCGGCCCGGGTTCTGCCCAGGTCGTGATCCGGCTGGGGGTCCTGGGGCCCGATTCCGTCGCCTTCGCGCGGTGACGACCAGTAGTAGCCGAAGCGGGTGGCGTGCCGCACGACGTCGTGGTTGGACAGTACCCAGGTGCTGGGCGCGCCCACGGCGTCCAGCGACGTCAGGGACTCGGTGATGACGTGCCGCAGCCGGTGGATGTCCAAGCCGGCATGCAGGTAGGGGAAGTTGAACGCCTGATGCATCTCGTCCGGCCGGACCCACTCGGCCAGGCGGGACAACGGCTCTACATTGGCCTCGGCGCACAGGATGCGGTCGGGGCCGTACTCTTCAAGGATGCGGCGCCAGTTCCGGAAGATGTCGTGCAGGGCCGGCTGGCCGAACATGGGGGCTGCATGCCCCGGGAAGCCATCGATGCTGGTGCCGTCGGCGCGTCCGCCCCAAGCAGGAAGCCCGGGCGCCTTGACCAAGGCATGGGCCACGTCCACGCGGAAGCCGGAGACGCCGCGGTCCAGCCAGAAGCGCAGCACGCGCTCAAACTCGTCGTGGACGGCCTGGTTGTCCCAGTTGAAATCAGGCTGGGAAGAGTCGAAGAGGTGCAGGTACCACTGCCCCGGTGTTCCGTCCGGCTCGGTGATCCGTGTCCAGGCCGGACCTCCAAAGTGCGACTCCCAGTTGTTGGGCGGCTCCTCGCCCGCGGGGCCTGTGCCGTCCCGGAAGATGAACATGTCCCTCTGCGGGCTGCCCGGCCCTGCGGCCAGCGCAGCCTGGAAATCGCGGTGCTGGTCAGAGCAGTGGTTGGGGACCAGGTCCACGATCACCCTGATGCCGAGCCGGTTGGCCTCGGACACCATTCCGTCGAAGTCGCCGAGCGAGCCGAACAGCGGGTCCACATCGCAGTAGTCACTGACGTCATAGCCTGCGTCGCGCTGGGGGGAGCGGTAAAAGGGTGAGAGCCACACCGCGTCGATGTCCAGTTCGGCCAGCTGCGGCAGTTCCGCCGTGATGCCGGCGAGGTCGCCGATCCCGTCGCCGTTCATGTCCCGGAAGGACCGCGGGTACACCTGGTAGATGACGGCCGATCGCCACCAGCCGTGGGCATTGTCAGCGGCGTGGACGGGTGTCAGGGAGCCGGCCAGCGGCGAAGGGGAATGCAGTAATGAGTCAACAGACATTGGGCAAGTTTAGAGGCAGCGCAGGTCAGAATGAAAGCGCTTCCAGTGCGTAGTACGTTGACAGTTTCGGTAATACTCCCGTGTAGAAGCGTCAGGACCTTCACTGGATTGGAAGCGCTTGCATTCCGGTAGGTGAGACGTAACTCACGGGACTGGGCCGACATCTAGACTGGGAGGCACGTGTGACGGAAACGGGAGACCCAATGAGCAGCATTGCTGACGAACTCACGTCAAACCTGGGGCCAGGAAAAGTAGTCCAGGACCCGGCCGTCCTGGCCGCCTACGCGGTGGACCAGGCGCCGGTGCTGGACTATCAGCAGCCGCTCGCTGTGGTCTTTGCGGCGTCGGTGGCGGACGTACAGGCAACCGTGAAGAGCTGCGCCGCGCACCTGGTTCCACTTGTGGCGCGGGGTGCCGGAACGGGGGTCTCCGGAGGAGCCCACGCCACCGAGGGGTCGGTCGTTCTGAGCCTCGAGCGGATGAATCGGATACTGGACCTGAACCCGGACGACGAGACCGCCGTCGTGGAACCGGGAGTGGTCAACGCAGACCTGAACGATGCTGCCGCCAGACACGGCCTGATGTTCGCGCCGGACCCGGCGAGTTTCAGGATGTCCACGATCGGCGGGAATGTAGCCACGAACGCCGGTGGGCTGCGTTGCGCCAAGTACGGAGTGACACGCGACTCTGTGCTGGCGCTGGATGTGGTGCTCGCCGACGGTTCGCTCATCCGCACCGGCCACCAGACCTTCAAGGGCGTGGCAGGCTACGACCTCACCGGGTTGTTCGTCGGATCGGAGGGGACGCTCGGGATCGTGGTGGGCGCAACAGTGCGGCTCAAGTACCTGCCGCGGGAGGTGCACACTATCGCAGCCTTCTACCCTGACTTTCGGCAGGCAGCCGCCGGCGTGCTAGCCGTGGGCAGGGCCCGCGTACAGCCGGCCATCATGGAACTGCTCGACGGCGGGTCGCTCACGCAGCTGGATGAGATCCACGGCTCGGACCTGGCGTCGAGGGGGGCCTCCCTCCTGCTGATCCAGACCGACGGCTTCGGGGCAGCGGCGGAGGCCGCCGTCGTGCGGGATGTGCTTGCCGCGGGCGGCGCGGTGGTGACCACCGAAGCCAGCGAGGAAGCCGAGCAGCTGGTGGAACTGCGGCGCAACAGCCGCGGCGTCGAAGTGGACGATCAGTACCGGGTGGGCGAGGACGTGGCAGTGCCCCGTTCGCGGCTGGTGGACTACGTGGCAGCTCTCGAATCGCTGGCTGAGGTCCACGAAGTGAAACTCAAGGTGGTGGCCCACGCCGGCGACGGGAACCTGCATCCCACGTTCTGGGTGGACCGCGTGAATGACCTTGTGGACGCTGATGCGATGCAACGCCTGAACAAGGCACTGGATGCGTCAATCGCGGTTGCACTGGACATGGGCGGCACCATCACGGGGGAGCATGGCATCGGGCAGTACAAGCTGCGCTGGCTGAGCCTGGAGCAGCCGGAACCCATCCGTGAACTGCAGCGACGGGTCAAAGAGCTCTTCGACCCCGCAGGCATACTGAACCCGGGCAAAGCGATTTAACGCAGCTGTGCCATAACAAGCAGTGGCACAACAAGCAGTGCCGCAATAAGCAGCGCCACAACCGGCCGTGCCACTGGCAGCGGCGCGTTGGCCGTGCGCTCAGGATCAGTCGTCTGAGTCCGGGTACTCGTCAACGGATTCTTCGTCGCCGTACCGGGACTCTTCCGTTTCCACTTCCAGGATCTTCAGGAGCCCGGTGTCGGGGTTGAGCATGATGGCTGCCTCATCCCGGCGGTGGCGCAGGATGGAATCGATGTAGGACTGCACCGCTTCGGCCAGCGGAATGTGGCGTTCCTGTTTTTCGGACATGTACCAGCGGTGCTCGAGCACTTCGTGCACGGCTTCGGCGGGTTCCAGTTTTCTTGAGAGGTCGCGGGGGATCGAGCGCACGATGGGTTCGAAGATCTGGCTCACCCAGAGGTGCGCGCTGTATTCCTCGTCCATCTCCGGATTGTTGTCCGCGCGGAACGAGTCCATGTCGTTCAGCAGGCGGCGGGCCTGGTTCTCCTGGGCATCCAGCCCGGTGAGGCGCAACAGGCGCCGCATATGGTGGCCGGCGTCCACGACCTTCGGCTGCAGCTGGATGGTGGAGCCGTTCTGGGTGGTCTTGATCGCGTATTCCTCGACGTCGAAGCCCAGCTCGTTGAGGCGCCGGATGCGGGCGCCCACCCGCCAGCGTTCGCCAAGTTCGAACGATTCCTTTTCGGTCAGCTCCATCCAGAGGCGGCGGTAGCTTTCCATGATGAGCTCGCTCGTGGCCACCGGGTCCACCTTCTCCTCGATCAGGCCGCCGTCGAGGAGGTCCATGAGCTCGCCGGCGATGTTCACGCGGGCAATCTCCAGGTCATACTCCCGTTGGCCGGTGGAGAGGTCCGGATAGAGTTCGCCGGTTTCCGCGTCCACGAGGTACGCGGCAAAGGCGCCGGCATCCCGGCGGAACAGGGTGTTGGAAAGCGAGACGTCGCCCCAGTAGAAGCCGATGAGGTGCAGCCGAACCATCAGCAGGGCCTGCGCGTCGATGAGCCGGGTCAGGGTGTCCTTGCGCAGCATCTGGGAGAAGAGAGCGCGGTACGGCATGGAGAACTTGAGGTGGCGTGTGACGAGTACAGGGTTAAGGGGCCTGCCGTCCGGGGTGGTGCGGCCGGTGATGACGGCGACGGGTTCCACACAAGGGACATCCAGCCGGGCCAGCTTCCGGAGCATGTGGTACTCGTGGCGGGCAACGTGTTCGGAGGTTTCCTTGATGGCGATGACGGACCCGCCCAGGTGTGCGAAGCGCACGATGTGCCGCGAGATGCCGCGGGGGAGGGCGGCCAGGTTCTCGGCCGGCCAGTCTTCGAGCGCAATGTGCCACGGCAGGTCCAGCAGTTCCGGATCCGCGGCGGCCGCAGTGATATTCAGGGAACTGGAGACCAAGGACGCTTTTTCATCGTTCGCACTGGCGGCTTCGAACCGCGGCAGCTTGCCGATCTGCCCGTAGTCGGTGGGTTCGTCATGCCACTGGGCGCTGTATTCCTCGGTCATGGCTCAATTCTTCCGTACGTAGGGTCGGCGTGCCTAAACAGAGTCAGGGTGCCGGTGCTTAACGCCCGACGGCGGCCCTTCCGGTTGGGAGGGCCGCCGTCGGTTGCTTATTCCGGAGATGCTCTGGCGGTTTCGACAGGCTCAACCGCCGGTGGGGACTAGTCGCCCAGGCGCAGGCCGGTCTTGGTGTCGAACAGGTGTACGTGTCCGGACTGCGGGCGAACGTAGATGGACTCACCCTTCATCGGGGGCCGGCGGCCGTCGACACGGGCCACGATGTCGTGGCTCTTGCCGTCCAGCGTGGTGTGACCGTAGACGTAGGCATCGGCGCCGAGTTCTTCGACGACGTCAACCTCAACCTGAAGACCTTCACCTGCAGCGACCTGCTCGAGGTCCTCGGGGCGTGAACCCAGGGTGACAGTGGCGCCGTGTGCCTCTTCGAGGACATCGCGGGGAACCGGGTAGACGGTTCCGCCGAACTGGACGCCGCCGTCGACGACGGGGAGTTCCAGCAGGTTCATGGCGGGGGAGCCGATGAAGCCGGCAACGAAGACGTTCTTGGGCTTGTCGTAGAGGTTGCGCGGGGTGTCCACCTGCATCAGCAGGCCGTCTTTGAGCACGGCGACGCGGTCGCCCATGGTCATAGCTTCCACCTGGTCGTGGGTCACGTACACGGTGGTGACGCCCAGTCGGCGCGTCAGGGACGCAATCTGGGTGCGGGTCTGGACACGGAGCTTGGCGTCCAGGTTGGACAGCGGCTCATCCATGAGGAAGACCTGCGGGTTACGGACGATAGCACGGCCCATGGCAACACGCTGGCGCTGACCGCCGGAAAGGGCCTTCGGCTTGCGGTCCAGGTACGGCTCGAGGTCCAGGAGCTTGGCAGCTTCGCGGACGCGCTCGGCGCGCTCTTCCTTGCTGACGCCTGCGATCTTCAGAGCGAAGCCCATGTTGTCCGCCACGGTCATGTGGGGGTACAGGGCGTAGTTCTGGAAAACCATCGCGATGTCGCGGTCCTTCGGCGGAACGTCGGTGACATCGCGGTCGCCAATGAGGATACGGCCGGCGTTCACATCTTCGAGGCCTGCGAGCATTCGCAGGGAAGTGGACTTGCCGCAGCCGGAGGGTCCTACGAGGACCAGAAATTCGCCATCAGCGATTTCGATGTTGAGCTTGTCAACAGCGGGCTTCTCTGTGCCCGGGTACAGACGCGTAGCGTTATCAAAAGTAACTGTAGCCACAGTTATCAATCCCTTCACCGGCAGGTACGTGCCGGACGATCCGTAGTGAATGGTTCATGTAATTCAGTTATGTACTGCTTTATGTACTCCCCGGCCTAAGCCGAGGAGTATCGCGTGACGCCGCACGGTTCCTGTGCGCCACATCACATAGAGAGTATGTCAGATTTATCCCGAATGGTTGCAAATGTTACGGAGCTCACACGTGAGATGCCACACGCGGGCCGGATCAGGATGGCACTTCCACGGTCTTGCGCCGCTCCCGCAGCAGGGCTTCCAGCAGTTCGGCGACGTGCACGGGCGCCTCGACGCGGAACTGGGCCTGTGTGAAATCGAGGCCCACTTTGACACCCACGTCACCCGGCGTGAGGCGTCCGAAGGCGTCTTCGTCAGTGGTGTCGTCGCCGGCGAATATCACGGCCGTGGCGCCTGAGGCCTGCCTGAGGAAGTCGACGCCCTCGCCCTTCGAGGCGTGGACCACTGACGTTTCAAGAACCCTCTTTCCGTTCTTGAGATAAAGTCCCTTGCGCTCCTTTAGTGCCGCGCGGGCGGCGGAAACCGCGTCTTCGGCCACGTCATCCGCGGCCAGTCTCGTGTGGAGGACGACGCCCGCGGGCTTGTCCTCCAGGAGTGTGCCGGGGGCGAGCTCCACGATGCCTTCCAGAATGCTGCGGACCTCAGCCAGGAGTTCCCGCTGTTCGGGCTCCAGGGTGAGGGGCGCCGAACCCGGGCCGAGCCAGGCCTCGGCTCCGTGGCTGCCGATCAGCAGAGTCTCTTCGGGGGGTGAGGCGACCGCCCGCAGGCTGTCGAGGGCCCTCCCCGAGATGAGTGCCGTCGTCGTGCGCGGAAGGACAGCGAGCTCCGCGAAGGCGGCCGCGGAACGGGGCAGCGGGCGCGCGTCGCCCGCGTGGTCCACGAGCGGCGAGATGGTGCCGTCGAAGTCCATGGCGACCAGCAGGTGTTCAGTGCCGGCGATGCGCCGGACGGCCTCCAGCAGCTCCGGTGGGAGCGTCAGCGGGGTGCTTTCACGGGCGCGGGCGGGGTCTGCCTCAGGAGTCATCGCGGACCACCTTTTCGTTAAGGGCGTGCAGGAACTCGGCGGACCAATGGTCGACGTCGTGGTCGAGGATCTGTTTGCGCATGGAACGCATGCGGCGGGCCGATTCTTTGGGAGACATCCCTACGGCCCGCATGACAGTGTCCTTGAGCCCGTCGATGTCGTGCGGGTTCATAAGCAGCGCCTGCTTGAGCTGGTCTGCTGCGCCCGCGAATTCGCTGAGGACCAGCGCGCCGTCGTTGTTGGTCCGCGCAGTGACATATTCCTTGGCCACGAGATTCATGCCGTCGCGCAAGGCCGTGACCAGCATGACGTCCGCTGCCAGATAGAGCGCCACCATCTCTTCAATGGGGTAGCTGTGGTGCAGGTAGCGCACGGCCGTGTTCTCGATGGTGTCGTAGGTTCCGTTGATGTGGCCCACGGTGCCCTCCACCTCTTCGCGCAGCAGGCGGTACTGCTCCACGCGCTCGCGGCTCGGGCTGGCCACCTGGATCAGCGTTGCATCGCCAACGTTGAGCTTTCCCTCCTTGAGTAGCTCTTCGTAGGCTTTGAGCCGGTGCCGGATGCCCTTGGTGTAGTCGAGGCGGTCGACCCCCAGCAGGATGGTCTTGGGATTGCCGAGGTCCTGGCGGATCTGGCGCGACCGTTCAATGATTTCCGGTTTTCTTGCCAGTTCCGTGATCTGCCGGACGTCGATCGAGATGGGGAAGGCCTGGGCGCGGGCGATATGGGTGATGCCGCCGTCGGCGCCCTTGACGTGGACCTGCTGCTGCTTGACGCTGGCGCCGAGGAACCGGCGGGCCGAGCGCATGAAGTTGCCGGCGTCGCTGCTGCGCTGGAAGCCCACGAGGTCGGCGCCCAGCAGCCCGTCGATGATGGCGTGGCGCCAGGGGAGCTGGGCGAAGATCTCGGGCGGGGGGAAGGGGATGTGGTTGAAGAATCCGATCCGCAGGTCGGGCCGGGCCTCGCGCAGCATCCGCGGCACGAGCTGGAGCTGGTAATCCTGGACCCACACTGTTGCGCCGTGGTCGGCATGGCGCACGACGGCGTCGGCGAACCTTCTGTTGACCTTCCGGTAAGACTCCCACCAGGTTCTGTGAAACTCCGGCGGGGCGATGACATCGTGGTAAAGCGGCCAGAGGGTGGCGTTGGAGAAGCCCTCGTAATACAGCTCAACGTCATCGTTGCTCAGCTGGACCGGGACCAGGTCCATGCCGCCGTGGCTGAACGGCTTGACCGTTTCGTCGGGGGCGCCGTGCCAGCCGACCCACGCGCCGTCGGTCTTGGTCATCATCGGAGCGAGCGCGGTCACCAGGCCGCCGGGCGAACGGCGCCAGCCGGAGCCGTCGTCTCCGTGCTCTCCCGGGGCGCAGCGGTCGACTGGCAGGCGGTTGGACACCACCATGAAGTCGTACGTTGTGGCGTGGGAGCTGTCTGCAGACGTAGCCCCGCCGTCCGTTCCCGTATTCGGTTTGTCGCTGTCAGGTCCTTGCATTGCGCCCCCTGGGGTTGCTTGTGGCTCTAAGCCAACCCTAACGGGCCGGAATCTTCCGGGCTATTCGTCCGTTGGGCAGGCTGAAGGAATACTTGAAAGCGCAAGCTCCGGGGTTTCCCCCTAAAATGGGAGAGTTGCCCCTGGGTGGTCCGCACCTGTCCGATCGACACGAGGAACTAATGAGCCCCGCAAACGAACCCCGCATGTCCAAAGCAGAACGCACGGCAGAGGCCCGCGAGAAAGCCCGCCAGATCCGTGAAGAGCAGCTGAAGAAGGACAAGCGGAACAAGTTGCTCATCGGATGGGGCATCGTTGTTGTGGTGGTCGCCATCCTTGCAGTCGTGGCGATCATCGTCAGCTCAAGCCTCCGGAGTAATGCGCCCGTAGCGGACCAGGGCCCTACGCCGGCCAACGGAAACGCCCATGGCGGCATCACCCTGCTCAAGGGCTCCGAGGTCGCCAAGTCCGATCCCGCGACCGTGAACATCACGGACCTTCCGGAAGCCCCCGCATCGGCTCCCGCCACGGTCAAGGCCCCCGGAGCCGAGGCTGAGGCCGGCAAGCCGGTGAAGGTGGTGCTCTACATCGACTTCATCTGCCCCGTCTGCAAGAACTTCGAAGCAACGTACAACGAGACCCTCACGAAGCTTCGCGACGAAGGCAAGATCACCGTGGAATACCGCGCCATGGGGTTCCTGGACAGCCGGTCCACCACCAACTACTCCTCCCGTGCAGCGAACGCCGCGGCCTGTGTTGTCAACGAGTCCCCGGAGAAGTACTCGGACTACGTCAACGCCCTGTTCGACAAGCAGCCTGCCGAGGGCAGCGCGGGGCTGTCCGACGATGAGCTGAAGAAGATGGCCACCGAAGTGGGCGCGAAGAGCATCGACAAGTGCGTCGAAGAGAAGACCTACCGCCCCTGGGTGAAGTACACCACCCAGGAAGCGGCGGTCCTGGGCGTCACCGGCACCCCCACCGTCCTGGTGGACGGCAAGCAGTGGGGCAAGGGAGACAGCGCCCAGACAGAATTCCCGGCCTTCGTCGACGCAGCCATCAAGGCCAAGGCCTAGCCCGCGCCAGCCAGGCTTTACGGCGGTGGCCCGTTCCCGGATTCTTCCGGGAAGCGGGCCACCGCCGTTTTTACCTGCGGGCAGTCCGTGGGCTAACCTTGTCTAGCGCCGTTGTGGCGCACGCCCTGACGGGCGCGCCTCCTTAGCTCAGTTGGCCAGAGCACCGCTCTTGTAAAGCGGGGGTCGTCGGTTCGAATCCGACAGGAGGCTCTCATTGTGGCTTTGCGGCTTTCGTTCCGTAGGCGGCCCGGCGCGGGAGGATTACAGCCTTCACTCGGAGGGATCCCCGGTTCGAATCCTTCGGGGGATTGAACGTGGCGCTTACCTTCGCTTTTAGTCCGGAGCGTGTCGTTTAGTGATCTAAGCGCCCCATAGGGGCAGTTACCGTCGGGCGTTTCGTCACCTTTTCAGCTTGTCGGCGACAGCCGGGCCGCCAGATCCTCGCCAACCGCGAAGGCCCGAGTGATCGCCGAGCCGAGGGTGGCGCCGCCGCCCGGGTAGTTGTTGCGGAAGACGCCGGCCGAGACGTTGCCGGCGGCGTAGAGTCCCGGGATGGGTTGCTGGCGGCGATCCAGCACGCGGCCGTTGAAGTCCGTGGCCAGCCCGCCCGAGGTCCCCAGTACGCCGGCGTGGATGGGAACGGCGTAGAACGGTCCTGCAGCCAGCGGTGCCAGGCAGGGGTTTGGCGTGTTTCCGGCGTCACCGAGGAACCGGTCCTGCGGTGTTGCGCCCCGCCCGAACTCCGTGTCCATGCCAAGGGCCGCATCCGCGTTGAACTTTGTGACGGTCGAAACCAGCCCGGCCGGGTTGATGCCCGCCTCCGAAGCCAAGAGCTCGACACTAGGAGCGGACGCCATCCACTCAGCGGGCTTACCCGGCGTCGACCCCGCCACCGGGTACTTGGCCAGGTAATGGGAGTCGAAAACCAGCCACGCGGGACTGTTCTGTTGCCTGCCGGTGTGCGGGTTGATGGAGGCGAAGACCCTGCTGGCATCGTGATAGTTAAGGGCCTCGTTCACGAAGCGCTTCCCGTCGCTGTTCACCGTGATCGAGCCGGCAGCGTCATTTCGACGTTGCCCATCCGGCCGGACCGCTGCCCGTCGTACTGATGGGCCGCCGTCGAAATCACCGGAACGCCCCACACGGCTGACATGTCCTCCACAGCCGCGCCGGCCTTCAGCCCGAGCTCCAAACCGTCGCCCTCGTTCGACGGCGCACTGATCGGCGTCACCGGGAAAGGCAGGAAAGCGTTGCGGAGCCTCGAATTCCATTCGAACCCGCCGGAGGCCAGTACGACGGCGGTCGCGGCCACGTGCGCGCCGGCCGCGGCACCGCCAAGGCTCACCTTCCATCCGGCATCGGCGGGCTGCAGCTCCTCCACGGGAGTAGATGCCGCGATCTGCACATCGCGGTCCAGGGCGCTCGCAAGCAGGCTCCCGACCAGCGCTCCTCCCATGGTCCGTATCCCGGTGGAAGCCCGATGCTCCAGGAGCGACGGGTCTGCGGCGCGGCCGTTGAGTTCGTCCCGCTCGGTCATGGTGAGCAGCGGGAAGTAGGAGGACTGCCGGATCAGTTCCGACAACCCCGGGTAGTCCTGGGGATCGAAAGCGTTGTTGTCCAAGCCCCGGCCGCCGTTCGCGGAACCTTTCCACTCCATGTGATAGTCCGGGCGGGCGATCGGAGTCATGGACACTTTGGTGTTGCGGTTGAGGTAGTCCACGGCCCGGGGCGCAATGCCCACGTACCAGTCGATTTCCTCAGCCGCCATCACGTGGCCGGCCGCCTCTGAAAGGTAGGCAACGCCGTCGGCATGGCTGTCCTGGTACCCCGCGGCTTTGGCGAGGTGGTTGTTCGGCGCCCACATCACGCCGCCACCGGCGGCTGTCGTCCCGCCCAGAAGGGCGGCCTTTTCGACGACAAGGACGCTCAGGCCGGCATCGGCGGCGCGGACCGCAGCAACCAGACCTGCGGCCCCGCTGCCGATAACCACGACGTCGTACTCGCTGGCGAGCTTTTCGGGTCGAGTGAGGATTGAGGTACTCATGCGACGCTTCCTGCGGGCATCTGGATGAGGATCTTGCCGATCTTCTCCGTGCGCCCCTGCATCAGTCGGAACGCCTGTTGAAGGTCTGCGAACGCGAAGCGGTGGGTCATGAGAGCCCGGGCCTGTTCCGGGTGGCGTGCCAGCAATGCCAGTCCGTCCGGGATGAGGTTCAGGCTCATGCGGCTTCCCATCAAGTCCAGTTCCTTATAGGGGATGTCTTTCATGGAGACGGAGGCTTGGCGCGGGGAGATGCCGACTTGGACGATCCTCCCGGCGCTGGCAACAAGCCTGATGGCGTTCTCAAGGGAGGACGGCACGCCCGTGGCTTCGATGACCAGCTGCGGACCGTAGCCGCCAGTCAGCGCGTCCAGCCGAGGCACCTGTTCGGCGTCAGGGAAATCGCCGCCTGGCGTCACCAGCAAGGTGTCGGCAGCTCCGAATTGGACGGCGAGATCCAAGCGGTGCTGCTCCCTATCGGCGCATACCACGTGGACGCCCAACTCCGTCAGGTAAAGCGTGGCGAGCAGTCCGATGGGTCCACTTCCCAGCACCAGCGCAACTTCACCGGCAACGGGCCGGCCGCGGTTGACTGCCTGGATGGCGATGGATGTGGGCTCTCCCATGGCGGCGATGTCCAGGGGCAGTTCGTCGGGCACGGGACACAGTTTGTCCAGCGGAACTGTTATCAGCTCCACGAGTGCTCCGTCCGAGTAGCAACCGAGGCAGCCGACGTTTTGGCAGACGTTGTACCTGCCCGTGAGGCAGGGTTGGCATGCACCGCAGTAGATCATGGGGTTGACGGCAACCCTGTCGCCTATATTGATGCGGGCTTCGCCGGGGGCTACGGCTTGGTTTGGGCCTATGGCCTCGACGATGCCGGAGAACTCGTGGCCTTGGATGATGGGCAGCTCTGTGGGGTAGTCGTCCTCCCAAATGTGGAGGTCGGTGCCGCAAAGCGTGACGTTGTGGATCCGGACCAGGGCGTGCCCTGATTCGAGGGCGGGTTCAGCTGATTCCTGGAAGTCGATGATCTCTTTCGAAGCCGTGAGCGCGGACAGCATCCCGGGCCTCAGTTCTGCACTGTGTTCACGGCGGTCCGGCCAGCGTCGACGCCAAAGAAGATGTTCCACTGGCGCACTGTGCGTTCCTCGATGAGGCCTGCCTGCTGGAACGGGTCCTGGTCCATGAGCGACTCGACATCCGCCTTGGAATCCCCGGCGATGATCAGCAGGGCGCCGGGAGCTTCCTCGGAGCCGAAGGGGCCGCTCTTGAGGAGCCGGCCGGTCTCGAATTGGGCCTTAAGAAATTCGACGTGCCCGGGCCGGGCCACGTCCCGCTCGGCGGAACTGGAGTAGGAGTACGCGTAGGTGACGGCGAAAGTGGGCATGGAGTTGTCCTCTTCATTGAGTGGGTGGTTGGGCTTTCCTCAATGCTGGGCAACGAATTAGGACTTGTCCAATACTTAATACGTCATCGACTATGTGAAAATTGCACATAGTCGGATCACTCCGCGGGCGTGGGCAGCACCTCTTCGGCCAGGTTAAGGGCCGCCAGCAGGGCCGGGGACATTGCGCCGGGGTTCCAGGCGAGCCCCGAAAAGAGCAGGACTTCATCCCCGGACAGTGGCAGAAAGACCGTGCCTGCGGGCATGATTCCTTCGATGGATTCCGGCATGAGGCTGATGCCGATCCCGCCGGCAACCAGTGAAAGCGCGGTGTAGGGATCTGCGACTTCCTGGCTGATCCTTGGTCGGAATCCGGCGGCAGCACAGGCGGCGAACGTGACCTCCCGGAGGGTGGAACCCTGAGCCGCGGGCATGGTGACGAATGGATCCCCGGCTAACTCCGCTACCTCCACCGATTCCCTCCCGGCAAGCCGGTGGTCTGCCGGCACGGTAGCTCCAAGGCGCTCAGTGGCGATTCTGCGGGTGGCCAGCGTGGGTGCGTCGATGGGCAGGCCGATGAAGGCAAGGTCCAATGCGCCGTGGATCAGTTGTTGCAGGGCTTCCTGGGTGAGCAAACCGCCATGCAGGGACACGTCGAGCTGGGGGTAGTGCTGGCGCAGTGCCCGCGTCAGGGCTGGAAGAGTGGTGTGGTTCAGAGCGCCGGAAAAGCCGATGGCGAGCTTCCCGTAGACCGTTCCGCTTTCAGCCTGGATCGATCTGCGCGCCAGGTCGACTTCTTCGAGGATCTTCCGGGCGTGCGGCAGCAATGAGTGCCCCGCCGTGGTCAGGGTGACGGACCGGGTGTTGCGTTCAAACAGCGGCGCGCCCAGATCCCTTTCGAGCTTCCGGATGGTCTGGCTCAGGGGTGACTGCGCTATCCTGAGCCGCTCTGCCGCCCGCCCGAAGTGCAACTCTTCGGCCACGGCCAGGAAGGCCTCAATCTGCCGCAGTTCCACTTTCGCTCCTAGGTTCTCGGGGTCCGGCCTGCATGTCCCAGCTGCACGGTCCTGGTGTTCAGTGCAAGGCTATATTGGGTTTTGGGGCCGGGAAGGCCGGGCTCCGGAAGTTCGATGGAGGCATCATGGCAAACTCGGCGTCGGGGGAATCCGTCATCGAGCGGGTCGTGAAGATCATGGAGGCCTTTTCCAAGGGCCAACCGTGGCTTCCCTTGCGGGAGATGGTCCGGATCACCGGAATGTCCAGCAGCACAGTGCATCGTCTGGCCACGGATTTGGCCGTGAGCGGGCTACTGGAGCGCAACGAGGCCGGGGAGTTCGGCGTCGGGATGAAGATGTGGGAACTGGCGTCCCGGAGTAACCCCCTCGAAGAGTTCCGCCGCCGCGGCCTGCCGTTCCTGGAAGGCGTCCACGCCGCCGTTCGCGAGCAGGTCGCGCTTGCGATCCCCGACGTCGAATCCGGCACGGTGCTGTACCTCGAGCAGCTGGACCAGCACGGCACCGCAACCAATCTCGCCGCCGTGGCCGGCAGGCTCGGCATCCACAACACGACGCCGGGCATGGCCATGATGGCGCACATGCCCCGCGCCGTGCAGGAGCGCTTCCTCACCGGACCGCTGGAGAAAACCACGGCCGCCACGGAAACCGATCCGGTGCGGATCCGGGCGCATCTGGCCCTGATCCGCGAGCGCGGCTACGTCCGCATGGCCGGAGTGCTGGTGCCGGAGAACACCGCCTATGCAGTCCCGGTTTTCGGCGAGGGCAACACTGTGATCGGTGCGATTGCCGTCGTGCTTCCCACCCTGCACGAGGACCCCCAGGTCATCCTCCCGGTATTGGTGGCCGCGGGACGCGGCCTATCACGGACCATGGGTGCTGAGCGCCGTCCGTATGGCTCCCGCCCGTGGCTGGAAAGCACATCGTCCCGTTGAACGGGAAGTTTCCCCGCGCTGTGTGACGGCAGCCCTACAGTCGTTTTCAGAGGAAAGATCGCTTGTGATCTGGAGCACACATCCCGCAGTCGTCATCAACGACTGCCGAATGGGCTGCACAACAAAGCACTGGCTGGCGATAACAACTCACCCCAATTCTTGGCCGGGCAAGGCACCATGGCGGTGCCACCACCGGCGCACTCAATGAGGAGACAGTATGGGACCCGTGCAGCAGCACTCGCCCTCGGATGTTCACAACCCGGCAGCGCCGGGGGAACACGTCAAAATGCCCAAGAAGGCGGCGCTCGCCTCCTTCCTGGGGTCCACCCTGGAGTACTACGACTTCTTCATCTACGGCACCGCTGCCGCGCTGATCTTCCCGAAGGTCTTTTTCCCTGGCGGAGATCCCGTGGTCGCGCTCCTCGGAGCCATGGCGACGTTCGGCGTCGGCTACTTGGCCAGGCCCCTCGGTGGCGTCGTCATGAGCCACTTCGGCGACAGGATCGGCCGAAAGCAGGCACTCATGATCACGCTGGTCATCATGGGCGTCGCTTCCATCGGCATCGGTTTCCTGCCGACCTACGGGCAGATGGGCTACTGGGCGACAGCGCTTCTGCTGGTAGGCCGCCTGGCCCAGGGATTCTCCGCAGGCGCTGAGTCCGCCGGGGCATCAACCCTCACCATGGAGCACTCACCCGAGGGCCGCCGCGCCTTCTTCACGAGCTTTGTGATGACCGGGTACGCCTCCGGAATGGTGCTGTCCACCATCGTCTTCATCCCCCTCGCCGCACTTCCGGAAGATCAACTCCTCAGCTGGGGTTGGCGCGTGCCATTCTGGCTCTCCGTAGTGGTCCTCGCCGTGGCGTACTGGATCCGCACGCGGCTGGACGAGCCGCCTGTCTTCGAAGAAATCGTCGAAGACGGTAAGCCCAAGTCCGTCCCGGCGGCCGTGGTCCTCAAGACCCAGTGGCGCGACGTACTGCGGGTCGGCGTGGTCATGCTGTTCTCCGTCATGCAAACCACCTTCACGGTCTACGCACTGGCGTACGCCACCGGCCCCGCAATCGGCATTGACCGCACTCTGATGCTCACTGTCAACGCCGTGACGGTCGGCCTGTCCATGGTCACCATTCCCATGGCAGGCGTCATCTCCGACCGGATCGGCCGCAAGAAAGTCCTCCTGGTCGGAGCCGTTGGTTGCGCCGCGACCACCATCGGTTACTTCTGGGCCATCAGCGAGCACAACATCGCACTGATATTCCTCTTCGGCTTCCTGAACATGACCGTCTTCTACTCCTGCTGGAATGGCGTGTGGACGGTCTTCTTCCCCGAGATGTTCCCGGCGGCGGTCCGCTATTCCGGTATGGCGATCGGTAGCCAGATCGGTCTGATCCTGGCTGGCTTCGCACCCGCCATCGCAACGCTTCTTGCACAGCCCGGACACGACGGCTGGATGCCGGTGGCCGGCTTCACCATCCTTTGCCTGGTGGCCTCGGCTATCGCCATCATGACGGCCCGCGAGACCTACAACGTTCCCCTCGAAGAACTGGGAAAGCCGCGGCGCTAGCCACCGAAGGCTGGGCGGCACCCACCTGCCGCCCAGCCAGGACCACACGAAACAACGACCCAATGCCTCGAAAGTTGGATACCCCATGACCTCGTCAGCAGCAGCGCCCCGCACCTTCCGCGTTGGAATCGCGGGTTGCGGCGCCATTTCCCGCAACCACCTGGCGGCGTTCCGTGCTCTGGAGAACGTCCAGATCGTCGGAGTCTGCGACGTGGATCCAGACCGCGCACTGGCCGCGGCTGAAGCGTGGGCCGTGCCCAACGCAGTGACTACCGTGGATGAACTCCTAACCCTGGACCTGGACATCGTCTCCGTCTGCACGCCGCATCCGACGCACGAAGAAGTAGTCCTGAAAGCGGCAGCAGCCGGCGTCCATGCCCTCTGCGAGAAGCCCATCGCCACAAAGCTGGAATCCGCCGAACGCATGGTGGCCGCGTGCGAGGAAGCCGGAGTCCAACTCGGGGTGCTGTTCCAGCGCCGCTTCTGGCCCGCCTCGCAGAAGATCCGCGCCGCGATCGACGACGGCACGCTGGGCCGTGCCATATTGGCCCAGTGCTCGGTCATGCTGCACCGGGCACCCGAGTACTACAACCGCGACGCCTGGCGCGGGACCTGGGAGAACGACGGCGGCGGGGTCCTGATGTCCCAAGCCGTCCACCAGATCGACCTTCTGCAGTGGTACCTGGGTGACGTGGCCGAGGTCTACGGCAAGGTCAACACCTACCGCCACGGCGACTACATAGAGGTAGAGGATTCCGCGACGGCGGTGATCACTTTTACGTCCGGGGCCATGGCTACGCTTGAGGCCTCCACCGCGGTATCGCCAAACCTCGGCATCCAGCTCCGCATCACGGGGGAAACGGGAGCCTCGGCTTCCCTCACGGAATTCCCTGAAGGAAGCGATGGCCGCCTGGACCTGTGGGCGGTAGGCGAGAAGATCGTCGTCGAGCCTGTCCACCCGGAAGGGGCGGAGCCCAACGTCGATCTGTCTGCCATCAACGGCCAGCTGGTTCCATTCCACACCCTTCAGGTCAAGGACTTTGTCCGTGCCTTGGAGACCGGAACCGAACCTGCCATCACGGGCAAGGACGCACTCAAGTCCCTGCGGATCCTGCTGGCCGTCTATGAGTCCTCCCGCACCGGCGAGCCCGTTCGCTTCGCGCCGGTCCACGCCGCTCATACGAGCATCCCGGAACTGCGGGTGGGCCAGAAGGTGGCAGGTTAAGCGATGGTTGCCAACTCACGCTTCGCGGAGCGCCCCCTGACCCTTGGCCGCAACGGCCGGATCCCGAAGACGCTACGCAACCGCCTCGCCTCGGCGCCGATGGAGCGCAATTACGGCACCACGGACGGTTACATCACCGAGCAATACATCGACTACCTGGTGACCAGGGCCAAGGCCGGCCTCGGCATGGTGACCACCGAAGCCACTTATATACGGGCCGACGGCAAAGGCCGCACCCACCAACTGGGCCTGCATACGGATGACATGATTCCCGGTCTCCGCCGCCTCACCGATGCCCTGCACGCCGAAGGCGCGCTTGCCGCCGTCGAACTTAATCACGGCGGCCGCACCGCGCAGTCCTCGGTGTCCGGACTCAGGAATGTGGCGCCATCGCCGGTGTCATGCGCGACGGCGGGTGGTGAAGTTCCACAGGAACTCACCGCCGCCGAGTGCTACGAACTCGTGGAGGCTTACGCGCAGGCGGCTCGCCGCGCAGTGGCAGCCGGCTTCGACGTCATCAACCTGCACGGCGCCCACGGGTACCTGATTCACCAGTTCATGTCGCCGATTTCCAACCACCGCACGGACGAGTTCGCAGCGCCGGAGTTGTTCATGAACCTCGTGATCGACGCCGTCCGCGAGGCCGTGCCGGACACGATCCTGGGCATGCGCGTTTCCGTGGTGGAAGGCCCCGCCGATGGCATCAACGCCGAGCAGCAAGTGGCCATCGTCGCCAAGGCCGACTTGGACAAGCTCGACTTCCTGGACCTTTCCGCAGGCAGTTACGACGCCGGCGAATGGATTGTGCAGTCGGGGGAGTGGAAGCCCGGAGTCCTGTCCGACTACGCCAAGGCCTACCGCCAGTTCGGACTTCCGCTGGGCATGGCCGGGCGCCTCAACAGCCCGCAGGTCATTGAGGAAGTCCTCAGCGAAGGAACCTGCGATTTCGTCAGCCTGGCCCGCGCCATCCACGCCGATCCGGCGTTCGTGGGCGGCGTGCTGCGCGGCGAACGCTACCGTCCCTGCATCGCGTGCAATGTCTGCATCGACAACCTCGGCCTCGGCCAGGTCACCTGCACCGTCAACCCTGCCGTCGGCCGCTCCCGCGTGACCGTGCCCACGCCCACCGTCCGCTCCGACTCCAGCGTGCTGGTGGTCGGTGCCGGACCTGCGGGCCTCACCGCCGCCCGCGAACTCGCCGAGGCCGGTGCCCGCGTGACGTTGATCGACGACGGCGCGCGGCCCGGTGGGCAGTTCACCCTCGCCGAACGCATGAAGTCCACGCCGGACTTCCACCGTTTCGCCGATTGGTCGGGTTCGGAAAACGCCCGCTTGGGCGTGGAGGTCCGCGTCGGAGCGCACATTGACACGTCCGACGCCGGCAGGCTGGCCCGAGATTTCGGCGCCGACGCCGTGGTGATTGCCACCGGTGGGCGCCGGCCGGCGATGGAGTTCGACTTCCCTGATGTCGAAGGCGGTGACTCACCGAGCGTCAGCGACATTCGGGACTGGCTCGCGGCCCATCCGGAGATCCTCGACGCCGGGACGTCACCGTCCGTGCCGACCGCCGTGACGATCTGGGGCGCAGATTCGGTGGCCATGTCCGTGGCTGACACCCTCGCGGCCAAAGGCACGGCTGTCTTGATCGTCGGTCCGCAGGCAGCGTTGGCTCCGGAGTCCGGGCGCCGTGCCAAGATTCTTGCCGTGCCGCGGCTGGAGTCAAACCCGCGGGTGCGGATCTTCCTGTCCAGCACCATCGAGGAATTCGACGGCGGCCGGGTACGGGTCAGCCGGACGGGACTTGCAGACGAATGGATCGATGCGCCCGGTGATCTGTTGGTCTCGCGTTCGCTGCTGCCACTTGACGCAACGCCCACGCTCACCGAGCGCGAGGCCGAACTGGGCCGCGAAGCCGGCTTTCCCGTGGCACTTGCGGGAAGCGTCGTCGATCAGAATCCCGCCATCGTGTCCAACGCCGTTAAGAGTGGCTACGACGCAGCGCAAAGGATCGCAGCCGCATTGGCCCCCGTCACGAACGCCAGCAACAACCCCACCCCGAACGGAGCCCGCAAGTGACAGCACAAGCCCGACGCCTAGGCCTCGCACAGCTATGCCTCGTGGGCACAGCGCCGCCGGACCTGGTCACCATCGCAGCGGAGGCCCGCTTCGATTTCATCGGTGCACGGGTCAGGCCCGTCACGGCAATGGAGCGGCCCTACAACCTCCAGCCGGGGTCGCCCATGCTCCAGGAAACCTTGGTGAGAATGGAGGACACAGGAATCACGGTTGAAGACATCGAGTTCCTGCTCCTGGATGGAACGGGCCTGCAGAACGGCAAGGATCAACGCAACGCCTGGTTGCAGATGATGGAGGCCGGCCAAGCGCTGGGGGCTTCCACACTGACAGTCGCTTGCTCGGATCCGGACATGGACAGATTCGGGGACCACCTCGCGCAGATGACCCAGGACGGCAAGGCTTACGGCATCATGCCTGCGCTGGAGCCAATCGCCTACCAAGCCGTCCGCTCGATTCCCCAAGCAGCCTTGTTGGCCCGCCGAGCCGGCTGCAAGGTGGTTGTGGATGCCCTCCACTTCAACCGTTTCGGCGGCACCTTGGCGGAACTGGGAGCAGCCGCGGACGTCGTTCCATTGGTCCAACTCTGCGACGGCCCGGCGAATGCACCTGCCAACAGGGACGGACTCGTGGCCGAGTCCCGTTCAGAGCGCGGTGTTCCAGGGGAAGGCGACTTTGATCTCGCAGCCTTGATCTCGGCGTTCCCGGAGGGTACCCCCATCAGCGTCGAAACGCCCTCGGACAGCCGGGTGGCGGCCATGGGCGAACTGGCGTGGGCCAGACACCTCAAGGCAGCCGCCGATTCCACCCTGAACAGCGCCGTCCAGGACACCACAACACTTAGTTGGAGCGAGAATTGAACACCACTGCAAGCCCCCGCCGGATCCTGGACTGCGATGTCCTGGTAGTAGGCTCCGGCGCTGGCGGCCTGTCCGCAGCTGTGACCGCGGCCTATCACGGACTGAAAGTCATCGTCGTGGAGAAGGCTCCAGTCTGCGGCGGCGCAACATCGTGGTCCGGCGGTTGGGCCTGGGCGCCGGGCAACCCGTTGGCGAAGGCGGAAGGCGTCAACGAGGACAAGGAAACGTTCCGAACCTATCTCCGCGAGGTCCTTGGCGATGACTACCAAGCCGAAAAGGTGGACGCGTTTCTCGAATCCGCTCCGCACATGGTGGACTTCTTCCACAAAAAGACCTCCCTGCAGTTTGTCCCCGGCAGCCGGATCAACGACATTTACGGCAAGCTTCCCGGCGCCGGAAGAGGCAACCGCTCCGTGGGCCCGAAGCCTTTCAATGCACGCAACATCAAGCCCGGCCTGCGAGCCAAAATGCGCCACCAGCTCTACGAAACCTCCTTCCTGGGCATGGGCATCATGGCCGGACCGGACCTTTCCAAATTCCTTTCGGCGTCGCAAGGCAATCTCCACGGAATCTTCCACGCGGGCTGGCGCTTCGGCTTCCACCTGCTGGATTTGCTGATGCATCGCCGCAACATGCAGCTGGTCAACGGCACGGCCCTGACCGGCAGGCTCATGAAATCCGCGGACGATCTTGGCGTCGATCTGCGCGTCTCCACGCGTGCCACAGCGTTGCTTACCGATGAGAGGGGAAAGGTGACGGGCGCCGTCGTACATTCTTCTGAAGGTGAGCTGCAGATCAACACTGCCCGCGGCGTCGTGCTCGCCTCGGGCGGCTTCCCCAACAACGTGCAGCGGCGCAAGGAGCTGTTCCCCAAAACGCCTACCGGCCGGGAGCACTGGACCCTCGCTCCGGGGGAGACCACCGGTGATGGCATCAACCTGGCCCAGGCCGTGGGAGCCCGGTTCAAAACAGTGAAGTCGGCGGCGGCGTGGTGCCCGGTGTCGCTGGTGCCATACGGCAACGGCAGGACCGGCGTGTTCCCGCACATCATGGACCGCGCCAAGCCGGGCAGCATCGGCGTCCGCGCAGACGGGAAGCGGTTCGTGAACGAGGCCAACGGCTACCACGACTACGTCGAGGCGCTTCTGGCAGCAACGCCCGAGGGTGAAACCGTGGAGTCCTGGCAGATCGCTGACAGCCGGTTTGTTCGCAAGTTCCCGCTGGGCATGGCCAAGCCGCTGCCAGTTCCGCTCTTCCCGTACCTGCGCTCCGGATACCTGATCAAGGGGCAGACGCTGGAGGAACTGGCGAGGAAATGCGGCGTCGATCCTGCCGGGCTGCGCGAAACCGTGGCGACGTTCAACACGCACGCCCGTTCCGGCGTCGATCCTGATTTCGGCCGTGGCGAGACGGCCTTCAACCGCTACGGCGGCGACGCCGGCAACCAGCCCAACCCCTCGCTGGGGCCTATCGAGAAGGGCCCGTTCTATGCGGTGCGCGTAGTGCCGGGCAGCTTCGGGACGTTCGCGGGCCTGGACACCGACGGCCTTGGCCGGGCGCTCAACAACGACGGCGAGCCCATCGACGGTCTGTACGTCGCAGGCAATGACCAAGCCAACGTCATGGGTGGCCACTACCCGGCGGGCGGCATCAACCTTGGCCCGGCGCTGACGTTCGGTTACATCGCCGGCCGCGACCTGGCGGGCGTAAATAATTATGAGGTTGCGTTGTGAGTGACGTTCTTCAACGCACGACGGCGGAACTCGCCTCGGGTGTCCAGATTCCGGTCATTGGGTAAGGGACATGGCCGTTGATGGATGAGGAGGCGAGTGGGCCGCCGCGCTGGGGGAGGGAGTGGGCTCGAACCTGTCTTTCCCCCTCCTCCTGGAGGGGGAAACGGAAGCTGGCCTGAACATGCAAGCGGAAGCTACTCCGCGTCGATTTCCTCCAGCAGATCCTTTGCCGCTTTGCGGATGTCCTCGTGATCATGCTGCGCCGCACGACTCTCGAGCGAAATGATCGCGCAGCGGTGGACCTTCTTGAAGTCGCCGAACGGAAAGCTGACGCTTCCCTTGGTCCCCTCGGATTGTTCCTTGTCAATGCCGAGGTGCCACTTCGAAAATTCAGCAAACCCGTGCTTGTCGATGAACGCGTTTTCATCATCGGTGGACGGCGCGTGTTCGCTCCAGTCATCGCGGATGTCCTGCTGCACCTTCCCCTGTTTTACGAGCTCGCGGGCGAGTTCCAATGCCTTGCGGTTCAGTTTCGTGGCCATCTGGTGCCTCCGCAGTGGGTTCCGGTGTTGGGCTGGGCGGGCAGAGCCGAGTCCATCTCTAGGCTAGAACCGTCGACGGCGGCCCGCCAGTATCGAGGCAAGCTCAGCCTGATGACTCCCGGTTTTCCATCCGGCCCCAGGGATTTACCCCGCGGAGACTCCGCCGAAACGTTTCCACAACAATGGGTGCCTAGCTTGGCAGCATGACCTTTGAAGCCATGGCCAGGATCCGCGACAGCATCGTTGACGCGTTGTTCCCCGCCCAGCCCAGCACCGCGGAGCAAGCCACCGACGCCCTGCGCGAGGTGACGCGCTGGGCCTGGCTGCCTGCCCTGAGCGGCGTTGCCGTGTCCGGGGACCACGCCCGCAGGGCCCATGAAACCGCCGTGCGGGCGGCCGCGGAATAGCCTCACATCGGCGATAGATGTCGCGTCGCACACACTAGTCTTCCATTTGCTGCATAATGACCTAAACTGCTTCACTGAGGTGCCTGAAATGGCGCTGCGCAGCAACGAAAGTGAACAACCACATGGCTACCGATTACGACGCCCCACGCAAGACAGAAGAAGAGTCTCCCTCCGAATCGCTGGAGGCCCTTCAGGCGTCCCGCGGCGGCGGCGCCCAGACCGCTGTTATCGACGTCGACGAGAACGACACCGCTGAAGGCATTGACCTTCCGGGCGCAGATCTCTCCGGCGAAGAACTGACGGTCATTGTTGTTCCCGAGCAGTCCGATGAATTCACGTGCTCCTCCTGCTTCCTGGTCCGTCACCGGTCCCAGGTCGCACGCGAAAAGAACGGCATGAAGTACTGCCGCGACTGCGAAGGCTAATACTGCCCTTAGGCGCGCGCTCTTCATAGCAAAGCAACGCGAGACGCCGGCAGCCCAACAGGGAAGCTGGCGCCTCGCTTTTTTGTGCCCTTTCCGCCCGCACAGCCGATCTGCCGGACGTGGCGGACCGGCCGGAAAATACTGCTTCCGCTTCCGCTGATATCGGCCGTTATCAGCGGTAACAGGAATATGGAGGTAGCGGCACGAACAGCTCTCAAACGCCCCAATTCCGAGCCTGGAATCACGTTCCCGTAATCGGTCGCCGAGGAGACTAACGGTTCCGCCCCGAACCGGATACAACCCTCGTTTTGGGGTTCCGGCACTCCTACGCTTGAGCTATCCAATCACTCGAGGGGGTGGCCAAAATGAAAAAAATCTATGCTTGGCTGACAGCTATCCTTATGGCTGTCGGACTAGGCCTTCTTGTTCCGGGGTCCGCCTCCGCGGCCTCGTATTGCGGACTCGTCTGGGGCTCGTTGGCAAAAACCAACCAGGCCATGAGCACCGCAGCAGTAACCAACGTTCGGACGGGGCAGCATTACTGCTTCGACCGGATGGTGATCCATATTAAGGGGAAAGCGGGAGGCTACAACGTCCGCTACGTCTCTAAGGTGGTCCAGGACGGCTCCGGCCTGCCCGTCAAGCTGAGGGGCGGCGCGTTCCTTCAGGTCACCGTCCATTCACCGGCCTACGACAACGTCACCGGGAAGGCCACATTCATTCCGGCCAACCGGTCAGAGGTGACTAACGTATCCGGATACCAGACCTTCAGGCAGGTGGCCTGGGCAGGCAGCTTCGAGGGCTACACCACCCTTGGACTCGGCGTCCGCGCCCGGCTGCCGTACAAGGTCTTCACCCTCGCCGGACCGGGCTCGGGCACACGGCTCGTCATCGACGTTGCCCACCACTGGTGACGAGCCGGGTTGTTCAAACCCTTGAAACCCTGAACTCGCGAATCGCCGATTAACCAAGCGACGCCCCGCCCCCGGCAACCCGGGAACGGGGCATCGCTTTGCTGTTCTAGAAGGGCTGTGCTTCGAGGGGACGGCGTTTCGGGCCGGCCGTGCCCGGGTACAACGGTGATTAGTTTCCGAAGTCCCACGCCGGACCCGGCGTGGGACCGTCGGCCTGACTAAGCACCATCCAGGATGGGGAAGGACGCCACATCTTGGACACCGCCGTGTCCGTGTGAATACAATAGGTGCCCGGGCGACGCCTTCAGGTCTGTGAAACCTGGCGGGATCGAGTAGCAGGACAAGTCTCCCATCCGAAGTTGCCTCTGTGGAAGGAATGCTGTGTCAACTGGTTCTGCACCGATGCGGCACGACGGAGATTCGATCTATGCCCAGCTGCGCTCTGAAATCCTGGGCGGCGCAATTCCTCCGGCGACTCCATTACGGGAGGTTACCCTGGGGGAACGCTTCGGCGTCTCCCGCACTCCGGTACGCGAAGCTCTTCGCCGTCTCCAGCACGACCGGCTTCTGGACCGTGGCGCCCGCGGTCTGCAAGTCCATCAGGCGACCCCGCAGGAGGTCATCCAGGTATACGACGTGCGGATTCTTTTGGAACAGGAGGCGGCCGGGCAGGCAGCCCTGTCCCGCGGCATCACTGACATAATGCAGCTCGAAGGCCTGGTGGAGCGTGATCGCGCGCTTTCGGGTCCGGATGACCAGACCCGGGCGTCGACGAACCTGGAGTTTCACGCCGCTGTCTGGGCGGCCGCGCATAATCCGGTCCTCCAGGATCTCCTGCAGCGGCTTTCCACCCACCTGATTCGCACCCCCCACTCGACTCTGTCGGTAGGAAAGCGTTGGGATGAGGCCCTGGCCGAGCACGCGAAGCTGGTCGCGGCCATCACCGCCGGCGACGAAACCGGTGCGCGGAACACCGCGCGCGAACACATGGAGACAGCCCGCATGATCAGGCTCGACCTGCTGCGGAAATCGGCCTCCTACTAAGATTCCCCAGCGGCTCTCCCGCTAAACCTTCTTCCGCGGAGTACCAGCCGTCCGTGTCCCCCTGGCATGCCAGTATTGCCCGCGGCGCCGCTGGCTCTCGTATCCGTTGCCGGGGCGGGTGCAGGCGTGAGCACCCACCGGAGACTCCCAAGACTTGCCGTGATTGCGGCCACTATGCAACACTGTACTTCACTGTATACAGTCGTATTCCATCAAAGGAGATAGATCATGACAGCGATCACAGAGACGGACACCGTCGTTGAGTTCCGCAGGGTCGGCAAGCGCTTCGGCAGCATGCAGGCCCTGACCGGCATTGATTTGTCGGTGCGCCGTGGCGAGGTGGTCGTCATACTGGGCCCGTCAGGGTCGGGCAAATCGACGCTGTGCCGGTGCATCAACCGGCTGGAAGCCATCGACGAGGGTCACATCCTCATCGACGGCCACGAACAGCCTGTCGAGGGCAGGGACCTGTACAAGTTCCGTACCGAGGTGGGGATGGTCTTCCAGTCCTTTAACCTCTTCTCGCACAAGACCATCCTCGAGAACATCACCCTCGCTCCACGGAAGATCCTGGGCCTGAACAAGCAGGCGGCAGAGACCCGGGCCCTCGAGCTGCTGGCCATGGTGGGCATCGCCGACAAGGCACACAGCCGGCCGTCCCAGCTTTCCGGAGGCCAGAAACAGCGCGCAGCCATCGCCCGTGCACTGGCCATGGAACCCAAGGTCCTGCTCTTTGATGAACCCACGTCCGCGCTCGACCCGGAATCCACCCGCGAGGTTCTGGCAACCATGCGGAACCTGGCGCAGAGCGGCACGACGATGATCGTCGTGACCCACGAGATGTCCTTCGCCCGTGCTTTCGCCGACCGGATCGTCTTCATGGCCGCCGGAGCCATCGTCGAAATTGCTGAGCCTGAAACATTCTTCACCTCCCCTTCCAGCGACCGGGCCAAAGCCTTCCTCTCCTCGGTCCACTAACAGCGCCTGTGCAAAGACGCACCCACCCTAAGGAGTAACCATGAAACGCCAGCACTTCCTGCCCGCACTGGCCATCGCCGGCGCCCTGATCCTGGGCACCACAGCCTGCGCCGGCACCGCCCCGGCCGCCGACAGCCAGCCCGCCCAGAACTTCCCGGCCAACAGCACGATGGACAAGATCCAGAAACGCGGCAAAGTCATCGTCGGGGTCAAATTCGACCAGCCGCTCTTTGGCGTGAAAAATCCAGTCACCGGCAAGATGGAAGGCCTGGACATTGAGATGGCCAGAATCCTGGCCAAGGACCTCACCGGCAGTGCAGACAATGTCGAGTTCGTGGAGGCGGTCACCAAAAACCGCGAAGCGTTCCTGCAGCAGAACAAGGTCGACGTCGTGATCGCCTCCTACGCCGTGACGGAAGAGCGGAAGAAAGTCGTCAGTTTCGCCGGACCTTACCTCGAGAGCAACGTGGCCTTGCTGGTCCGCAAGGACGACAGCTCAGTGAACAAACCCGAGGATCTCCAGGGCAAAACCGTGTGTTCCACCACCGGCGCCCGCGCTGCCCAGCTGATCGGTGAGGCCGTGCCCGCGGCCAACGTGGTCCTGTTCAGCACCTACAGTGAATGCGCACAGGCACTGAAGGACAAGAGGGTCGATGCGGTGACCACCACCGAGGCCATCCTGCTCGGTGTCCAGTCCCAGAATCCGGACGCCTACCGCATCGCGGACGGCCATCTGGCCGATGCCGAGGAATTTGCCATCGGTTCCGCGAAAGACGATGCAGCATTCCATGACTACCTTGATCAGCTTCTGAACAAGGCCATCGCGGACGGGGACTGGAAGAAGGCCTACGACTCCACGATCGGCAAGGTCAAGCCCGGCGACGTTACCCCGCCCAAAGTAACCCTGTAGGGATCGGCTTATGTCATTCCTTGTCAATCATCTCGTCGATTTCGGTCAGGGCGTGCTGGTGACTCTGGGACTCGTTCTCCTGGGCGCCACCGGTTCGATGATCCTGGGGACGCTGCTCGCTGCACTACGGACCAGCCCCGTCAGGACGGCCCGGGCGGTCTCCTCGGCCTACGTGCTGATCTTCCGGAACGTGCCGCTTCCCGTACAAATGGTGCTGTTTGTCTTCGGCCTCCCGGTCCTGGCCATCCAGTACTCGCTCTACGCCTCGGCCGCGATCGTCTTGGTGCTCTACACGGCGCCGTTCGTGGCCGAAACCCTGCGTTCGGGCTTGAACACCGTAGACCGCGGCGAGCTTGAAGCCGGGCGCGCCCTGGGCTTCGGGCCAATGGCGTCCCTGAAGCTCATCGTCCTCCCGCAGGCCTTCGCCACGGTCACCCGACCGCTGGGCAACGTCTTCATCACCATGGTCAAGAACACATCGGTCGCTGCCCTGGTGGGGGTATCCGAACTGACGTTCCTCTCGGACAAGATCGCGGTGGATGAGGCACAACCGTTCATTATCTTCGGCGGGGCCACCGTCTGCTACCTCGTTATCGGGCTGGTCATCGGCCGGCTCGTATCCGCAGTCGATCAGAAGGTGGCGTTCAGCCGATGAGTACCGTATCGCTTTTTGACCCGGCCGGTCCGCGCGGCAAACGCCGCCACCTGCTACTGGAAATCTTCACCGCCGTCATCGTGACCGCCGGCGCCTATCTGGTCTTCAGGATCCTCTACGACAAAGGCGAGCTGAGCGCTGCGGCGTGGGCTCCGTTCGCCGAGCCGGGGCTCTGGGCGCTTCTCGGCCAAGGCCTGTGGAACAACATTGCGGCCGCAGCGGTCGGCATGGTGCTGTCCATGATCACCGGGTGCCTCCTGGCGTTCGGGCTGGTCTCCACCCACACCCTGATCCGCAGGACCTGCCGGGTCTACACGGACGTCTTCAGCAGCATCCCCCTGCTCCTGCTGCTCTACTTCACGTCGCTGGTGTTGCCCAACTATGGCCTTAAACTCGGGGATTTCTGGTTCCTGGTAATCGCACTGACCCTCTACAGCGGGGCCGTCATCGGTGACCTGCTGCGCTCCGGGATCCTCGCGCTGCCACCGGGACAGGCCGAGGCCTCCCTCGCGCTGGGTTTCTCCCAGGTCGGCACGCTGCGCCTGGTCCTGCTTCCGCAGGCCCTGAGGTCCATGAGTCCCGCCCTGGTGAGCCAGCTCATCATCCTCTTCAAAGGAACGGCGCTGGCCTTTGTGCTCGGCGGTTACATGGAACTGCTGAGGTCGGCCACCGTCATCGGCCAGTACTACACCCGGTCGCTGCTGCAGGCGCAGTTTGTTGCCGCCTTGGGGTTCCTGGTGGTGAACGTCACCTTGGGCGCCCTGGCCGTGGCCCTGGAGCGCCGCCAAAACCGCCTCGCCGAGCAGGAACCGCTGCCAGTAACGGCAGCAGAACCAGACCCCGTGCCGGCCCGCCGCTGACACCCCGATGTCGCCACACACGGGCCAAGTACGCTTGGCCGGCTCTGTATACAGACGAATACTTGTAAATTCACAAATTAAGGAGACAAAGAACAATGGCTGATCAGAACGAATCCGCAGCTGAAAACCTCACAAAGGCCGACGTGATCGTCGTCGGTGGCGGCAACGCCGGCTTCACAGCGGCCCACGCCGCTGCCGTCCGCGGACGAAAAGTCATCCTGCTCGAAAAGGGCACCAAAGACATGGCTGGCGGCAACAGCTTCTACACCGCCGGCGCCACTCGCATCGTGCACAACGGCCTGGATGACCTCCAAGGGCTCGTGGAACCGGACGAACGGCACAGCCGGACCGTCGTTCCGCCCTACAGTGCTGAAGAATACGCATCAGACCTGGCAAAGGTCACCGAAGGCCGGAACGACCCGGCACTGACGGAAGTCCTCATTGCCGAGAGCCAGTCCACCCTTCGCTGGCTCAACGGGCTGGGCCTGAAGTACCGCCTGATGTACGAACGCCAGGCCTTCGAGCGTGCCGACGGGTCCTACCTCTTCTGGGGCGGCCTGCACGTGGGAAACGTGGGCGGCGGCGAAGGCCTGATCGAAGACCACACCCGGGTAGCTGCAGAGCTGGGCATCGAAGTCAGGTACGGCCACGCGGCCCAAAGCCTCATCGTTGAGAACGGCCGTGTAGCCGGCGTCGTCGTCAACACCTCTGAAGGGAAGCTGCGCCTGACGGCAGAATCCGTGATCCTCACCGCCGGAGGCTTCGAGGCCGACCCGAAGCGTCGGCGGGAGTACTTGGGCGAAGGCTGGGAAAACGCCAAGGTACGCGGCACGCCCTACAACACCGGCGACATGATCGCCGCAGCGTTGGAGATCGGCGCCACCAAGGGCGGAGACTGGGGCACCTGCCACAGCGTCCAGTGGGATGCCTTCACCGCCACCAACGAAAGCAACCGCGAACTCACCAACCGCCTCACCCGGCAAAGCTACCCGTTTGGAATCATCGTCAACACCGACGGCAAGCGTTTTCTGGACGAGGGCGCGGACTTCCGGAACTACACCTACGCCAAGTACGGCAAGGAAATTCTCAAGCAGCCCGGCTCGGTTGCGTACCAGATCTTCGACGCCGGCCTTCGGCCCATGCTGCGCAGCGAAGAATACGAGATGCCCGGCATCTCCGTTGAGGTCGCCGACACCCTCGAGGACCTGGCCGTCAAAATCGGCATCGACCCGGAAAGCCTGTCCAAAACCGTGACGGACTTCAACAACTCGATCGAGCGCTCCATCCCGTTCGACCCCAACATTAAGGATGGCCGGAAGGCCGCCACCGAACCGGTCAAGAGCAACTGGGCCGCCCCCATCGAAACCGGACCCTTCTACGCCTACGGCGTCACCTGCGGAATCACGTTCACCTTCGGTGGCATCAAGTCCGACACCCACGGCCGCGTCCTGGACGCAGACGGCAAGCACATCGAAGGCCTGTTCGTGGCAGGTGAAATGCTCGGCGGACTATTCAGCGTCAACTACCCCGGCGGCACCGGACTTGCTGCCGGATGTGTCTTCGGGCGGCGAGCCGGAGTCCTGGCGTAGCGCACGGTTCACTGCACTTTTTGCGATAGGCCCCGGGACTAGCGTTCCAGGGACGAACAACTGGTCCCCGATTGGACCATCATCACCGACCGCCGGCCCTATGACCGGCACAGATGGGCGCTCTTCCCGCACTCCGTCGCAACAGGCAGCCCGAAAGTCGGGCGTGGGAAGAGCGCCCATGGGGAGAGGGCAGGGTGGCGGTAACGCCGCCCTGCCTTCTCCGAAGCCCGCATTAAGCGGATTCCGTCGGTGCCCGCCAAGCCCGAACGAGGGTGGAACCCGGCCACTGGCACCACTCGGCTCCTGCCACGCCTAGTCGGGCACCACGAGTGCCGGCGTGTCCTGGCGGATGGTTTCGCCGCGGAAGAACCCCGGCCGCAGCCTGGCCATGATCAGCATGAACACCACGCCCAGGGCCAGGATGCCGATCCCGAGGACGAACACGAGCCCCACGCCGAAGACCTCGGAACCGCTGCCGAACTCCGGCGCCCAGCTGTCCGCGGCGGTCTGCAGGAAGACCACCAACAGCCCCAGGCCGCCCAGCAGCGGGCACAACAGCCGGAAGACGAAGTTGCGTGCGCTGCTGAAGACGCTGTTGCGGAAGTACCAGGCGCACGCGAACGCCGTGAGCCCGTAGTAGAAGCAGATCATCAGGCCCAGCGCCAGGATGGTGTCATTCAGGACGTTCTCGCTGATCACATGCATCACGGCGTAGAAGACCGCCGAAAAGGCGCCGGCGGCGACAGTGGCGAATCCCGGCGTCGAAAACTTCCTACTGAGGTGGCTGAACCGCTCCGGCAGCGCGCCGTAATGCGCCATGGCGAGAAGGCTCCGTGACGGCGAGGTGAACGTGGACTGCAGGGAGGCCGCCGAGCTGGAGAGCACGGCCAGCGACATCAGGATGGCGAACGGACCCATGACGGGCGAGGCCAGGGCCGTGAAGACGTTGGCGTGGTTCTCCTCGTTGTTCAGGCCGATGCCCGTGTCCCCGACGCCGGCGAACATCATGGTTGCGATGGTCACCAGCAGGTAGATGCCCAGGACGACGACGGCGGTCAGCGTGCCTGCCAGCCCGGCCGTTTTCTTGCCGTTGGCGGTCTCCTCGTTCACCGTCAGGCACACGTCCCAGCCCCAGTAGACAAAGATGGACAGGGAAATGCCGGCGGCGATCTGGCCGAACGTCTCGATTTTGGTGACGTCGAACCACTCCCAGCTGAACGGGATGGCGGTCCCGGACGAGGACCAGTTCGCGAACGCCATGCCCACGAACAGGCCCAGCACCAGGAGCTGGAATCCGACCAGCCCGTACTGGACCACCTTGGTGGTGTGCAGGCCCCGGTAGCTGACCCACACCGCCAGCGCCACGAACACGAAGCACGTGACCACGTTCAGCGGCTTGTTCGCCGCGAGGTCCGCCAGTTCCGGCGATCCGGTCAGCTGGGCCAGGAACAGATAGAAGAAGTCCACCGCCACGCCGGCCAGGTTGGACAGCACGATGATGTTGGCGGCCAGCAGGCCCCAGCCGCCCATCCAGCCAACCCACGGGCCGAAGGCCTTGGTCACCCAGGTGAAGGTGGTGCCGCTGTCGGGGGAATCGGCGTTCAGCTCCCGGTAGGCGAGGGACACCAGGATCATGGGGATGAAGCCGATGAGGAAAAAGACCGGCAGCTGAAGCCCGGCCTCGTTGACGGTGGGGCCCAGCGCGCTGGTCAGCGTGTAGGCCGGCGCGATGGTGGAAATGCCCAGAACCACGACGGCGAGGAGGCCCAGCTGCCCGCCCTTCAGTCCCTTCCCGGTAATGCCGTGCACGGTTCCCGGGGCGTCTGTGCCGGCGCCGCTGGCAGGATCGCCCGCCGGTGCGCTGGCGCGGGTGGTTTGGCTCATGACTGACCTTTCCAGGACGCAGCGGGCTGCTGCTGGGTGATGCAGTGGATGCCGCCCCCGCGGGCGAAGAGCTCGCGGGCGTCGATGCCCACCACGCGGCGCCCGGGGTAGGCGTCGGCAAGGATGCGGAGGGCCTTCTCGTCGTTGGGATCGGAGAAGGTGCAGGCGATGACTCCGCCGTTGACCACCACATGGTTGATGTAGCTGTAGTCCACGAAGCCCTCGGCGTCCGTGAGGACCGTGGGAGCCGGAACCTCGATGATGTTCCATTCACGCCCGGCCGCGTCCCGGGTGGTGGACAGGAAGCTGACGATCTCGCGGCTGACCTCGAAATCCGGGTGCGCCGGGTCCTGCTGTGAATGGACCAGCAGTGTGCCTGGCGAGGGGATGGCGGCCACGATGTCCACATGTCCGCGGGTGCCGAACCGCTCCGAATCACGGGTGAGGCCGCGCGGAACCCAGATAACGTGCCTGGCGCCGACGGTCCTGGCCAGCTCCGCTTCGATCTCCGGTTTGGTGAGCCCGGGATTGCGGCCCGGGTCCAGCTGCACGGTCTCGGTGACCAGCACGGTTCCCTCGCCGTCCACCTGGATGCCGCCGCCTTCGTTAACCAGACGGGACACGAGATGGTGGGCGCCGGACCGGCCGGCCACTTCCGCGGCGAGGAGCGAGTCCTTGTCCCACCGCGCCCAGTCCTGGGCGCCCCAGCCGTTGAAGACCCAGTTCACCGCACCAAGCCGGCCGGCGCCGTCCAGCACGAAGGTGGGGCCGATGTCCCGCATCCAGGCGTCGTTCAGTTCCGCCGTCAGTACCTCGACGGCGGGATCGAGGTAACGCGCGGCGGTATCGACGTCGTCGGGGGCCACCGCCACGGTGACCGGCTCAAACTCAACGGCGGCATTGGCGACGGCGGCCCAGACGGAACGCGCGGCGTGCGCCTCTTCGGCTGTGTCGCCCAGGGTGTAGCCGCCCGTGGGGAACGCCATCCAGAGCCGGTCCTGGCGTGCCGTTTCGGCGGGCATGCGCCACGCGCTCATGCGGTCACCTCGGCAGGCGCATAACCACTGATTGAACTGGTCGAAATCGCGGGACCCGCCTCGTCCCCGAACGGTGCATCGTGGCGGACGGGTTCGGTGAGCCGGGCATAGGTGTCCGGGCGGCGGGTGGTCAGGAACGGGAACAGCGTGAGCCAGTCCTGGCGCTGGTCCAGGTCAAGGTCCGCGACGAGAACGGCTGACTCGTTCCGCGGAGCCTGCGCCAGGATACGGCCGTAGGGGTCGGAGATGAAGGAGGTTCCGTAGAAGTTGAGGCTGCCCTCCTGGCCCCAGCGGTTCGGGACCACCATGAACAGGCCGTTGGCGATGCCGTTGCCCACAATCACCTGCTGCCACAGGGGCTGGGTGTCGAACTCCGGGAACAGCGGTTCGGACCCGATGGCCGTGGGATAGACGAGCAGTTCCGCCCCGCCGAGCGAGTACAGCCGGGCCAGTTCGGGGAACCACTCGTCCCAGCAGGTGGGCATGCCGAGGCGTGCGCCGCCGAGTTCGGCAGGCGAGTGGACTTCGTAGGCGTCATCCGCGGGCGGGCCCTGGCGGAAGAACCGGTCCTCGTAGTAGCCGGCGGTGACGGGGATGTGCAGCTTGTGCGTGCTGGCGAGCAGTTCGCCGCCGGGGGACACGAGGATGGAAGTATTCAGTCCCAAGCCGTCGTCCGAGCCGTCGGGGTTGTCCGCCCGCTGGTAGAGCGAGGCGTGGACGCAGATGCCGTGCCTGCGGGCAGCCTCGGCGGCAAAGCGGAAGGTGGGGCCGGTGAGCAGGTCCTCGGCCGCGTCAGAGGGGCGTGGCCTGGTTTGTCCGGCGAGGGACAGATCGTTGTCCGGAATCTGGTCCGCCGGATAGCGGGACAGCGTAAGTTCCGGCAGGAAGACAACTGTGGCGCCGAGGCGGGCTGCGCGCTCGATGCCGTCGTTCAGTTCGGCGCGAAGAGCCGCGGCGTTGCTGTGCCAACGGTGCTGGACGACGCCGATCCGCAGTGCCGGACGCGCGGACGGCACTGTCCGGGCCAGGGAGGAGGGTGAATCGAGGCAGGTGATTTCAATCATGATGACTACTCCAGAGAGACGACCGTCACTAAATGAATGACGTTCATTTAGTATGCACAGCCCGGCGCCGGCTGGCAAGGGTCAATTTGAATAGCATTCATATATGACAGAAATGGCAAGTAAGCTGATCGTGAAATTTTGGGCCTGCTCCTGCCTGCCCTGACCCGGCCTGCGGTAGCGTCGGAGCTACTGGACCACTCGAGGAGGACGAATGAAAGCTTCACCGACACTGACCAACAACATGCAGGCCGTGCTTGCGGACCTGATCGAACTGCACATCCAGGGCAAGCAGGCGCACTGGAACATTGTGGGGACCAACTTTAGGGACCTTCACCTGCAGCTGGACGAGATTGTCGATGCCGCCAGGGCGTTTGCTGACGACATGGCGGAGCGGATGCGCGCCCTGCACGCGCTGCCCGATGGCCGCAGCGAGACGGTGGCCAAGTCCACCAGCCTGGCCCAGTTCCCGGAAGGCCTCATCAACACCAAGGACGCGATCGACCGGATCGTCGCCGCGCTTGAGGCCGCAGTGGGCACCATGCGCAAGGTCCATGACGAGGTGGATGAAGAGGACCCCACCACCGCAGACCTGCTGCACGCCTTCATTGAAAAGCTGGAGCAGTACGCCTGGATGGTGGGTGCCGAGAACATGAAGGCCTCGGCCAGCGTCACGCAGCCCGACAGCAAGTAACCGCAGCCTAAAAATCTGAGATCCGCAGGCGGCCGACGCCCGCGGAACCGACAGAACAGCCCCGGAGTTCCTCCGGGGCTGTTTTGTGCTTTGAACCCTTGACTTTCCGGCGCCGCGGAGAATACTTAAGCATGTGCTTAACAATCAGCTGCCGGAGGATCCGGACCTGGATTCCGTGTTCCAGGCGCTCGCCGACCCCACCCGGAGGGCGATCCTTATCCGCCTCTGCGACGGCCCGGCGTCAGTCTCGCAGCTGGCCCGACCGTTTGCCATGAGCCTGCCGGCAATCCTCCAGCACCTGCAGGTCCTGGAGGGCAGTGGCCTGGTCCGCAGCGAAAAGATCGGACGCGTGCGCAGCTGCACCATTGTCCCCGCTGCCGTCCGCCGTGCGGAGGGCTGGCTCAGCTCGCGCCGGACGGCTGAAGAACGCCGCCTCGAGCGGCTCGAGTCGTTCCTTGATTCAGATGATCCACCCACAACAACAACCAGGAGTACGCCATGAGCACCCCCATCACGCATGCCAGCTTCACGTTGTCACGCACGCTCAACGCCCCGCCGTCGCGCGTTTTTGAAGCGTTCTCGGATTTCGCCAGCAAGAAGAAGTGGTTTGGCGGCCCGCCGGAGTGGAACCAGGGCGAATCAAGCCTCGAGTTCCGGGAGGGCGGCCGTGAGACGGACGTCGGAGGGCCCGAGGGCGGTTTCGTTTCGACCATGCAGGCCCTCTATTACGACATCGTGGACAACGAGCGGATCGTCTATACCTACGAGATGCTGCTGGACGGCCAGCGCACGTCCGTTTCGCTCAGCACGGTGGAGCTTCAGGCTGAGGGCGACGGTACCCTGCTGACGCTGACCGAACAGGGCGCCTACTTCACGGAGGTTGACCAGGTGGCCGGGAGGAAGGAAGGAACCGACGGCCTGCTCGATGCCTTGCAGGCCTTCGTCGAAGGCCACTGAGCAGCGGCCGCGGCAGGCCGCCATCGCTCCTCCGCCGTCGCCCTTCCGGCGGCGGGACCGGCCGGCGGCAGGCGGCCTCGGCAGCCCGCCGGCCGGTCCCTTAGCGGGCCCTCGGCACCCGGCGGAGAACGACGGCGGAGAGGACTGACGCTCCCGCCATCAGTACCAGCGCGATGGCCGCCGTGATGTGGACGCCCGAGTCGAAGGCCGCCCGGGCGGCCGCGGCGAGGGCCTCGGACAGCGGCGCCGGCAACGTTCCCGCAAGCTCCATGGCCCCCGCCAGGGTTTCCC
This sequence comes from Arthrobacter sp. 05T444, assembly GCF_056395905.1. Classification (NCBI taxonomy): domain Bacteria; kingdom Bacillati; phylum Actinomycetota; class Actinomycetes; order Micrococcales; family Micrococcaceae; genus Arthrobacter; species Arthrobacter sp. 05T444. The sequence continues at coordinate 38,585 of NZ_JBFTKK010000029.1, forward strand.
GGGCCCGGTCCGTGGAGTCCGCGGGCGCCACCTGGGTTACGGCTGCGGGCAGTGCAAGCTGCCTCTGGTAGGAGGCGGTCAGGATCGATCCCAGAACGGCCGTACCGAGCAGTGAGCCCACTTCGTAGCCCGTCTCGGAAATCGCCGCCGCGGCCCCGGATTTCGCGGGCGGCACGGCGCCTAGGATCAGGTCGTTGGAGATTGTTTCGGCGGCACCCACGCCGAGGGCAAGGAGGAGCAGTGCACCAAGCAGCAGGGCCGGTCCGGCGGAGTGGTCGCCAAAAGCCACCAGGGAGTAGCCCGACGCGCTCAGCGACAGGCCGCCGGCCACCACGAACCCGGGCCGAATCTTCCGGACCAGCGGCACCACCAGAAGCCCCGCCACCACGGTGGCCGTCAGTGCGGGCAGCATGGCGGTCCCCGACGCCGAGGGCGACATCCCTTCCAGCAGTTGCAGGTGCTGTGCCAGGAAGAGGATGAAGCCGTTGAAGGAGAACAGCGCCAGCACGTTGGCTGTGATGGCCGTGCTGAACACCCTGTTCCTGAACAGGGACAGGTCCAGCAGCGGGGACGCGAGCCGCTGCTGGCGACGAACGAAGACGAAGCCCATGGCCATGCCAAAGGCAATGATGGACAGGGCCTGTGCGCCCGGTCCTTCGGTGGCCAGTTCCTTGATTCCGTAGACCATGGGTACCATGGTCAGCATTGACAGCAGGATGCTGGGCATGTCCACCCGGCCCGGCCTGGGGTCCCTGGACTCCGGAATGAAGAACGGGCCGAAGATGAGCAGCGGCAGCATGATGGGCGCGGCCACGAGCAGGACCGCGCCCCACCAGAACTGCTCCACGAGCCAGCCGCCGAAAATCGGGCCGAGGGCTGCGCCGCCGGAGAAGCCTGCCGCCCAGATTGCGACCGCCAGCCTGCGCCTGTTGGGGTCCGGAAAAATGTTGCGGATGAGCGAGAGCGTGGACGGCATCAGCATGGCGCCAAAGAAGCCCAGTGCGGCACGGCCGGCAATTAGCCATTCGGCGCTTGGGGCGAACGCTGTGGCGGCCGAGACTCCGGCGAATCCCATGGTGCCAATCAGCAGCAGCCGGCGGCGCCCGATCCTGTCACCCAGGCTTCCCATGGCAACCAGAAGACCGGCCAGGACCAGGGCGTAGGCGTCCACGATCCACAGCAGCTGCACTCCGGACGTATCCAGGCTCCGCGCGATTGCCGGCAGGGCGAAGGTCAGTGCGGTGTTGTCCACGGCCACGAGCAGGACCGGAAACATGAGCAGACCCAGGGCAAGCCAGTCGCGGGCTCCGCCGCTGGCGGGGGAGGGCTGTGCTGCTGCTTGCGTGATGGGCTTCTGCTGCTGGAGGTCTGCGGACGCGGTCATGCCTTAACTGTACCGTCTGGACGGTATAGTTATCAAGCGAATGACCAGAACAGGCATGATGGGAGCCATGGCCAGAAAACCAGTAGCGCGCAGTGCCGTCCTCGACGCCTTTGAGTCACTCCTCATCGAAGTAGGGGAGCGAGCAGCAACCCTGGATGCCGTGGCCGGGCGCGCTGGGGTTTCCAAAGGGGGCCTGCTCTACCACTTCCCGAATAAGGAGGCCCTGATCGGGGTCCTGCTGGACCGCCTGGACGAGCATGCCGAGGCCGATGCCCGGGCCATGGCCACGGCACCCGAAGGTGCGGCCGCCTACTTCATCAAATCCTCAGTGTGGGCAGACACCCCTCTGGACCGCGTCATTGTGGCGGCAACGCGGCTCGCAGAGGTGGCCCATCAGGAGACCCGGCGGCGTTTCGCCCATATTCAGCAGCGCTGGCTCAATGAGATCGCCAAGGATGTGGGGCCCGGGCTCGCGAAGGCGGTCCTGTACATGGGGGACGGCCTGTATTTCAATGCGATGTTGTCGATCGGGCCGGCCGCGACAGCTGCCGAGACGGCCGCCGACGTCGAAAGCCTGCTTGCCGCGCTGGAGCGGCTCCGGGACTGACCGGCCGGTGCTGAAAGCGCCGGCGGCAGTACCATCCGGCCGCTACGAGACAGTTTGCGGACGCGTTCCGGACATAGGAGAATAGCCTCTGTGGCTGTTGTCACCGCTAACTGAATATGCCTTTGATCTGCGGCGGGAGAGTTCTGCAAGTAGGTACAAGCAGGCGCCGTAGGAGCAAATCCTCCCCAGGAATCTCTCAGGCCCATGTACCGCCGCGGCAAGGCAACTCTGGAAAGTAGCAGGCTGTCCGTCTGGAGTCCCGGGATCATCCCGAAACATCAGGACATGCTGTGCTCACCGACGGTGCAAGCGGGGCTGTGCGCAAACCACAGCAACGCGGAAACTCTCAGGTCCAATACAGAGCGGGGAGGAACCCGATCGATGTGGCGTACCCTGCGCCGCCTTAGTTATGGAGTTCCCTTGACTGTCAATTCAGCCTCCACGTCCTTCGTTGACCGGCATATCGGCGCCCGCCGTGAAGCCGACGTCGACGCCATGCTCAAGGCTGTCGGCTACGACACCGTTGATGCTCTGGTTGATACCGCAGTTCCCAAAGACATCCGGCAGGACTCCCCGCTGGAGCTTGCCCCGGCCCTGAGCGAAGTTGAAGCCCTCGCCGAGCTGCGCAAGCTTGCCGCGAAGAACAAGACGGCCGTGCAGATGATCGGCCAGGGCTACTACGACACCGTGACCCCGCCGGTGATCCGCCGCAACATCCTCGAAGCCCCGGCCTGGTACACGGCCTACACGCCGTACCAGCCGGAAATCTCCCAGGGCCGGCTCGAGGCGCTGCTGAACTTCCAGACCATGGTGCAGGACCTCGTGGGGCTGCCCATCGCCAACGCTTCGCTGCTGGACGAAGCCACCGCCGTGGCCGAGGCCGTGCTGATGATGCGCAGGGCCAACAAGAACAAGGCCGCCCACGACGGCAAGACGGTGCTCGACGCCGACTGCCTGCCGCAGACCATCGCCATCGTCAAGGGCCGCGCCGAGGCCCTCGGCTTTGAGGTGGAGGTCGCCGACCTTTCCAAAGGACTGCCTGACGGCGTCATTAACGGCGTTGTCCTCCAGCAGCCCGGGGTTTCCGGCCGCGTCTTCGACCACTCCGAGGTCATCGCTGCCGCCAAGGAGCGCGGTGCACTGGTGACGGTTGCCGCGGACCTCCTTTCACTGACGCTCATCACCCCTCCGGGCGAGCAGGGTGCGGACATCGCCGTCGGCTCGGCGCAGCGCCTCGGCGTGCCTCTGTTTTACGGCGGACCCCACGCAGCCTACATGGCAGTCCAGAAAGGCCTCGAGCGCTCGATGCCGGGCCGCCTCGTCGGCGTCTCCAAGGACTCTGCAGGAGTTCCGGCCTACCGTCTGGCCCTGCAGACCCGTGAGCAGCACATCCGCCGCGAAAAGGCGACGTCCAACATCTGCACCGCGCAGGCCCTGCTGGCCATCGTCGCCTCGATGTACGCCGTGTACCACGGTCCGGACGGGCTGAAAGCGATTGCCGAAACCGCTCACCGCCACGCCAGGACCCTCGCCACCTCGCTGAAGGCTGCCGGGCTGGTCGTCCTCCACACCAGCTTCTTCGACACCGTCAGCGTGTCTGTGCCGGGCAAGGCGGCGGACATCATCGCCGCGGCCGAGGCCAAGGGCATCAACCTCCGCAGCATCGACGCGGACACCGTGGGCATCTCCACCGATGAAACGACGACGGCGGCAATTGTCGAGGACGTCCTCGGCGCCTTCGGTGCCACGGCCGTTGAGGCGACGGACGCCTTTTCCCTGGACGCCGCCGTCGAACGCTCTTCCGAGTACCTGCAGCATCCGGTGTTCAACACCCACCGCTCCGAGACCCAGCTGCTGCGCTACGTGCGCCGGCTGTCCGACCGCGACCTCGCGCTGGACCGCACCATGATCCCGCTGGGTTCGTGCACCATGAAGCTGAACGCGACGGCCGAAATGGAAGCGATCTCCTGGCCGGAGTTCGCGTCCATCCATCCGTTTGCCCCGGATTCCCAGACCGAGGGCTGGCGCGAACTGATTGCAGATCTTGAAGCGCAGCTGACCGAGATCACCGGCTATGACCAGGTGTCCATCCAGCCCAACGCCGGTTCCCAGGGCGAGCTCGCGGGCCTGCTGGCCATCCGCGGCTACCACCGTTCACGCGGCGATGACCAGCGCAACATCTGCCTGATCCCGGCCTCCGCCCACGGCACGAACGCGGCCTCGGCCGTCCTGGCCGGCATGAAGGTTGTTGTTGTGGCCACGGCGGCAGATGGCACGATCGACCACGCCGACCTCAACGCCAAGATCGAGCTGCACAAGGACGCACTGTCCGCGATCATGATCACCTACCCGTCCACCCACGGCGTGTACGACGCCGATGTCCGGGAAGTCTGCGACGCCATACACGCAGCCGGCGGGCAGGTCTACATCGACGGCGCCAACCTCAACGCCCTCGTGGGGCTCGCCCAGCCGGGCAAATTCGGCGGCGACGTCTCGCACCTGAACCTGCACAAGACCTTCTGCATCCCGCACGGCGGCGGCGGCCCGGGCGTCGGTCCGGTCGCTGCCAAGGCCCACCTGGCGCCGTTCATGCCCGGCAACGCCGCGACCTGGACCGAAGGTAATGACGTGCCCATCTCCGCTTCGAACTACGGATCAGCAGGCGTCCTGCCGATCTCCTGGGCTTACGTGAAGCTCATGGGCGGCAGCGGCCTGACCGACGCCACCAAGTCCGCGCTGCTCGCCGCGAACTACATTGCGGCGCGCCTGAACGACTTCTTCCCGGTGCTGTACACGGGCGAGGGCGGGCTCGTGGCCCACGAGTGCATCCTGGACCTGCGCGAGCTCACCGCCAGGACCGGCGTCACGGCGGAGGACGTTGCCAAGCGCCTCATCGACTACGGCTTCCACGCACCTACCCTGGCGTTCCCTGTTGCCGGCACGCTGATGGTGGAGCCCACGGAGTCCGAAGACCTGGACGAAATCGACCGCTTCATCACGGCCATGATCTCCATCCGGGCTGAAATCGACCAGGTGGCCAACGGCGACTTCAGCGTGGCGGACAGCCCGCTGCGCAACTCCCCGCACACCGCCGCCGCCGTCATCAGCTCCGACTGGGCCCGCGAATACCCGCGCGAACAGGCAGTGTTCCCGGTGCACTCCCTCAAGCAGGACAAGTACTTCCCGCCCGTGGGCCGGATCGACGGCGCTCTGGGCGACCGCAACCTGATCTGCTCCTGCCCGCCGCTTTCCGAATTTGAAAACTGAGGATCCGCCGATGTCTGAGAATTACACCGCCCTTTACGAAGAGCACAAGAAGCTCGGCGCCTCCTTCACCGACTTCGGCGGGTGGCAGATGCCGCTCAAGTACAGCTCCGAGCTGGCCGAACACCGCGCCGTCCGCAGCGCGGCAGGCATCTTCGACCTGTCCCACATGGGTGAAGTCTGGGTGACCGGCCCGGACGCCGCAGCCTTCCTGGACTACGCGCTCGTCGGCAAGATTTCGGCGATGGCCGTCGGCAAGGCCAAGTACTCGCTGATCTGTAAGGAAGACGGCGGCATCATCGACGACCTCATCGTGTACCGCCGGCCCGCTACTGCGGACACCGCACAAGGCGGTACGGACAGGTTCCTTGTGGTGCCCAACGCCGGCAACGCCCAGGTGGTTGCCCAGGCCCTCGCCGAGCGTTCCGCCGGGTTCGACGCCGTGGTTGAGGACGTCTCCGCCGCCACGTCGCTGATCGCTGTCCAGGGTCCCAAGGCCGAGGAAATCCTCCTCCGCCTGGTTCCCGCCGCGCAGCACGAGCTCGTCACCGGCCTGAAGTACTACGCCGCCGTGGAAGTTCCTTTCCTGGTGGGCGGTGCGAGCCAGGAACTTCTGCTCGCCCGCACGGGCTACACCGGCGAGGACGGCTTCGAGATCTTCGTGAACAACGACGACGCCGCCGCCCTCTGGCAGGCCATCGTCGCCATTGCGGACGAAGGGGAGCTGACGCCTGCGGGACTCGCCTCCCGCGATTCGCTCCGCCTCGAAGCCGGAATGCCGCTGTACGGCAACGAGCTTTCCCTCGAAGGGGACCCCTTCGCCGCCGGCCTGGGCCCCGTCGTCGCGCTGTCCAAGGATGGCGACTTCGTGGGCAAGGCGGCGCTGAGCGCGCTCAGGGCAGCCGGCACCGGTTCCACCACTGGCCGTAAGCTGGTGGGCCTCAAGGGGCTCGGGCGCCGTGCCGGCCGCGGCCACTACCCGGTGCTCAAGGACGGCAACGTCATAGGCGAAGTCACCTCCGGCCAGCCCAGCCCCACCCTCGGCTGCCCGGTCGCGATGGCCTACGTCGACGTCGAGTTCACCGAACCCGGCACGGCCCTGGACATCGACCTGCGCGGCAAAACGGAGCCGTTCGAAGTCGTCGCACTGCCTTTCTACAAGCGCTCAAAGTAGGCCCGTCTCCGCTGGTTGAGCTTGTCGAAACCCCTGGTCCCGGGGCCGTGGTTGGCTCCGTGGCCGGCTGGCCCCGGTTTTCACGCGTGCTGCTCCTTCGTCGCTTTGACGCAGGCTTTCGAAAACCCCGGCCAGCCGGCCCCTCGAGAGCCAAAGGTGCTGGGGATGTTCCGACTGCCGCTGGTTGAGCCTGTCGAAACTCTTTAGGCCCACAAGTAGCTCGGACCCGATCGATCTAGTAGAGCCACTGTTTCTTTCCGGAGAACTGTTGGCCCCCCAAACTGAAGTGCTGGTCGGCGGGTGAGGGGATTCCGGAAGCGTGCGTCTAAGGGAGCGTCGCGTCCGCTCAGCGGGCGCCCTCGCGACCGAGCACGCGGAGGAATTCGCTCATCCGCCGCCCAACCCGGCCACTGTCCGCATCAGCCCAGCACAACTGATTTAGCACCAAGATTTCAAAAGTAAAGGAAAAACACATGGCAAAAGTTGCCCGTGAACTGCAGTACTCCGACGAGCACGAGTGGGTTGCGCGCGAGGCCGGGAACGTTGTGTCCATCGGCATCTCCGCCGTGGCCACGGACGCCCTCGGCGACATCGTGTACGTGGACCTGCCCGAGGTTGGTTTCCCGGTGACGGCGGGGGAAACCTGCGGCGAGGTGGAGTCCACCAAATCCGTCTCGGACCTGTACTCGCCGGTGACTGGCGAGGTCACGGAAATCAACCCCGCCGTCGTCGACGATCCGGCCCTGATCAACAGCGATCCGTACGGCGCCGGCTGGCTGTTCAAGGTCGCCGCCGAATCGGAGGGCCCGCTGCTGTCGGCCGAGGAATACGCTTCAAAGAACGGCGGCGAGCTGTAAGCGCTTCGACCTCGCCGCGGCAAAAACCGCGTAGCGTGGATTAAAACAGCACGGCGGCGGGCGGCCGCCACTAGCTGCCGCCCGCCGCCGTACTGACCGGCTGCAAGCCGCGACCCGCGGCCACTCAGTCATCCGGCAGGACCATCTGCCGGGCCACAGCAAGACCTAGTTAGGAACCGACAATGGCTGTTGGAGTCTTTGACCTCTTCTCCATCGGAATAGGCCCGTCCAGTTCACACACGGTGGGCCCCATGCGTGCTGCCGCGGTGTTTGCCGAGGAGCTTAAGGCTTCCGGAGACCTGGACCGGGTGG
>NZ_JBFTKK010000030.1:0-42414 GCF_056395905.1 Arthrobacter sp. 05T444
AGTCGCAGATCGCTCCGGAGCAACTTCCCAAACTTACCCGAATCCAAACCACATTGCAAACCAGCGTCTCCGCGGTCCACGGCTCAAACAAGGATCCCCACCCGGATTCCACACGCCATAAAAGCGCCGTTTTCCAGGCCATTCAGAAGAGGGTCGGTCGCTTTCTTTCCGCATCAGCGGCGGCGACTCGAATTACTTTACACACCCCCGGCGGCCGGTGCAAATCGACCGTCGGGCGCGGATCCGGCGCCCGATGCCGACCCTCTGGCGTCGCCCCAAGCCGACCCCCGGAGGTGCCCCGGACCCACCCCCTGACAGGGCGCCTGGCCAAGCTTCCGACCCTGCACATGACCGTAAGCCAACCGTAACTAGACAGAACGGTCTGTCTCGCATAAATTTTTAGGACGTTCTCTGCCCAAAGGGCAGTGGTCCGTCATCGCTGAAGCAGAACGGCGTATCAAATGTGCACGCCATGAAAGAGCCAAAAATGACTGCAACACACTTTGACCGCTTCGTAGCCGAGGCCCTCACTGCGGACCGGGAAACCGACTCCGGGCTGACTCCGGACGAGCTCTATGGCCTCTACACCAGCTGGAGCCTGATCAACACGATACAGCCCGAGTCCCCCGAGGCCTTGCGGGCAGGTCTGAAGGAACTCGGCATCGATCCGGATCACAATGAGTTGTCCATGACTGGCCCGGCCGCGGCGGACTATATCCTCGCCAGCGCCCCCAGCCTCATCTAGCTCCACTGCTCCAGGAAGAGCCGACACGCACCGGCTCTTCCTGGAGCGTTAAAGGCCGATGCTTCCAATCGGACGCCGGCCTTCCAAGCCGCGTTGTTATTAACCCGCTCCTGCCAGCACCCCACACCAACCTACGCACCGCACGCCTTTTGGCGCGCTCGGGAAAATTCAAGGTATCCAATGGACGTACTGTCCGGCATTTCAGCAGGAACGTTCCTCGGCGGACGATACCGCGTCGTGGACCAGATCGGTTCCGGTGCAATGGCCAACGTCTACCGGGCTACCGACGAATTCCTCGGCCGGGACGTGGCCGTCAAGGTGGTCATCAAGCCCGCCAACAGGGATGCGCAGGACGACGACGCGGAACTGAAAGTCCTCGCACGCCTGAACCACCACAACCTGGTCACGCTCCTGGACGCAGGAGCGGACAGGACCGAATCCGGCCCCCGCATCTACCTCGTGATGGAGCTCGTGGAGGGCCCGGACCTCCGCCGCCGCCTCCAGGACGGCCCGCTCTCGTCCCGGCACACGGCCCAGATTGGCCACGATCTGGCGGACGCGCTCACCTACATTCATGACAGCGGCGTAGTCCACCGCGACGTCAAACCCGGCAACATCATGGTCTTCGACTACCACCACGATGCCGCCCGGATGCGCGCGAAGCTGACCGACTTCGGCATTGCCCTCATGGCGGACACACCGCATGTCGACACCGGTGACGTTCTCGGAACCGCGGCATACCTCAGCCCGGAGCAGGCGATGGCCGAACCGGTGGGGCCCGCCAGCGATGTCTACTCCCTTGGACTTGTGCTGCTTGAATGCCTTGCAGGCGAGCCCGTATTCAAGGGCGATCCGCTCCAGAGCGCCGTGGCGCGACTGATCAGGGACCCTGAAATTCCTGCCGGCTTGGACCCGGAATGGCAGCAGTTGCTGGCGGCCATGACGGCACGGGACCCGCAGGACCGGCCCTCCACGCGCGAAGTAACCCAGGCCCTCTACGACCAGACCGTCAACAGCCGCGGGAAGCACAAGGTGGACACCGCCATCATCCCCGCCAACGAGGACGCGCGCATGGAGGCTGTCCACCGCTACGGCATTCTCGATACCCCTCCGGACGGCTCCTTCGACAGGATCACGGCACTCGCGGCCCGGGTCTTCTCGGTGCCCATAGCGATCGTCTCCGTCGTGGACCATGACCGCATCTGGTTCAAGTCCCACCACGGAATCCCTGCGGAGGAAATCAACCGGGACCCAGGTCTGTGCGCTTCGGCGATCCTGCAGGACGACCTCTGGGTTGTGGAGAATGCCCCCCATGACCCGCGGGCCTTGGCCAATCCGCTTGTTGCCGGGGAGTTCGGTCTTGGTTTTTATGCGGGTGCGCCGCTGACTTCACGGGATGGCTACAACCTGGGCACGCTGTGCATTCTCGATTACAAACCCCGTGTCCTCGCCCCGGAAGATGCAGCAACGCTCCGTGACCTTGCCGCCGTCGTCATGAATGACCTCGAGCTCCGGCTCGAGAGCCGGAGTTTGGCACCCGTCCGTCCCTGAGCTGGGCAACGAGGGAGACCCCGACGGCGGGAGGCCGGCAAACGCCGCGGGCTTCCCGCCGTCGGGCTTGGATCCCCGCTGCCGCCCCTCCCCCAATTAGCCCCCGCACAGCCCAACCTTTCCGTAGCATCTCCGGGCAATGCTGGATGTGTCCGCAAATGCAATTGGGGGGGACATGACTTTTCGGGCCAGCACGATTTCCAGCCGGGATGACTACCGGGGGCAGCCATGAGCCCCCTGGACATCCACTTCGATGAGCCCTCTGTTCCGGTGCCCGACTGGTCCGCCGGCAGTCCAGGCGTCGATGACGGGCCAGCCCCCGTTGTCCACCGTTTCCTTCGATTACCGTCGGTTGGTCAAAGGGCCGCCGCTCGCCCGGACGCCGACCGGGGCAGCTACCTAACAGGATTCTGCGCCGAGTTCCGCGCAGAGAAGGCTCGACGGCGGGGTGGTCGCCAGCGCTGCCGGCCCTCCCGTCGTCGAGGTACACTGCAGCTGCCGAAAGCAGCTTCCCCAAGCCGATGACGCCCCTGCGCCCGGCTGCTAGTGTGGCGAAATGGCAACAGCAATGGTTCGGCCCAGGAACGGCAAGATGATCGCCGGCGTCTGCGCGGCCCTCGCCGCCCGCTTCGGCATCCCCAAGGCCCTCGTCCGCATCGGCTTCGTGCTCTTCGGCCTGTTCGGGATCGGTGAATTCGTCTACATCGCCTTGTGGGTCATCATTCCCAAGGAGGCTTAGCCTCAGTCCGGCTGCCGCGCCGGGGGCGTGTCCGTTCGGGCTGGGCTGCGGGGAGTCTCGCCTAGCCGCCGGTGTGGTGGATGGTGAATGCGGTGAGGAACCCCACCGATGCCACCAGGCCCGTGAGGTTGTGGTGTTCCTCGAACGCCTCGGGAATCATCGTGTCTGCGAGCATGGCCAGGATGCCGCCGGCGGCGACTGCGGTAATGAAGGCCACGAGTTCATCGGGGGCGCTCTCCAGGGCTGTGAAACCGATAAGGGACGCCAAGCCGCTGAGGATGGCGATGCCGCCCCAGACGCCGAACACATATTTGGCGCTGCGGCCCGCCTTCTTCATCCCGGCGGTGCTGGACAGCCCTTCCGGGACGTTGGAGATGAACACGGCCGCGAGCATGGCTGGGCTGACGGCACCACCGGCGATCAGGCCCACGCCCAGAACCACTGATTCAGGGATGCCGTCCAGGAGCGCTCCGATGGCGATGGCAGTGCCGCTTCCCGGGGTGTCCTTTTCGGAGGGCTGCAGTTCCGTGGAGCGTTTGCGGTGCTTGGCCCCGGATTTCGACAGCATGGTATTGGCGCTGACGTAGATCAGGGATCCGGCCATGAATCCTGCGGCGGTGGGCCAGAGGCCGCCACCCTGCACGGCTTCGTCAACGAGCTCAAACGCGAGCGCCGAGATCAGTACACCGGCGCCGAAGGCCATGATGGAGGAGACCAGCTTCGGCGGGACCGTCCATTTCCAGGACAGCCACGAGCCGAGCACCAGCGCGCCTCCGGCAAGTGTTCCCCAGAACATGGCCTGCGCCCACATCGGCATGTATCCCCTTCCGCGGCCGCCAGGCCTGATCGTTCGCTTGGAACCGCCATCTGCTGCAGGCAGGCGCCGGTCCCGAAACCACGAGCATTCTCGCAGACAGGAGGACGGGGCCAGCGGCGGCGTGCCGTCAGCATGCTGATCAAATGCGGACAGAGGCACTCGAGACGGACCGCGCCCTCCGGGACGCACCACTGGGCGTGGAAAGCTAGAGGCGGCGCCGCCCTTGCGGCTTGCTGCCGATGCTCGCCGTCGGCGCATCCCAGAGCCCGGCGAGGCTGGATGCCCCGCGGAGGCCGGCGATGGCCCGAACCACATTCACACTGGCCCTGGCGTCAGCACCCGGGCCGGCCTCGGCGGGCGGCAGACTGAGCGCGGAAAGGACGGCGTCGAGGCTGTACGTCGGCAGATCCAGCTGGCTCCGTGCCAGCTGCAGGGCGCAGTAGAAGTCCTTCGCGGGGAGATCCAGCTTCAGGTGCCCGCTCGCCTTGCGCATGACATCGGCGTCATGGGGGGCGTCGAAGGCAACCAGGGGATCTTCGCAGGTGAAGTGCAGGATCCCTTCAACGGCCATTTCCCAGCCGGCGGCTGTGGAGACGTCCTGTTCGGTGACGCCGTGGCGCCCGGTGTGGACGGGATCGAACCGGTTAAGTCCTGCCGGCGGCTTGATCAGCCAGGACGTCGTGTCCACGATGCGTCCGTCCCGGACTTTCACCAATCCCACGCCGCACACCGACGCAAGGTCACTGTTGGCCGTTTCGAAGTCGATGGCCGTAAAGCATATTCCTGGCACTGCTTGCCTCCCCCTGGCATTGTTGCCGGAGGCCAAAGCTTGTCGTTCTGCCCCCTAGCCAAATTATCTTCGCAGACGGGATGCCAGATTACTTTCCCGGGCGGATTGTGAAGCCGGCGGTGATGAACAGCCGGTGAAGACCAGGCTCAGCGTTCGAGGACGGCCTTGAGATTCTGCACAAAGACCTTGTTCCGGCGCGGCACCATGAAGGCCATTGCCGGTGCCATCAGCATGCCGAGTCCACGCGGCCTCATGTCCACGCTCCGGGTAAATTTGGCGCCCTCCGGTGCGGGTTCTACCTTGTAGGTGATCAGGGGCTGGAGCCCGGCGAAGTCCCCTCGGTACACCAACTGCTCCCCCGGCGTCACGTCCAGTGCAGTGAACTGTCCGTCGGTCTTGCCCATGAACGGTTTGAACCGGAGGGGATAGGTCTTGCCGACGGAGGGCACGGGATCGGTGGCCGCGTCCACCGAGTCAATGTCGACGTGCCAGTTGGGCTCGTTGCGAAGATCCGCAACGTAGGCGAAGACGTCTTCCGGGGTCCGCCTGATGACCACACTTTCAGCCGATCTGACCACGGATCCTCCTCGCGCCCGCCACCTGAACCAAACCAACCGCCGGACGTCGAGGACGTGCGGCGATGAGCCGATTTGTGGCTCTCAGTTTACGCTTAGGGCCGCGGTCTGGGCACTCGGCCGGCTGCAGTCCGCAGCCCAAGCAACTACCCGTTGACACCCCGCCGGGTGCGGAGTACCACGGGGCTTAGACGGTCCAATCCCGGGCCGTCTCTGGTTTGTTCTGAAAGCCTTTAGGAGCGCGCTATGCCCATCGCCGTCATCCTGGATTTCCCCGGCGGAACCCTCGAACAGTACGACCAAGTCGTCGAGAAATTGGGCTTCACGCCCGGCGGACCCGGTGCCCCGGGCGGCCTCACCCACTGGGTGGCAGCCACGGACACCGGGATCCGCGTAGTGGACACGTGGGAGAGCCGGGAGGCCTTCGACACCTTCACACAAGCGAAGACCCTTCCCACCGTCGCCGAGGTCGGCATCCCTGGCCCGCCGGAGATCACCTTCTTCGACGTCCACAACTACCTGACCGCAGGCCCGAAGGCGTAAGCCACTCACCTACATGGGGGACGCCGCCAGGGCCTTCTTCGCCAATCCCGACCTGAAAGACGCCAAGCAAAGGGGCAGCGTCCAGGGCAACCCGAGGATTGAGTCCTTCGAATAGCCGGCCCGCCTGCAGACGGACCAAAAAGCATTGGAAACCCCGACGGCGGGTGGCCGGCATTGCTGCCGGTCACCCGCCGTCGAACTTTGCCCTGGTTGGGTCCGTCGACACCGATCCCGCTGGTTGAGCCTGTCAAAACCGGGTTTAGTGCCTTCGCGCTCAGCGCTCGGGATGCAGGTCCTTGCTCCAGAGCACGGCGCCGTTGGCGTTGCGGAGGCTGACGGAGAAGACGTCGTCCTCGCCGAGGTCCACGTGGCCGAAGAACTGGCTCTCGCCGTTGCGCGGGGACTGGTTGGCGTAGGCACCGGCCTTGAAGAATGCGACCTCGGGGCCGAAGGTGCCGTCCATCTGGCTGGGGCCGAACGTTCCGGCGTTGATGGGGCCGGCCACGAATTCCCAGAAGGGGTCGAAGTCGCGGAAGGCCGCGCGCTCCGGCGAGTAGTGGTGTGCGGCGCAGTAGTGGACGTCGGCCGTGAGCCAGACCACGTTTTTAACCCGGTTGCGCTTGAACGCGGACAGCACCCCGGCGATCTCGAGTTCCTTGCCCAACGGGGCTCCGGCGTCGCGGTTTGAGAGGGATTCCTCGTTCACGGTGCCGTCCGGCACGATGATGCCGAGCGGGAGGTCGGCGGAGATGACCTTCCAGGTCGCCTTGGACTTGCTCACTTCACGGATGAGCCAGCGCGCCTGCTCCTCGCCGAGGATGTGGGTGAGGCTCGTTTCCTTGCCGTCCGTGTTGGGGTCCTTGAAGGTGCGCATGTCCAGGCAGAAGACATCCAGCTGCGGGCCGCGGGAGATCTTGCGGTAGATGCGGGCGGGCTCGAAGCCGGTGCTGCCGTCGCTCAGCTGCGCGATCGGCTGGTACTCCTGCCAGGCCTGGCGGCCGCGGGCGGCGAGCACGTCTGCGCGGCGTTCGGTGTAACGGGCGTCGGTGATGATCTGCCCGGGGTACCAGTTGTTGTGGGTTTCGTGGTCGTCCCATTGGGCGATCACCGGCACGTCGGCGTAGAGGGCGCGGATGTTCTTGTCCATCATGTTGTAGCGGTGCCTGCCGCGGAACTCGTTGAGGGTCTCGGCCACCTTGGACACTTCCTCGGTGACCAGGTTGCGCCAGACCTGGCCGTCCGGCTCGGTGACCTCGGCGGTGATGGGGCCGTCAGCGTAGATGGTGTCGCCAGAGTGGATGAAGAAATCCGGCTTGGTGGCGTGCATGGCCGCGTATCCGCCCATGCCGCCGATCTCTTCGTTGATGCCCCAGCCCTGGCCGGCGGTGTCGCCGGTCCAGACGAAGCTCTGCTGGCGGGCTGTGCGGCCGCTGCGGAATGTGCCGGTACCGGGTGCCGTGCTGAACGAGCCGTGCGCAGTCTCGCCGGCGTGACCCTCGGCGTCCTCGAAGTGCATGGTGAGCGCGAAGCGGGTGCCGGCCGGGAGGTGCTGGGCGTTGATCTTGGAGGTGAAGTCGGTGGCCTCGCTGGCCGTGGTCCCGCGGAGCATGCGCTGGAAGGCGCGTCCGCCCCGGAGCGGGGTTCCGTACTCGTCCACGGCCAGCAGGTTGGCCACGAGCCGGCCGGGACCGGAGGCTCGGGACCAGAGCACGCCGGAGTTGGTGGTGACGTCTCCGGTGGAGATGCCGGACGGGAGGGTGAGGCGGTTGCGGACCAGCGGGACGCCGGATGGGCGGGCGGCGTGCGCGGGCACAATGAGTGAGGGTGCGACGGCGGCAGCACCGGCAGCGGCGATGGCACCTTTGAGGACGTTTCGGCGAGTGAAAGCAGTCATGGTGCCATCGTTGACGGCGCTTGTGAACCGTTGGAGACGTGGGGGTGAACACTTGAGTGAGAGCTGACAACTGTTTATTTCAATTGGGGATTTAGCGAAATTGTCTTCCCAAGCACGCGCGGCAGGGACTAATATCCTGCACCTAGGCATTAAGCAAAGAAGATAATGCCGGGAGCGGACCCTTACTTTCGAGTAAGAAATAATGAGTGGGAATCGGTGCTTTGCGCCTTCTCCGCGGCGACTCGTTAGCAGCACTCTCCACCGGGAGCTGCCCTATTGGATATTAATCTGCGAATACCCACCGCCCATAGAATCTTTCATTCGCAAACCTTCGACGCGTCTTTTGTCGAGCGCTTCCCAACCAAGCTTGGATGGAGTTTTGTCATGAAAAGAATGCCTGTTTTGTTGTGCCTTCTAGCGGGCCTGCTCGGAGGAACGGGAGCCGTGGCCACCGCGGCACCCGAGCCGATCGGCACATTCACCTTTACTCTCAAAGAGTGCGGCTTCCGAATCGAGGGTGTGCTCACAGGTAAGTCGAACTTCATTGAGCTACCCGGCGGAGCATTGCTCACGTCTCCCGGCCAGGAAGTGACTCTGACAAATGTGAAGACCCGCGAAAGCGTTACCTATGTGATCACGGGATCCTCGCATATTACAACCTCGGCATCGGGCAACCAGACCATTACAGCAACGGGGCGCAATGTGTTGACCATTCCGGTAGGCGACAGGAAAGGAGTCTACTTGACCGTGGGCAGCGTAACGTATGTGCTCGACAGCAGGGGAAGGCAAGTTAGCCCGTTCGAGGGCGATGCCCAAGTGACGAATATCTGCGAGTTGCTCGCCTAAATTCGTCATTTCACCATCCCTAGTGCCGTCGTACCCGGTGGCCGGCATCTCTGCCGGCCACCCGCCGTCGGGCATTCCTATTTTGGCCGAAACGTCAGCGCGACGGCAGTTGGTCCACGAATGGGATTTGGGTGACGTATTGCTGGTAAAGCTTCAGTGCGTCGTCAATGGGAATGTGGCCAAAATCCAACGTGTCCTGCAGCCCTTCCAGTTGGGCGTTCGTTGTTTCCGCTGCGCTGACCCTGTCGGTCAGCGCATGTGAATTGGCGAAGTTGGTGGCCAGGGCCGCCGCGACGGACAGAATTACGGCTGCCAGGCACAGGAATCGCCACACCACGGAATCGTCGCCGAGCGAGAATATGCCCTGTACTGCTTCGGTGAACCCGGTGCCCCCAGCCGCCGGTCCGGCGGTGACCATGGCGGCTAGTGCGCTACCCACGATGCTGATGTTTGAGAGCCTGTTCCGCCGGGGTCGTTCCCGCCCCAGGTAGGAGCGGATGGTCTCTTGCTTCTGTTGGATGCGGTCGGACAGCCTTTGACGCGTTTCCGGTGATTCGTCCATGATCTGCTACCAGCCTCCCTGTCGGACGGTATCTGCGATCAGGATCCCACCGCCCCGATGCGCGGTCCAGACTCGACTGCTCCAGCGCGGGCAGTCCCACTGGCCGCAGAGGAGTAAGGCTGGAGCCCAAGTTAGGCAGAGGGAATGAAACGCCTGACACTGCGAATGTGCTTGGCGGCAGCCGCGGCCCAACGGCCGCAGTCACCCGTTAGCGTGCGCGTGCAACATCCATGAACGCCACGTGGGAGACATATTGCTTATAGAGCATCGCCGCTTCGTCGATCGCTATGTGGCCGAAGCCCAGGGACAGTTGCAGCCCTTCCAACTGTGCGATGGCCGTCTCCGCTGCGCTGACCTTCTCGGCCAGAGCCTGGGAGTTGGCGAAGTTCGTGGCGAGCCCCGCCCCGACGGAAAGAATTACCGCTCCCAAACAAAGAACCCGCCACACCACCGAAGGGTCCCCAAGGGAAAGGGTGTCCTGGACGGCGGCGGTGAACCCTGTGCCACCGAACGCCGGACCTGCCGTGAACATAGCCGCCAGCACACTCCCGACGACGCTGAATTCGGTGAGTTTGTGCCGGCGGGGCAGTTGCCGTCCCAGATAGGACCGGATGTCCTGCTGTTTCTGGTCGATGCGGTCGGACAACCTCTGACGTGTCTCCGGCGAATCCTCCATGATCTGCCACCAGCTTCCCTCTTCGAGAGTGTGTGCGATCAGGATCCCACCGCCCCAATGCCCGGTCCAGAGTTCATAACAACAAACGCCGCGAGCGGCAGCCAACCGACACGAAGACCGGACAGGTTTGTCTCTCTGTCCCGGAACGCCGCGGTTTGTGTACGTTTAGGTTCTAGCGACGGGACTGCAATGAAGCAGGACCTAGCCTGAGGCAGGCACCGGACGAGAGGCGACGAACATGGCAAAGACATCGGGTGTGGCACCACGGCTGGCCAAAGCGCTGGCGATTGTTTTGGGCACGGAGGAGATCCCCGTCCGGCTGCGGGCGTGGGACGGATCGGAAGCAGGCCCGGCAAACGCACCGCTTATCGAATTCACGTCGCGGCGGTCATTGCGCCGGATCCTGTGGTCACCCGGGCAGCTTGGCCTGAGCCGGGCGTACGTGGCCGGAGAAATCGATCCTCACGGCGACATCTTTGCAACCTTCGCGGCGCTGAGCTCCGCCGGCAAGTTCGCCGAGCCCGGCCCCTTCAAGAAGCCAACGGCGCGTGAGCTGGGGACGCTGCTCACCACTGCCGTCAGTTTGGGCGCGGTCGGACCGAACCCCGCGCCGCCGCCCGAAGAAGCGAAGGTCGAAAAGCACGGGCACCGGCACTCAAAGAAACGGGACGCCGCGGCGATCTCGCACCACTACGACGTCGGCAACGACTTCTACCGTCTGGTCCTCGGCCCGTCGATGGTCTACTCCTGCGCGGTGTTTGACAGTGAAGGCATCTCGCTTGAGGCAGCCCAGCAAGCGAAGCTCGATCTGGTCTGCCGGAAGCTGGGGCTGAAGCCGGGAATGCGGGTCCTGGACGTGGGCTGCGGCTGGGGCAGCTTTGCGCTGCATGCCGCTGAGCACTACGGGGTCAACGTCGTCGGCGTGACGCTATCCACCGAACAGGCGGAACTGGCGCGCAAGAGGGTGGCGGAAGCCGGGCTGACGGAGCGGGTGGACATCCGGGTTCAGGACTACCGCGATATCGACGACGGGCCGTTCGACTCGATCAGCTCCATCGGCATGTCAGAGCACGTGGGCCGCGAACAGATCGGCCACTACGCTTCTCAGCTCCACGGGCTGCTGCGCCCCGGCGGCCGGCTGCTCAACCACGCAATATCGTGGAACGCCGGGCCCACAGAGGATGACCCCGACTCCTTCATCCCCCGCTACGTCTTCCCCGACGGCGAGATGCTGAGCCTTTCAGACATGGTTGTGGCGCTGGACGGCGGCGGCTTCGAGGTGCTCGACGTCGAAGCCTTGCGCCGGCACTACGCCCTGACGCTGCGGGCCTGGGTGAGAAATCTGGAGGAGCACTGGGATGAGGCAGTGCGGCTCGCCGGCGCGGGCCGGGCCCGGATCTGGCGCCTCTACATGGCCGCGAGCGCACTGGGTTTCGAGGACGGGCTGACGGGTGTGAACCAGGTGCTGGTGCAGCGGAAGGGCGGGGCAGAGCCGCCCCTGCGCCGGAAGGATTGGATCTGATCCGCTGACTGGGGTTGTCGCTGATCGAGCCTGTCGAAACCAGGTGCGCAGAACTCGGATCTCGACAAGCTCGATCAGCGGGGACAAGCTCGATCAGCGGGGAACGCCGGTTGAGCCTGTCGAAACCAGGTGCGCAGAACTCGGATCTCGACGAGCTCGATCAGCGGGGAACGCCGGTTGAGCCTGTCGAAACCGGGTGCGCAGAACTCGGATCTCGACAAGCTCGATCAGCGGGGACAAGCTCGATCAGCGGGGCAAGCTCGATCAGCGGCGCCCGGCTCGGCTCAGTCACATGCCCGGATGGACCTTTACGAAGTCGATCTTGTTTCCGGGGCTGGTTTTCTTTTGCGGGGAACGCGAGAATCCCTTCGCGTCAAGGTGGTTTTGTGCTCGGTATTCGGCCAGGGCGTCGTCGTAGGCCTTGTTGAGCCGGCCACCGGCGATCTCTTCTACTGTGCCGTCGGCAAAAGTGATGGAGATCAGGACGCTTTCGGGAAAGTGCCGGTTCATCCGGATAAAGCCTTCGGCATCCTGCTGGAGAGTAATCAATGTCTTCCGCCTTCGTTTCAGTGGCTTCCAGTCTCCCCCACTTTCGGGCCGCGCGGTGCGGCGCCGTCATCACACGACAACCCGCGGACGAAATGTGTCCGTTCCAACGGCACCGGGAATGCCGCTCCTGCTAGCCTCCTCGTATGACAACCGGACCGGGGGTAGGGTCAACCGATCCTCGCGGGACGGCCCCAGAGAAGACGCCCGCCGATTTTTCCAGCGCAGCTCCCGCCGAAGCCGCCGATGCGCCAACGGATCTGACAAGCCCCACTTCGACGGCGGACCCAACAGGTCCGGCCCGCACGTGGAGCCTGCAGCGCGAGTGGTCCAGGGCCTTCATCTTCATGCTCTTGGCACTGGTCTTGGGCGCGATCGTCACGATTGTGGGCGTACGGGCCGTGGTGCACCAGATGGAAACGACGGCCGGCCGGCTCCAGCTCGAGTCGGGGAAGGTCGCGCAGGTGGCCGCGGCGGTTGACGACCACGAACAACTGGGGCATCAGCTGCTGGCCGATGCGCCGGTGAACCGTCAGGCGTTCATGCTGCAGCAAAAGGACATCTCGGACAAGTTCGATAAGGCCGCCGAGGTCCTCGCGGATCCCGAGGACAGCGGCATCCAGTCCGCGCTCCTCGGCGCGCGCCAGGACTGGCAGGCGGCGCTGGCGGCACGCGGCCTCTGGGGAGACCAGGTGCTCGAACTGGACGGGAACCACGTGGCTGAGACCCCCGCCTTCGCGGCAGCCAGCAAGGGTGTGCGCGATCAGCTGGCAGGCATCCAGCGTTCGTGCTGGCGACGTTGGACCGGGGCCTCGTTGACACCGGCGACCTCGAACAGCTGCTCCTGATCGCCAGGACGGGGCTGTTGATCCTGGCCGTCGGCGCCACCCTGTACTTCCGCCGCCGCATGGTCAAGGACCTGATGCGTCCCGTCAACAGCCTGCGCCGCGGCGTCCACAAGCTGCAGGCCGGGGACTACAGCCACCGCATCGACATCGCCAGGCGGGACGAGCTGGGCGAGTTGGCCACCGCGTTCAACGGAATGGCCGCCGCCCTCCAGGACAGCCACCGCACGCTGACACACCGGGCGACCCACGACACCCTCACCGGACTAGCCAACCGCGCTGCCCTGACCGAGCGCCTGGCGGCGTCATTTGAAACCGGCAGCGACCTCAGGACGCGGCACGAGGGCCTCCTGTTCATCGACATTGACGACTTCAAGGACGTCAACGACTCCTTCGGCCACGAGGGCGGCGACGACCTGCTCATCCAGCTGGCGGCCCGGCTCCGGGCCAGCGTCCGCAGCCACGACATGGTGGCCAGGCTGGGCGGTGACGAGTTCGCCGTCGTCGTTCTGGACAACGACGACGGCAGTCCCGCCACGGGGCCCGTCGCCGAACGGATCTACGAGACGCTGAGCGAGCCGTTCCTCATCGGCGATCATCCCCTGACCGTCTCCGTGAGCATGGGCGTGGCCCAGAGAAGCGCCGAAACGGCCGACGCCGCTGAGCTGCTGCGGCAGGCGGATTCCGCCATGCACGCGGCGAAACTCGGCGGCAAGGCGCGCTACGAGGTCTACAACGCCGAGGGGAACCAACCGAAACGGCACGTGCATCCGGTGCGGTCAAAGCAAGGCTCAGACACCGCCGGGTGGTGAACCCGCTGGTTGAGCTTGTCAAAACCACTGGCTTTGAGAACCGCGGTTAGCCCTCACGGACAGAGTCGAAGTCCACCTGTGTGACCAACCCGGCCGAACGGAACCAATCCTTGGCCCCTGCCTGGACCGCCGGCAACGCCAGCTGCTCAACAACCCGTTCAGGTGGTCCTTCGAAGACTGATTTCTCATCCTCCAGGTCCCGCCCAGTCACGCTGCCAGCGAGAAGCCGGAAGAGGGCCGGCTGATCCATCAGGGGAAGCTCCGCACCGTGGCCATCGTTGAGCACACCCCAGCTCGACGCATAGAGCGAAAAGGTCGCCGGACGTTCGCCGTTGTCCAATACGAGCCCACAGTCCTTCCCGTTGAGCTCCAACCGCCGGTAGTTGTGCTCCGTTGCGTCCAGCGCCAGCAACTGGCCCTCATCAAGCCACGACACCCAGACCGTGGTGCACTTCCCCGTCCGGGAGTACGGGGCGGCCGCAATGTAGCCGGCAGTGCTCACGTGGGCGGAATGGCCAACGCCAATGTTGTGTAGCCGGCCACGGACCATCGGCAGAATCCTGCTGACCGGCTGGCCGTAGTTTGCGAATTTTCTCCTCATGACATCAGGGCTGGAGTTCGAGCCGATCGAAACTACCAGCGACCGGGCGCCCAGCGGTGCCGCGTCGGCCCCGGAGAGGACCGCGTTTAGGTCGGCTGCCAGCCCCAGAGGCAGGAAATCCTCGCCGAGGACGACACCCGAGGCTTCTGGCGGATCCCACGGATAGTGCAGCGGATCCAGCCGGACGGACATCGTGGATTCGTTCCCCATCGGCTCAACTTTGTCGCCGCCCGGAAGACACCTGGCCATATATCGAGCCTACTCCCGGCCGCCGCACATCCGATCAGCTGCGGCCCTAGCCGTCAGGCGGCGCCGGGCCGTGCCGCCAGCTTTCCGTTCAGGGCTGGACGCCGCCCGGCTCAGCGATGCCGAGTCGCGCTCCGTGGACATCGCGGGCTGATCACCTCTTCGGAGCCACGACGGCGGGAGGCCGGGACACGCTCCCGGCCTCCCGCCGTCGTAGTTTTGCGGTAGACCTGTCGAAACCCGGCTAAAGCCGCGCCTCCGAAAACGGCACGCTGGGAAGGTTGCCGGCTTTCCACGGTTCGGTGGAGCGCACACTGGGAGTGTGGCCCCGTCCGTCATGAACGACGGAGCGGACCGTGGCCGAGACAACCCAGAGTCCGACAAGCAGGATGAGCAGTACCATTGCGGTGCACCTCGGGTGATTGAGTGTGGATTGGGTGATTTCAGTGTCCCCAGGCGGCGTGTGAGCAAGCGTGTGATGCTACGCAGACGCCGAAGAAGCGCGGCGGTAACATGAGCCGTATGGCCGAGACCTGGATCCGGCTCCTCGGTCCGCCCCGGATCGAGTCCCCTGGCGCAATTCCCCCGCAGCCCAGAGGCCGCAAGGCCTGGGCGGTGCTCGCCTACCTCGCGCTGCAGGCGGACGGCACCGGCCGCTCCCGGACCGCCTCGCTGTTGTTTCCGGATGCCGCGGATCCCCTCGGGGCGCTGCGCTGGAACCTGTCCGAGCTGCGGCGGACCCTCGACGGCATTGCGATGGCGGGCGATCCCCTGCGGATGGTGGTGCAGCCTCCGTGGCGCTGCGATGCCGCCGAGGTGATTGACTCGGGAAGCAGCCCGGGCCTTGACCCCCGCCGGCTCGACGGCCAGCTGCTGGAGGGACTGTCCTTCGCCGACTGCCCCGTCTTCGACTCGTGGCTGGCGGACCAGCGCTACCGGCTGGAAAACGTCGTTCAGTCCATGCTCTACGAGGCCTCCCTTGCTGCCCTCGCTACGGGGGCTCCCGGCGAGGCAGTGGAGCTGGCATCGCTCGCGCTGCACAGGGATCCCTTCCACACGGACTGCAACGTCGTGCTGGTCAAGGCGTTCGTGGCCCTGGGCGAGCACCGCCGCGCCCGGGAGCATGTGACCAGATGCGGAGAGCTCTACCGCCAGGAGCTCGGCCTGCCGCTGCCCGCGGAAGTCCGGCGGGCACTGTCCGATGCAGCTCCGGCAGCGGACACCGGCATGCCGGCCACCGCGGCGACGGTCCGGTCCTATCTCGACGCCGGAGGCGCCTCACTCTCGGCGGGCGCCGTGGACCGGGGGCTGGATCAGCTGCGGCTCGCCGTCGTACTCGCCCAGCGCACCAGCGACCGCCACCTGCTCGCCGAGTCCCTCGTGACGCTGTCCGGCGCGCTGATCCACCAGGCGGGCGGCCGCGGCGCCGAGGTGGCGGACTTCCTGCACCAGGCGTTGTCGGCCGAAGGGCCCGACGGCGCCTCCCGCACTGCCGCCGCCGCCTACCGCGAGCTGGGTTACCTGTCCGTGCAACGCGGTGTCCCCGACCGCGCGGCCGGGTGGCTTGACCGGGCGATGGTGGCAGCCAATGGATTCCCCGACGAACAGTCAAGGATCCTGGCCATTCAGGGCATGCTGGCCTCGGACACTGCCCGGTACGCGGACGCCGTGACGGCGCTGACCGAGTCCGGAAGGCTCGCCAAGGCCGTCGGGAACCGCCGGCAGCAGGCGTTCAGCGAGGCTCTGCTGGGCCGGGTGCGTCTGCTCCAAGGCGAGTTGGAAGCGGCGGCGGCCTGTTTGGACCGGGCGCTGGACTGGATAGCGGCGGAGCACTGGACGGCGTTCGAACCGTTTGTCGACGGGGTCCGGGGAGAAACATATCTCGCCGCCGGCCGGCTGGAGGAAGCTGCCGAACTGATTGACAGGTCCTGGGTGATGGCCGACTTGGCCGGCGACCACTGCTACATGGCGTTGGCCGCAGGCGCCGAGGCACGCCTGTTCCTGGCGCACGGCGATCTGGCGGCCGCGGAACACTGGGTCAGCCGCGGCCTTGAACCCAAGCCGTGGTACCTCTGGTATTCGGCCCGGCTGCTGGACACGGCGGCCGAAGTCGCCATCGCCGCCCGGTCTCCGCGGGCTTCAGAATTCGTGGGGCGGCTGGGCGAGCTGGCGAGCCGCAGCGGGATGCGGGAATTCGTGGTGCGGGCGCAGTCGCATCGGGCCGTTCTCGGCGATGAGGCCGCAGCGGAGACCGTGCCCTGGCTGGCGAAGGAGATCGACAACCCTGCGCTGACGGCGTTCCTGGCCGGGCGCCAGCGCGGTTGAGCCAGTCGAAACCCCGCTGGTTGAGCCCGTCGAAACCAGCACACCCGCGTTAAACAAAAGCAGGGCCCGTCAAAGACGGACCCTGCTCGAAACCTGTAAGGTTCCGGACTCAGAAGAGTTAGCTGAAAGCTAAGTCTTAGAGAGCCTGGATGTTTACGGCCTGGGGACCCTTGGGGCCCTGCTCGGTTTCGAAGGAGACCTTCTGGTTCTCTTCGAGTGAGCGGAAACCGGAGGAAGCGATCGCAGAGTAGTGTGCGAAGACATCCTGTGAAGAGTCATCGGGGGAAATGAAGCCGAAGCCCTTTTCAGCGTTAAACCATTTGACGGTACCAGTAGCCATTATTTTTGTCCTTCGTGAAGGTGGAGGAAAAGTCCCGACTTTCGGGTCCTCCGGTGTGGGGTGTTCAAAACCGCTACTTCAGAAGAACGCGGACTTTCGACCGCGCGTACTGCCTGAACTACCAAATACAAACACAACAACGATGTCTACTGTACACGGGTTTTCGGACCGCGTTGACCAAAAGCCAAATGGGGCACGTCAGCGCAGGATCGAGGATGACCCTGGGACCGCTTGAACAACCCAGCTCCCCCGGACCACAAACACCTCGCCCGCGCCCTCGGAACGCAATATGCTTCACACAAACCAGCCCATTGGGCTCCCGCGCAAACCGGAAGAAGAAGCCATGCAGATGCCCAAGCCGTCAGAGGCAGACAAGGATCACTTCCACACTGTCATGCCCTCGGACCCCGAGGTCGTGATCAAGCCGATGTTCGGCAACCTTGGCGCCTTCGTCAACGGGAACATGTTCGCGGGCCTCTTCGGCTCCACCATCGGGGTGAAACTCGGAGACGCGGACAGAGAGGAACTCGAAGGCACCGAGCGCACCGTTCCCTTCGGGCCTGCGGAGCGGCCAATGGGCGGTTACACGGGACTGCCGGAAGTATGGAACGCCGAGGGCGACGGCGATGACGCACGGGCTAAAGCCTGGGTGGCAAAGGCCTACTCCTACGTCGCCGGGCTGCCACCCAAGGAGCCGAAGGCTTCCACGCCGCGCCCGACCAAAAAGTAGCCGCCGCCGTCGGCCCTTGATTTGCCGCCCATCCCCCCTCTAAAGTTAAAGAATCTAGTTTTAGAAAGATCATGGGAACGGCGCAAGCGCAACCCGTGTCACCCACGCAGGCAACAGGGAGGCGGGGATTGAAATGGACTGGCAAGGCTGGGCCCTGTTCGGTCTGCTCGCCACCGCAGCCCTGACCGTGGTGATGATTGCCTCCCAGATGGCCGGATGGACCCGGCTCGATCTGCCTCTGGTCCTCGGCACCCTTGTCACCCCGGACCCGGACAAGGCGCGCGTTGCAGGGTTCTTCATCCACCTGGCCGCGGGGCAGGCCTTCGCACTCGGATACGCGGCGGTCTTCGCGCTGTTGGGCAGGGCCACATGGTGGATCGGCGCACTGCTGGGGCTCCTGCACGTTGCGGTGGCGCTGACGGTCATCCTGCCCCTGCTGCCCGGGGTTCATCCCCGAATGGCCACCACCAGAGCCGGTCCGGCGAGCCGGGCGGTGCTGGAGCCGCCGGGCCTGTTGGCTTTGAACTACGGGATTCAGACGCCGGCCGTAGCCATGGCAGCCCACGTGATCTACGGCTCCATGCTGGGACTGCTCCTCACGGTCCATTGACGCCTGTCAGCTCGAGAGAAGGTGGACGCAAAATGGAAGCCGGCAACATGAACTCCCCTGCCCTTTCGGATTACGGGCTGCTCGGCGATACGCGCACGGCGGCTCTGGTCTCGGCCGACGGCGGCATCGACTGGCTCTGCGCGCCAACCTTCGACGGCGATCCCGTGTTCGGCGCCCTGCTCGGCGGCCCCGAGGCCGGCAGCTTCCGCGCCGGCCCCGTCCTGCCCGCCAAGCGCCTTGTCCGCCGCTACCGGCCGCACACCGCCACGCTCGAGACGGTTTGGGCAACCGACGGCGGCACCCTGTCACTCACCGAAGCGATGGTGGCGGAGGTATCCGGCGGGCTGTTACCCACGACTCTTCTCATCCGGCGGCTGACCGCCGAGGGCGCACCGGCAGCGGCCGCCGTCGACTTTGACCCGCGCTTCGGCGAGCGCCATCTCCGCCCCCGGGTCCGGCAGGGACAGCACCTGGCCTGCGAATGGGGCGCCCTGGCCATGTCGCTCGGCTGCAGCGGCGGGCTAAGGGTGGAACCCGGTACGACGACGGAAATCACCGTTGTGCCCGGCCGTCCGGTCGTGATGGTGCTCGCCCTGGCCTACGCGGAACCACTGATCTTCGTCGATCCCGAGACCGCCTGGGACCTTGTGGAAGCCGACGAAAGCCGCTGGCGGGAATGGGCGTCAGGCATCAGCCAGGATGTCCCGTTCCGCGAACCGGTCCTGCGGAGCCTGCTGACGCTGAAACTTCTGACCTACTCCCCCTCGGGCGCGCCCGTGGCTGCACCCACGACGTCCTTGCCCGAGGACCCCGGCGGCATTCGGAACTGGGATTACAGGTACGCCTGGCCCCGGGACGCCAGCATCGGCATCGCCGCCTTCCTCGGGCTGGGCAAGGACGGCGAGGCCCTGAACTTCCTGAACTGGCTCCTGCACGCCAGCAGGCTGCAGCGGCCCCGGCTCCCTGCCCTGTTCACTCTGACCGGAGGACACGTCCCCCGCGAGCGCACCCTTCAGAACTGGCCCGGGTACCTGGGCAGCGCTCCTGTGAGGGTGGGCAACGGAGCCGCCCACCAGCACCAGCTCGACGGCTACGGCTGGGTCCTGGACGCCGCGTGGAACCTCGTCCGGCAGGGGCACAGGCTGAATTCGGAGACGTGGCGGGCGCTGCGCGGCTTCACCGATCTCGTGGCGCGGCGCTGGCCGGAACCGGATGCCGGCATCTGGGAAATCCGAGGCGATGCGGCACAGCACGTGCACTCCAAGGTGATGGGCTGGCTCGCCCTGGACCGGGCACTGCGAATTGCCCGCTCGCATCAAGTCAGCGCCAGGCGGCGGGGCCGGTGGGAAACAGCGAGAAACGATCTGGCCGCCGAGATCAGGACCCGCGGATTCGACACTGCCCGGAACTCGTACACCCGCTCGTACGGGTCCGGCGATCTCGACTCGGCTCTGCTGATCCTGCCTGTGACCGGCTTCGAGTCGCCGGACTCTGAAGGCCTGCGGGGCACGGTGGACGCTGTGTGGACGGAGCTGTCGGCCGGCTACCCGTTCCTCTACCGCTACCCGCCAGGCCAGGACGGACTGCCCGGGGATGAGGGCGCCTTCCTGCCCTGCTCGTTCTGGCTCGTGCAGGCCCTTGCCCTGACGGGAAGGGCAGCTGAGGCCACGGAGTTGTTCGAGGCTCTTCTGGCGATCGCCAATCCGCTGGGCCTTTTCAGTGAGGAAATCGACCCTGCCACAGGGGCTTATCTCGGCAACTACCCCCAGGCACTGACGCACGCCGCGCTGATTCAGGCGGCCCTGGCCCTCCGTGACGCTGGTCAGGCTTCGGCTTTTGGCTGGAGCTCGGGCGACCGGGGCTTGGGCGTGCGGGGGAACTCGGTGGCCGCCCAGGATGCCAGCAGGCACAAGGCCTCTTCGGACGTGGACCCGGGCTCCGCGGTGTAGGAGACCCTGCCGATAGGTGGGCTGGCGAAGCGTGGTACTGACAGGGACTCCCTCAGGACCGGATGAGTTTGTAGCGTGGTCGGCATGGACAACCGCACCGCGATTTGTGAGTTCCCCGCCGCCCGGCGTGCGAAGCTCAGCTGGGCGGCGACCGAATCGACTTCCACCGCCAGCAAGGAGCACGCATGAACGTCGAACCCACCAACCCCACCGGCAAGAATCCGCCCGAGCAGTTTGTCGGCGATGTGTGGCTGGACCCCATCGCGCTTCCCCACGAAAGCGATCAGCGCATGATCGTCGCGACCGTGCGGTTCGCCCCCGGCGCCCGCACCGCCTGGCACTCCCACGCCCGCGGACAGTACCTCCGGGTTACCCAGGGCGTCGCCCGGTTCGGCGGCCGCGACGGCAGCATCATCGAGGTCCACCCCGGCCAGACCCTGTACACCCCGCCCGGCGAAGAACACTGGCACGCCGCCGCACCCGGCTGCTTCATGGAGCACATCGCCATGCTGGAGAACGGTGATGACCCGGCCACGACCACCACCTGGCTCGAACACATCACCGACAACGAGTACAACGGCACCCAGTCCTGACTGACCCCTCGCTCGAGTCCCATCGACGCGGGAAGCACCACGAACAGACCACCGACCACAACGGAGACTAAACCATGCACACACGTACTCTCGGACAAGGCCTGACCGTCTCTGCGGTCGGCTTGGGCTGCATGGGCATGTCGCAAAGCTACGGGCCCAACCCTGGCAGCCGCGAGGACATGATCGCTGTGATCCGCTCCGCATACGACCTCGGGGTGACCTTCTTCGACACCGCCGAGGTGTATGGACCGTATCTGAACGAGGAGCTGGTCGGTGAGGCTTTGGAGCCGATCCGCCACCAGGTACAGGTCGCCACCAAGTTCGGGTGGCGCATCGAGGGCGGTAAGAGCATCGGCCTGGACAGCCGGCCCGAGCAGATCCGCCGCGTCGCTGACGCCTCACTGAAGCGTCTCCGGACCGATGTAATCGACCTGTTCTACCAGCACCGCGTCGATCCCAGCGTTCCCATCGAGGATGTCGCCGGCACCGTCGGCGAGCTGATTGCAGAAGGCAAGGTCCGGCACTTCGGACTGTCGGAAGCATCGGCCCAGACCATCCGTCGTGCGCACGAGGTGCAGCCGGTGACGGCGGTCCAGAGCGAGTACTCCCTGTGGACCCGCGACCCCGAGGCGGAGGTGCTTCCGGCGCTCGCTGAGCTGGGCATCGGCTTCGTGCCGTTCAGTCCGCTCGGCAAGGGCTTCCTCACCGGCACCGTCGACACGGCCACCACCTTCGCTGAGGGCGACGTCCGCGCCACGATCCCCCGCTTCACCCAGGAGAACAGGTCCGCGAACGCCGCGCTCGTCGAGCACGTCACCGGCCTCGCCCGCAGCAAGGGCACCACCCCTGCGCAGATCGCGTTGGCGTGGCTGCTCGCGCAGCAGCCATGGATCGTGCCCATTCCGGGCACGCGCAGCACCCCCCGAATCGAAGAGAACGCCGGCGCCACGGCCGTGGCCCTGTCCGCGGACGAGGCCGCAGATCTCGCCGCGCTCGCGCGGCGGATCGGTGTGCAGGGCGCCCGCTACAACGACCAGCATCTGGGATTCGTCAACCGCTGACGCCTAAGGAAGCACATGACCCAAACACATCCCAGCCCAGGCCATGTCGCCGCCCCCGCCGAAGGGCGCGGCTTCGTCGCGGCCACCGTCTCGTTCGTCTCGGTGTTCGCCGCCGGAGCCGCAGCCATTCCCCTCTACGACACCTACCGGAGTGCCGACGGCCTTACCAATGACCAGTTCTCGCTGGCCGCCGTAACCTACTTCGTCTGCGCCGTGTTCGCCCTGCTCGTCCTCGGCCGGCTCTCCAACCACCACGGGCGCCGTCCGGTCTCGATTGCCGCGCTCCTGATCGCCATCGCCGGGTGCCTCACCCTGCTGTGGGTCCACAGCTCCCTCCCGCTCCTGCTCGGCCGGGCCCTTCAAGGACTTGCCGCCGGCCTGGCCTCCAGCGCCATCGGCGCCTACATCGTCGACACCGCACCCCGGCGCCCCAGGTGGCTTGTCGCGGCCGTCACCGCTGCTGGCGCCACCGTCGGACTTGCCCTCGGCGTCTTCCTCTCCGGGGTGCTCGTCCAGTTCGCGCCGGCCCCGCGCGAGCTCACCTTCTGCGTCTTCGCCGTGATCCTGCTCGGCTGCGCGATCGCCCTCGCCACCCGCCCCGAGACCGTCACCCGCACCGCCGGCGCCTGGTCCTCACTGATCCCACGGCTCGTCGTTCCCAACGCGTCCCGCCCCTACCTGCCCATCGCCTCCGGCGTCTTTGTCGCCACCTGGGCGTTCGGTGGGTACTTCACCTCGTTCGGCCCCTCCATCGCGGCCGAGGATCTCGGCTCGCACAGTCCGCTCGTCGCGGCCGCCGTATTCGCCTCCTACATGGCGCCGAGCTTTCTCGGCGGGTTCATCGCCGGGCGTTTCACACCCGCGGCCGCGCAGCGCACGGGGATGACGCTCGTCGCCGCCGCAGGCATCGGCCTCGCGTTCGCCAGCAGCGCCGGCATCCTTGGCTTGTATATCGGTGCGGGCGTCGTCGGCGGCATCGGGATGGGGATCGCCACCTCCGGCAGCATGAACACTCTCCTGCCCGAGGCGCTCCCCCGGGAGCGCGCCGGCCTGCTTGCCGTGATCTACGCTATCTCGTACACCGGGTCCGCCGTCCCCAGCCTCATCGCCGGACAGGCCAGCCGGGTCCTGAGCCTCCCCGCCATCACCGCCGGCTACGCCGTGCTCGCCGCCATTGTCTGGATCACCACCCTCATCGCCGCCCGGAACCCGCCCGCGCCGGCCGGGCTTTGATGCCGGAATGCCCGACGGCGGGTCCTGAGGCAAC
Organism: Arthrobacter sp. 05T444; assembly: GCF_056395905.1. Taxonomy (NCBI): domain Bacteria; kingdom Bacillati; phylum Actinomycetota; class Actinomycetes; order Micrococcales; family Micrococcaceae; genus Arthrobacter; species Arthrobacter sp. 05T444. The sequence goes on from NZ_JBFTKK010000030.1 coordinate 23,186, forward strand.
CGCCGTCGGCAGTTAGTCCAGTTCTTTCGCAAGCGACGGGGCTCAAAAGCGGCAGCGTAGATCCGAATGCTACGCAGGCAGTCATGACCACAATCCCCCATTTGGAACTGCGAAATCAGAGATGTGTCTCGTAACTAACGGTGGATACAGCGATTCAACCAGAAGGCTGTGAGACGTAGTTACGAGCCGCGGACGAACTCCAACGATTCCACGAAAACTAAGGCACTGCCGTCGCCGCGGTCGTTCAGTCGGTGAGACGTGTCGTATCTCAAGGGTTGTGAGACGCCTACGAGATCGCAGATAAGGCACCCTCGCGGTGTGAATCGCAGGACTATATGGCCCGTTTTTCGCGGCACTATTTGGCGTGCTCGCATCCCCCGGCCGTCCCGTTAGGAAACAGCATTTGGGACGCCGCGAGGTAAGCCTGCTGTGCTGAGGGGCCTTCTTCGCGGGGTCGGTTTCTTATGGGACCTTTTTTAGAGGCGTGCGGTGTGAGGGAGACGTTTGAGTGTCGGTGGCCGGCCGGAGGACGGAAAGGGCTGCGAGGGCGGTGAGCGAGAGCAGGGATGCGGCGATGATGAAGCTGACCTGCATCCCGTGGACGAAGTTGGAGCGGTCGGCGATAAGGGCGCCGAAGACAGCGATGGCGACAGCGCCGCCGACCTGCCGAAAGGTGTTGAACACGGCACTTGCGGTGCCCGCCTTCTCACTTGGCGCGCTCGCGAGGACAACGGAGGTGACTTGCGGCATCGCAACTGATCCGCCGGAGCCGGTGAGGATCAGGAAGGCTCCCACCAGGAGCGGGGACCCCATCGGTGCGGTGATAATCATGGCGGTGAGCCCAAGGATCATAATCGTCAATCCGAGAACGATTGGCGTCCGGGGCCCGAAACGGTTTGCGAAAGTTCCACTGACGATGTTTCCAACGACGCTGAACGCCGCGGAGGGCAGGAAGACGAGTCCGGCCTGGAGCGGTGTCAGTCCGAGGTGTTGTTGGAGGAAGAGGCTGAGTACGAAGACGGTACCGAAATGGCTCGCCATGAACGAAAACCCGACAGCAAGGGACACTCGCATTCCGGAAGAGCGGAACAACTCCAAGGGCATCATGGGATGCCGGCTGCGCGCCTGGATCAGGAGAAATCCCGTGATGCCCGCGGCTGCGGTTATCAGGCTCAGCACGACTGGCATCGAACTGAAGCCCTCAGCTCCTCCGGTGATGAGGCCGTACATCAACGCGGTCAGGGCGATGATCGCTGTGGTCTGTCCGGCCCAGTCGAAGGAAACCGGCCGGCGCGGCGAGGTGGCGACGGAGGCCAGGAGTACGAGCATTGCGATGCAGACGGGAAGGTTGATCGCGAACACGAGTCGCCAGTTGATGGTCGTGAGCAGGCCGCCGACAAGTGGACCCACGGCCCCGGCGACGGCGCCGCCGACGGCCCAGATCCCGAGGGCGTGTGCGCGACGTCTCGGGTCGGGGAAGGCCTGCCGGATCAATGCCATTGAGGCGGGAAGCATGACCGACGCTGCACCACCCTGGACGACGCGCGCGGCGATCAGCAAGCCCGCAGTCGGCGCGATGGCGCAGGCGATCGAGGCCACCAGGAACACGGCGATACCGATTCCGAAGGCCCTTTTCGCGCCGATCCGGTCCGAGAGGTTTCCCGCGAACAGCAGCAACGCTGCGAACATGAGTGTGTAGGTATCGATGACCCACTGCTGGCCGGCGGTTCCGCCGCCGAGTTCCTTGCCGATGCTGGTCAGCGCGAGGTTCACGATCAGGATGTCGAGAGTGATGAGGAAGAACCCGAGAGAGGCCAGCACTAGTGTGACTCGCGCCTGTGGCCCATCCGTCGTGACCGGAACGGGAACCGGGGAGGGGCTTGTTGTTTCGCGTTGAGACAAGGTTTTCCTCTGGAGGAGATGGCTGGGGGCTGGGATTGGCCCTGAGGCGGTGTCGGGCCGCTTCCACTATCGAACCTCATCATCCGCGCGGGCGGGGTTCCCTCCTGAGGGGTGTCCTGGCGGGGAACCCCACGCTAGAGAAACCGCTCGTAGTGTTGTGTCATGACTGAGCGGAACCGAGACGAAGTTCGTGAGTTTCTCACGACGCGGCGGGCGAAAGTGCGGCCGGACCAGGTCGGTCTGGCACCCGGGCCGAACCGGCGCGTCCCCGGGCTTCGCCGTACCGAGGTCGCGCTGCTGGCCGGGATGAGCGTGGAGTACTACTCCCGTTTGGAGCGTGGGGATCTCACTGGAGCGTCTGACGCGGTCCTTCACAGCATCGCGGGTGCACTTCTGCTTGACGAAGCCGAACGCGAGCACCTTTTCGATCTGGCACGGGCCACTTCGGCCTCCCCGGGCCGCCGCCAGCGCCGCTCACCTCGGGACCCCGTGGTCCGCCCCGGCCTTCAGCTCGCCCTCGACGCGATCACAGGCGGCCCGGCACTGGTGCGGAACGGCCGGATGGACATCGTCGCCGCGAACGCGCTCGGCAGAGCGCTGCACGTTGACGCCTACGCCTCAGCCGAACGGCCGGTCAATCTGGCCCGCCACGCCTTCCTGGACCGCAGGAAGGCCGAGCTCTTCTACCCCGACTGGGATGGCACTGCCGACGCGATCGTCGCGATCCTCCGGACCGAAGCCGGCCGCGATCCGTACGACAAAGACCTCCAGGACCTGATCGGTGAACTTTCCACCCGGAGCGAGGAGTTCCGGACCAAATGGGGCGCCCACAACGTCCGGCGGCACGCAACCGGCCTCAAACACTTCCACCACCCGATCGTCGGCACCCTGGACCTTCTGTTTGAGGCCAGCGAGCTGATGGCCGATCAGGGATGGAGCCTCCTGATCTACACGGCGGAGCCGGGAACACCGACGGCGGACGCTCTTCGGCTTCTGGCGAGCTGGGCGGCGACCCAGGAGGAAGAGCAGGAAACGGCGCCGGCACCCACGAAATCCAACACACCCCGCGACGCCTAGACCGCTTCGGTGTTGCCTCCTTTCGCCGCCCCACCGAACAGAATCGACTTCGCACACGGCACCGGAACGACTGAACCACTCATCTCGCGAACGACCGATAGTGAGACTGCCCTAGGGGTGTCATTTTCCGAAGTCGTCTGCACGGAACGTCAGGAGTCCTCTGCACTACAGGAACAGCTCATCTGGGGCGGGGCGGGGCGGGTCGAGCAAGGATCCAGCGGGCCCGCCTGATTGGTGGTGCGGTTTGGCTAATTCGTTGGTGAGGCGTGCATGCCACAATGAGGCCATGACTCGAATCCTCATGATCGGCATCCACGCGCGAGCCCTCGACTATAGCAAGCTGCCTCCTGGCCTCGACGAGGCCACGATGACCGAACGGATCGAAGCGGGGTTCGGGGCCACTACGGCCGCCGGCTTCGACGCCGTCAACTGCCTGATCGGCACCTCCCCGGACGAGGCCGAAGCAGAGATTCGCTCGGCGTTCGGTCGTGATCGTTTCGGCCTAGTGATGATCGGGGGCGGCATCAGGATGATCCCGGAGTACACCGAGCTCTTCGAACGGATCATCAACGTGTGCAATGCGGAATCGCCCGGAATCACCTTCTGCTTCAACACATCGCCCGAGACGACTCTGGACGCGTTGGAGCGTCACGCCCAGCCGTGAACGTCTGCGACGCGATCCGGTGCGTCGACTAGCCTCGGCGTTTCGTGTCGGCGGTCATGAGATGCGCCTCTGCTCACGTGCGGCTGCGATGTATTGGGAATGGGTGCTCGCCTTACGGGAACTGTTGCGACACGGAGCGACCAAAAAACGCCGCCACAGAGCGACCAACTCCACACGTGCAGTGTTTCGTGCAAAGGTCAGTGTCGGCGTTCCGCGAATTGGCGCTGACTATGTCAATCCTTCTTGGCCCCGGCTGGACGGACGTATCTGGCCCCACCAGGAGCCCCGAGGCTTATTCCGCCTAAAGTGGCATTTATGCGAGGAAGGCACCGACACTCTAGCCTTGGGACCAGTCATTGACGGCTGGAACTGGAACTCTGTCAGGGGCTCGGAAACCGCAGGGATGGTTACGTGGGGAACTTACCTGCTGCAGGGGACGTGGGACGGCACAACCTTCACCCTTGGGCAAACACCTCCACGCCCTCTCGGACCCAATGAGTCCGCGCCATGGCCAAAGGACCCTCGAATGGACACAGCGCATCGAGGCGTTGGCACGCCGGATCAGCTGAGGAAGATCCGAAACGATCTGTCGCAATCCAGTGATCCAGCGCTGCTTTATGCAAAGGTCGAAAACGGGTATGTCTTTGTCAGGGTCATTTACGACGACGGAAGCATCCAGAAAAATATGGACCGACTCTACGGCTCGAAAATTGTCGCCGTTGAATCCGCCCTTCTACCCGCCACCTAATGCATCGTTTTGAAGGTTTCAAAGACAGACCAGGCCGAGCTAGCCGGACTATCCCGCACGGGGTTCCCAACCGGGGCAAGAAACTACTCACACAAGCGACAATTGTTGGCTTGGGAATCCGAAATAAGTTGTGCCATCACCATCGGGGCCCTCAAAAAGTTCCTCCCGTTCACTCCGGTTGGTTTCGCCCCAATAGCTCTCTGATCGACTGCTTCAGACTTCGCCGTGCCGGTCTAAACACCTGTCGCCAATCGAAAACCGTCTGTTCCAAGGCGACTTCCTCGTTGCTTCTGGCTAGCCACACAACACCGTACTCCTCGAGGACGTTCGCGGCATACTCATCAGCCAAAATATAGGAATCCAGGGGACCTTCTTCCAATGAGGAGCTGACGACTTCCGCCCATTGACCAGGCGTTGGCTCCGGATGGAAAAGAATCAGCCTGTTGGTGTACTTACCCTGGGTGATCACGCCGACACGGCCGTTTGGTTCCCAAAATTCCTTGTCGGAAAGCAACGCCAGCAGGCTTCCTCGGTCGCCATTTCCTGCCGTCGTCATGACTGGCCACCTCATTACCTCTGGTTCTGGAGATGATCCCAATCTACCAACCGAAATATCTAGCGCCGGGGTTGGCGCGTTCCAGTAGCGCCCGTCCTAGGGAAAATGAGGCCCACAGGCCCCTGTAAAGGTTACTGATCAGGGGGCGTCCGGTTTACGTTCCTTCTGAGGGAGCCCGACACCCTTCTCCTAATCGATTCGGTGTCTTGAAACCTCGTGCCTCGTATCCCTAGGGTTATAAGACTTTCCATGCTCCACTTCGGGGACGTTCACCGGGGCGGTAAACCGGGCAGGGCATACGGGGCATCCCGATGTCTGCCCCTCACACGTTCGAGAAATCAAGGGGTGTGCCCTTCCATCGACCGGCTTGCGGGACGTAAGTGAGCCACCCGCTTTCGGGACGTTAGCGTGGACTTGGCGGTACAAGGTCAACTCGACAGAGGGACCCTTTGCTTTGTCTTTGTATCCGGCAACTTGAGCGAAAGATTGTAGGCTCCGAACAGGGCAAGGATTTTGAACCCAATCGACTGGAGGAGCCCGTGAAAGCTGAAGAGATTGTGCGGGATCGCCCTCGCAATTTAGGTCGCCGGCGGAGTGGTCAAAACATTAGGGGGCCTGCTCGCTCTAGTCGGAGTTATGGGCTTCGTTCGGGCCAGGAAACGTCAGCGTATGTAATGCTGCAGCGGAGGGCCGGCAGAGGTTCCCGCAAATGGAACCCAGGCAAGACAGTAATCGACACACGTGGCATATCAACAGACGCGCCTGGCGGACGATAAGGTTGCGCTACGTTTGGCGTCGGAGCCTCCAATACAGGCAGGATATGAGCTCGAATCCAGAACCCGTGGACTTTCGTTCATCCGTAGAACTGATCCTGTTCAAAGATCAGGACGGGCTCTTCAACGCTGCAAACGACCTCACTCAGATTCCCAAGTATGCAGCGATAGAAGTCTCGTACCTTCTTGCCATCGAGCACGGAGTGAAGGAAGCCTACCTGAACTATGGCTGGTTCCTTCGCGGCATCAACCGGCCCAAGGAAGCAATAGCTCAATTCCAGAAGACGTTGGAAATAGGGGATCCTCAGGCGGCCTATTTATCTGGGAGAAACCTCCCTGGAGATGGGCAAACATCTTCAGGCCATAAAATGGCTGCGCCTCGCTGGCGAAAATCCTCTCGTGCCGCTCCGCTTGGCCAGATCGTACAGAGCAGTAGGCGATGAACTGTCCGCCGTGGAGGTCCTACGCGAAGGATGCGAAACGAGCCCTGAGGCCGCCGTGGAACTCATCCACACCACAGATGACGATCAATCTACGGGAAAAACATCTGGAAAACGGCAAGGTAGAGGTTTTGATCGTGCTGGCGGATCTTTATTCGAAGGTGGGCAACCCACAGACGGAAATTGAACTCCTCAGACGCAGCGTCGCAGAGGGTGAACCCAGCGCACTTCATAACTTGGGCTTTGCGCTTTGGAATTCTGGCCAAGTGCGGGAGGGCAGGGCGTTACTGAAGAAGGCTGCGCAGCAGGGCGACAAACTATCCCCAAAAGTCCTGCGCAAGATTCGCGGTAAGCAGCGTCACGGACGGCGTCACAGGCCGATAGACGGATCGCCCTCAAAGCTCATAACCATTCGCCGGGCGGCCACGCGTGATCTACGAATCTCTTCAGATGAGGGCTGGCGGCTCATCGCGTGGATTAGTCCTCTCCAACTGCCTCGTTCGGGGTTGGTCCTTGAATCGCAGTTTCATTCTCGATTGGCCACACGTTTGGGCGATTGGGGTGCCGCATGCTCGTCCTAGTCTCCGCCCTGGCAGGAATCCAATACCTGATCGACAGGTTCCTTTTGGATAACTAAAGGACTAATCCAGTCAGAGCAGAACCATCCACGGCTGCTCAGCCGTGCGTGGTCAACGCGCCGCAGTCAGGGATCCTATGGCAAACTGCGTAGGTCCAACCCAACCTGCCGGGAGTGTCTGTGTCTTCGGCATTGGAGACAACATCGTGTTGAAGAACACCTAACTGTTGAGAGTAAGAAGCGATCCTCAGCAGGGCGTGGCCCAGCGGTAGATGTGAGTCGGACTTCCATCTGCTGGCCACCCGACGTGGGGCCGCGGGTGGTGGATCGATTCCTCCACCGCTCGGAGGAACGCGCTCAGCGCCTCGTCTCGTACCTGGTTAGGACCACGCCGCCGGGAAACGTCCGCGTCTCGACCAGGTCCAGGTTCACCCAGCTGTCCAGCGCAGTGAAGAACGGCGTGCCGCCGCCCACCAGGACCGGATGGGTGGCCAGCGCGTACTCGTCGATCAGACCGGCCCGCATGGCCGCCCCGGCGAGCGTTGCGCCGCCGACGCTCATCGGGCCTCCGTCCTCGGCCTTGAGCCGGGTGATCTCGGCGATCGCGTCGCCGGTGACCAGGCGCGTGTTCCAATCGACCTTGTCGATCTTCGAGGAGAACACCACCTTCGGCGTGTCCCGCCAGTTCCGCGCGAACTCGATCTCCGCCGGGGTGGCGTTGGGCTGCTGGTCGCCGGTCGGCCAGTAGGAGCTCATGGTCTCCCAGAGCTTGCGGCCGTACAGCGACAGGCTGCTAGCCACCTCCTGGTCGAGCCACCACTGGAACAGTTCGTCGCTCGGCCCGCTCCAGCCGATGTCGTCGCCGGCCGCGGCGATGTAGCCGTCCAGGGTCAGGTTCATGCCGTAGATCAGTTTCCGCACGGCGCCAGCCTTCCGTCAGTCGGTCTCCAGCTTATAGACCAGCACGGAGCAGGAACCTCTGTCGTCCCGCACATGATCAGCAGCATCCTGTCCCTCATGGAGCCACAGTAACTGCCCATGATCTGGATGCCATAGCCTTCGGTCCTCATTTCAACTGAGCTATCTGGTGAAGGATCCCCAACTGGACGCAATGCCCCAATGACTTCCGTCGTGCAAGAATCGCCGCATGGATGAGGATGAGCGGCAGACAAGGGAACAATTGATGGTCGTCGATGCCCTGGTACAGGCGATGGATCGGCGTGACGAGGTCTTCCAGATGATTGAGGATTCAGAGGACGGGGACGAAGCAATCCGTCGGGTGGGTCAGCTGTTGGGTGTAGGAGAGCTGTGCAGCCGGGCAGTCCTCGACCTGCAGGCTAGAAGATTCACCCGAGACCAGCGTCAGGCCATCGCTTCCCATGCAGAAGAACTTAGATCAAAGTTGCCTGATGGCCGCTGAGGACTTCGTGTTCTCCGTCGACTACTTGTTCCCTCAGCGCGACGCTACCAGGAAGCAGCTGCTCACCGTTGTGCCCAGCTAACTCGGTGTCTAGAAACCTTCCCGTCTCGTATTGCTAGGGTTCCGAGACGCGCCTGCGCTTTGGTAGATTCGGCTCGTTCGAGGGCAAGCTTAACGGGCAGGGCCATGCGGCCATCAGGGGCGATTGAAGGAAGGGCACTCAGGACCCGTGCAGCGGTTCATCAGGCCACCCATTGAACAGATCGCGGCCGCCTAAAGAGGCCTATTCTGAGGGCATGTCGCAGTTCGGTGACACGATTCCCCCGGCGCTTCGCCCGGGGGAATCGCCGGGGGTTCGCCCGCCGCTGGAGGTTGCGCTGGCGAAGGGGGTGAAGGGCATCCCGCCGGCTTCTGCCTTGCCTGACCAGATGCTTTTCGAGCCCAAGTTTGGTGGTTATCGTGTTCTGATTTTTAGGGATCGGAATCGGGCCAGTCCGTGGTCGCGCCAGGGTAAGGACCTGACCCGGTATTCTATTGGCGTCAGTGGCGCCATTCTGACGTTTGGCCTCGTGAGAGTGCAGTTGTTCGTGCGCGATAAGTGTCGCTCACTTGTTCTCCGTGGGCTGGCCTCTAGACGGTTTGGTGTCTTGCGCGCAACTACCCTTCGAGCTCAATCCCCGTTATCTCGGCCAACTGCTTGAGGAGTCGGTCTTGGAAGCTGCTGTCGCGAGCTTCGGCGGCGATGGAGACTGGTCGGCGGTGGTGCCAGACTTGGCCGCTGCGGGTGGCATCTCGGCTGCCACTGACCGCGAGCCAGGCTTGAGTGAGGTGGCCTTGATCAAGATCGTCGGGGGCGGAAGGGCCGCCCATGCGCGTGGGTACCCAGCCGGGGTCGACCGCGTGGCTCATGACGTCTGGCCAACGGCGGGCGATGGCGAGAGCGAGTGCGGTGACGAAGAGCTTGCTGTCGCAGTAGGCCTGGGTGCCGTTCCACCGGCGGGTGTTCCAGTCGAGGTCGCTGAGGTTGCCGTCGCCGCTGACGTGCATGTCGCTGGTGAGGTAGATCAGCCGGTCTGGCTTCTGAATCAGCCCGGTCAGTAGGTAGGGGGCGAGGGTGTTGACCGCCAGCACCCGCGGGTGCCCCTCAGGGCTGGGGTTACGATCGCGGTCGCCGTAGACTCCCGCGTTATGAATGACGGCGTCCATCGGGCCGAGCTGGTTGACCTGGTCAGCGAGGTGGCGGGTCTGCTGAACGCTGGCAAGATCGCCAACGACCAGGGCCGCACCGCGATCGACCAAGTCGGTCAACGCGGCCGCGCGGTTGGTGTCGCGGGCGTGAACGACAATCTGGTGCCCTTCGTCGAGCAGGGTGGTGGCGGCGGCTCGACCGAGCCCTTGGGCGGAACCGGTGATCAGGATGCGAGCCACGAGCGGTCCTTTCGTACGCTGGTCAACTGAGGAAGCGTTCGACGGGGGCGTTGTCGACGTAGATGCGTTGGTCGGTGAACTTGCCGTCGATGAGGGTGAAGATCGAACAGGCGTTGATGTTCACTTCGCTGTCGTCGTGGAGGCGCCAGATGCTGGTGACCTCGACGATGACCACCCCACCGTCTTCCTGCCAGACGTTGATCAGCGGGTGGGCCAGCGACTTGACCTTGCCGAGCAGGGTAATCATCTGGCCCAGCATGGCGTCGCGCCCGGCGATGGTCGGTGCGTTGGCGAAGGTCAGGGTGATGTTGTCGGCGTAGTAGGAACCCAGCCGTTCGTGATCTTTGGCCTCCATGGCGTCGAAGTAGGCGGTCAGGAGGCCGATGGTGTCCTGGTCGGCTTGAGGCATGATTGTTCCTTTGTGATGAAGGGCTGGGGTACGCAGTCGAGCGAGGGACCGGCTGCGGTTGGTGCCGGCGCAAGACCTGCTCAGTGGCGAGGTTGAGCCACTCAGTCGGTTGATGGCATGGCGGTCGTGACGGGTGGCCGTTCCGGTCCGGTGCCGGCGCGGTGATGGAAGGCTGCCGGTTCGCTGGCCAACGCCGTGAGTGTGTCCAGCTGCGACTGTTCGAGCTTGACGTCGGCCGCTGTGGCGTTGGCGTGGAGCTCGTCGGGGGTTTCGGCGCCGACGATGGCGGAAGCGACGGCCGGGCGGGACAACAGCCAGGCCAGCGAAACTTGGTACGGCGCCAGTCCCCATGTACGGCTGAGACGCTCGACCTGCCGAGCAACGGCAATCTCGGCGTCGCTGAACCCTGCTCCGGCGAAACGCTGGTCACCCGAGACGTCCCGGTCCAGAACGCGAAGGTCGGCAAGCAGGCCGCCGTGCAGCGGCGCGTAGGGAACGATCGACAGCCCGAACCGCTGGCAGGCGGGCACCAGCTCACGTTGGGCGGCCCGATCGATGAGGTTGTACTTTACCTGGGCGGCGACGGGCGCCTGCTGACGCCGATCATCCGCGATCCACAGGGCTTGTGTAACCTGCCAGGCAGGATGGTTGGACAAGCCAACGTAGCGGATCTTGCCCTGCCGGATGAGATCGTCGTATGCCGCCAGGGTCTGCTCCAACGGCGTGTCCGGGTCGGGATCGTGGGCGTAGTAGAGGTCTATGTAGTCAGTTTCCAGGCGGCGTAGGCTCGCCTCGACCTGACGGATGATGTGTCGACGTGACAGGCCACGGTCGTTGATGTCGTGCCCGACGATTCCGTTGGACTTGGTAGCGATCACCACCTCGTCGCGACGTCCGCGGAGGGCACGGCCGAGGATCTGCTCGGAGGGTTCACGATCAGCGGCGACGGGGGCACCGGGCCGGTCGAAGACCGGCATGTTGCCGTATACGTCGGCGGTGTCGACGAAGTTGATCCCCAGGTTGATAGCTGCGCCAACGACCTGGTCGGCATCCTGCGCGGTCGGTGCGACGCCAAATGTGGCGGTGCCCAGACAAATCCGGGACACTTTTACGCCGGTCGAGCCGAGGACTGAGTATTCCATCAGAGTTCCTTGTCTTCCATGGTGGTTGGCGGGCGGCCGGGCTTGGCAGGTGCCGGACGTCAGGGAGGATGTTTGCGTCGTGGGAGTCGTGGTCGAGGCTGCTGTCGACGGCGCCCCTATCTGGAGATAAACTGTAACCGAGTGGTAGGTTTTGGTCAACGGATTCATGAGAAGGTGGAACCTATGTCGAATAGCACAGGGACTACCTCACGGGGTCCCTACCGCACCGGAATCCGGCGGCGTGAACAGATCGTCGCTGTCGCCATCGCGGTCTTCGGAGAGAACGGCTACGCGGGTGGCTCGATCCGGACCATCGCTGACCGGGTCGGGGTCTCCCACGCCACGCTGCTGCAGCATTTCGGCAGCAAGGAAGGACTCCTCACGGCAGTGCTGCAGGAGTGGGACCGACGAACTGTCGAAGCCAGCCTCACGGGTGTTCTCGGTCTGGACTATTTCCGCCGACTACCTGAGGTCATGACTGCGCATCTGAGCAACCGGGGGCTGCTCGAGTTGTTCACCACCATCGCGGCCGAGGCATCCAGCCCGGCCCATCCGGCTCACGTCTTCATTCAACGCCGCTATACGGACAACCTCGAAACTCTCGCACTCCATCTCCGGCAAGCGGTCGACGCCGGCGACGTGGCACCGCTCACCTCAGCCGAAATCGAGATAGAAGTTCGCCTGGTCACCGCCGTGTTGGACGGAATCGGGCTGCAATGGCTGCTTGACCCGTCCACCAAGGTCAGCGCCAGCGTCGAGACCTATATCAACCGAACGGTCGAAGCCTGGCGTAGTAACCGGCACTAAGGACCACATAGGCGATGCTTCCCCGGGATATCCAAGGGCTTCAGTCCTGGCGGGTCGCATCTTGCATCGTGCCGCGGCGGCCATCCAAACCATCACTTGGCGCCGGCCTGTTGAGTTGCCCTATGAGTTGACGGTTCGCCTCCCGGGCGGCACCTAGTTCTTCCTCCTGGTCTTGCATCTTGGCCCGCAGTTCTTCGATCTCGTTCTGCAGTGTGTGGTTCTGTTCCTCGAGCGCGGCGTGGTTGCGAGATGCGCCGAGTCCGGTCCGGGAGTAGGCCTGCTCGCCGAGGAGCTCCGACAGCCGGGCTTCCAGGTCGGCAATGTGCTGAGTCTGACGGCGGACGCTGGCCCGCAGGTTCAGGTTGTCGGCTTCAAGGCTTTGGCGCGTTGTAGTGGTGGCGGCTGCTGCCGACGGCTGGTCAGCGGCCGCGTAAACGTCCGCACGAAGGTCGAGATGGCGGTGGATAGCCTGGTCGGGACGGTCGTTCCGCCATCCCCTCCGTCTTGTCCGAGCCAGACCCGAGCTGCATCCGGATGAGCTTTCGTCACCCTTTGATCGGACCTGAAGATACAGCCATTTCGGAAAGCCCGCGAAGTAAGCATGAAGCCGCCTTCCAGGCCATGACGTGGGTGACATAAGCCTTGAAGTGAGGAGGCCCCGGGGCTTAGTGGAGGTATCTGACATCTTCACGGCCCGCGGAGGCCCTCAGTAACCCCATACCCTCTTACCGGCGGGCCGGGGAAGCCGGAGCTTCCCGGAGCCACAAACGTGCCCTGTTGCGCAGCTGACCCGCACGGTATGTTGCTCGAATGGACGATACATATCAGGTCATCGTGGTTGGCGGTGGGTTTGCCGGCATGACCGCGGCCGAGGAGCTCGGCCGCAAGGGCATTCGGGTACTCCTGATCGACGTGAACAACTACCATCAGTTCCAGCCCCTTCTGTACCAGGTGGCGGCGTCGCAGATCGGCGTGTCGGCGGTGGCTCGGCCTCTTCGTTCCGTGTTCCGCGGCATAAATGGCGTGCGCGTCCTCACGGCGGAGGTGACGGCGATCGATTCCGTCACCCGAACCGTCACCACGGCCGACGGTTCCCGTCACCAGGCACGGATCCTCGTAATTGCCACAGGTGCCGTCCCGAACTTCTTCAACACTCCGGGCGCCGAAGAACACGCCTATCCGCTGTATTCAGTGGCTGACGCCACGCGGCTGAGCGCTTCCCTCACCCGCGTCCTGGATGAGGCGGACCGTGAACATGCGGGCAGCGTGGACGTCGTTGTGGTCGGCGGTGGCCCCACCGGAGTGGAGACCGCCGGTGCGCTGGCAGAGAACGTCAAGTACATTGTGCCGAAGTATTTTTCGCCCGGCCTTGCGGGCCGGTGTCGAGTCCATCTCGTGGATATGGTGCCGAACGTGCTGATGGCGTTCTCCGCCAAATCACAGACGTATACCCGTGACCGTCTGGTGAAACTCGGGGTACAACTACACATGGGCCAAGGCGTGACAGACGTCCGTCCCGACGGCGTCACGCTCGCGGACGGCACCGTCATTCGAGCCAAGATCGTTGTGTGGGCCGGGGGCCTGCAGGCCGGAAAAATCATCGCCGAGTCCGGCCTGCCGCAGGGGAAAGGCGGACGCATCGACGTGCTGACCGATCTGACCGCGGCCGGGGCCGAGGGCGTCTACGTGCTGGGCGATGCAGCCAACATCACCGATGCCAGGGGCGCCAAACTTCCCCAGCTCGGTTCGGTCGCCCAGCAGTCCGGCAAATGGGCCGCCCGCAACATCTACGCTGACCTCACCGGCCAAATGCGCCAGCCGTTCGTCTATTGGGACAAGGGCTACATGGCAATGGTCGGCCGCGGAGCCGCAGTCGCCGAACTCGGCCGCAAGCGTATCCAACTGCAAGGCCCGCTGGCGTTCGTCTCCTGGCTGGGAGTTCACCTCGCCTTGCTGCCCGGTTTCCAGCAGAAGCTCCAGGCCCTCTTTTCCTGGGCTAATGGCTACGTCACGCACAGTCCGTCGCAGGTGATTGTCGGCAAACCGGACTAGCCGATATGAGGTAGGCGCGTCGCATGCGGTAGCTCGCCACCAGCACCGCGATTCCCGAATCAACCCGTTCTTGAAATCCTTCGTCTGTGAGAACGAGAACTGCAGCGCCCCGGTCGCTTGGTCGAGGCGCTCAGCGGCAGGGCAGCGGCACGCTAGCTCGTCGCGGTCACCTGGTGCCGGGGATCGTCATTGCCGTTGCTGGACTCCCGAAGTCCGGCCACCAGCTGGCCTACTTGGGCCACTGCTGACCTGATTTTGGTCGGGTTGCTGATCGTGAGGAATTGCAGCATGAGGCCGTCAAGTGCGGCGAAAATGGCCAAGGAGGCCTCACCGCTGGTGTCCAGTCCCCGTTTGCTCAAGGCTTCTTCAACAGTGCTTACGTAGTTCTCGTAGAGACGCTCCACCATGGAACGGATCTGCGGATTGCGCCTCGACTCTAGGATCATTTCGAACTGGAACAGTTGCAGTTCGGGTTCAGCTGAGACCGATGCAATAAGAGAGTCGGCAAAGTCATCGTCAAAGTCCGCGATCCCGGCCAGGCCCGTTTCCCGGATGGACCTCTGTACCGCCCACTCCATCGTGGCGGCCAGCAGCCCTTCCAAGGACCCGAAGTGGTGCGTCACCAAGGCGTGGTTGACGCCCGCACGCGCTGCCACGGACCGATACGTCACTCCTCGGAGGCCCTTTTCTGCGACCACGTCGATGACGGCCGCTAGCAGCGCCTCGCGGCCATCTCCGTACGGCAACTTGCGAGTTTCCTGGCTCATACAGCGAGTCTAGCCGCGTTACGCGTCGCAAAGTCGCCCGTTGACAGTTCAAACTATACAAACGTATAGTTTCAATTGTGGCTCAGATCACCCGACGATCTGCCCCTCCCAGGAACAGCTTCTGGCCTTTTGCTGCCGCGCACCGGCGCGCTACAGCAGGCTTCCTACCCTCCGCATCGGCGTCGACAATGCACTCCTGAAGGACCCACCCATGAATCAAGAATCCAGTCAGACCACCGCACATCTTGAAGTAGAAGATCCCCTCTCCACGGCGACTTCGGTCCGGTTGAGAGCGAACAGGCTCGGTGTTGTCGCCATTGCCTTTTTTGCCATCGCGGCGGCCGCGCCGATGGCTGCGGTCGTGGGTGCCAGCCCCGTCCTCTTTTCCGCCAGCGGTCCCGGAACGCCAGTGATCTACGCCATCGCCGCACTGTTGGTTGCTCTCTTTTCGGTCGGCTACCTGCGGATGAGTCAGCACATCACCAACGCCGGCGGCTTTGTGGCCTACATCGCCAAAGGCCTGGGCAACAAGTGGGCCACGGGTGGCGCGGGAATCGCGATACTGACCTATCTCAGCCTTCAGATCGGCCTATGGGCACAGTTCGGCGTGTTTGCCCAGCAGCTGATTGAAAGCCTCACCGGCATCGGACTTCCTGTCTACGTCTGGATCGTGGTCATTCTGGCGGTAACTACCGGGCTGACGATGCGGGGCGTCGACGCAAGCCTGAAAGTGCTGGGAGTTCTCATCCTTGGCGAAACGCTGGTCATAGCTGCGTTGGTTGTATCTCTCGTGGCCCAAAACGGCCTGGGAATCTTCACCTTCGAAGGCTTCACCAGCTCGAACATCTTCGGACCCGGTTTAGGAATTTCCTTGCTTTTCGCCTTCGCATGCTTCACCAGCTTCGAAGCAACCGTTGTCTTCGCCGAGGAGGCGAAGAATCCTCGACGCACAATTCCGCGCGCCGCCTACCTCGTCATCGCGTTCATCGGCGTTTTCTACGCACTTTCCACCTGGGCCATCAGCGGCGCCATCGGAATCGACAAAATTCAGGCGGCGTCCACGGAAAACCCCTCGGGAATGATCTTCGATTTGGCAGAAGCCAGCGCCGGTTCATGGCTCAGCGTCGCCATGCAAGTACTCGTCGTCACCAGCTTCATCGCGATGCTCCTGGGACTGTCCAACATGTTCTCGCGCTACCTGTTTGCGCTCGGACGGGCCGGCGCACTCCCCGCCAAGCTCGCCTCGGTCTCCAAGACCGGCGCCCCGTCTTTTGCAGGCCTTGTGAATGGGCTCGTTGTTCTGGCCATCATCAGCACCTTCCTCCTGACCGGGGCGGACCCCATTACCACCGTGTTCGCGTGGTTCGTAGCCTTGGGTACGGCCGGGTTCATCGCAATCCTGTTGGTGACCTCGGCCGCGATCCTCGTCTATTTCGCCAGAACGGGCGTCCGCGACAACCTCTGGGTGACCGTGATCGCTCCCGCACTGTCCTTCCTTGCCTTCGTAATTGTCGGTTACCTGACGCTGGACAACTACGACGTCCTGCTTGGCGGCGCTGGCGGCGTGGCACGCTGGCTCCTCATCGGCATCCCGCTCTTCTTCGCAGCCGGACTGGTACGGGGCAGGCAAAAGCCCGCGATCAATTACGCCGCAGAAATCCTCTGACATCCACTTCCGATACGCCCATCCCCAGGGCACCCCCGTGCCCGATGAAAGGAACCATCCAATGACGTCCACAGAGATCCAGGACTACATCCCCGAAGACGAATGGCCCCCCGTGTCAGCCATGCTGGACGGCTTCGGCGACCAGACACTGCCTGCCACTTCCGCCTTGTCCAACACGGCCCTGACCATACCGGCACCTGCGGGCTCCATCACCGAATACGCCTTCAAGGACGCGTCCTCCCTAGGCTGGTCCGGCCCCTCAGGAAGCGGAACAGCAACCTACAAAGCAATCGAAGCCCGTCCTGGCGTCTTCATCATCGACTTCGTCCGCAGTGAAGGCATCGACGCCGAAAACGTCACCATCATCTTCGACCGCAACACCGGCGCCGTCACCAGCGGCGTCTCCGCCTTCGTCACCGTGGACGGCAGGATCCGGAGCACCACAGAATTCACGCACTCGAACGCCGACGGTTCGTCATCCCTGCACGAGCGATCCTCCGGCCTGGTCGGGAAGCGGATCTTCTACCGCTACAGCGATGTGGAGAGTTACGAGCACATCTACCTGAATGCGGGAACGTTCACCTGGAACTGCGTCCGCGGCGGAGAGGCCGGACTCGCGGATACGGACCGTTGCATGACCTGGGCCGTCGCCGAAGACCTTTACATCTTCTTCTGGACCGAGAAAGTCATGACAGTTGAAGCCGTGCTGCTCGTGGATCTCCGTGAACAGCGCTCGATCGGGCGGATGTTCGGCTGGGACGACCCCGCCGCCGAGCCTGTCATCCTGCCGTTCAACTCACGGCTCAGCGTGCTAAACACCACCGAGTACCCGCAGGACACCCGCAAACACTAACCGCAAACCGATGCCCGGCCAGCCGGTCCGGCCAACAAACTCAAGGAGCAACATCATGTCCCAGGTCTTCCACACCCAGCACACCGACGCAGCCTTCGAACCCTTCGAACTCGGGAATGTGCAATGGCTTCTCCGCCCCGGCGACAATGGCAACGACGCGCTGAGCTCCGGCATCTGGAAGGTCACGCCCGAGGAGGCGCCCGAACCCTTCGACCTGCCCATCGACCAGGACGAAACCATCTACATCGTCTCCGGACACCTGCGCATCGACGTCAAGGGCGCCGACACCTTCGACCTCACAGCCGGGTCCATGGCCTCCCTCTCCAAGGGTGCGATGACCCGCTGGACCGTCCTGGAACCCACCATCGAATTCTTCGTCTACAGCTAAGGGGAGAATCTCCGTGGAAACCTCCGATGTCATCATTGTGGGCGCCGGGTTCGCCGGCCTCACCGCCGCCCGTGAACTCTCGCGTCGCGGCCACACCACCACCCTGCTCGAAGCCCGGGACCGCATCGCAGGCCGCACCCACCTCGACGAACGGCTGGGCCGCAACCTCGAACTTGGCGGCACCTGGGTGCACTGGACCCAGCCTTACGTCTGGGCGGAAATGGGACGCTACGGGATCAACCCCGTCCCCGGGCCGGAGTTCACCAAGGCCTTCTGGACCGCCAACGGCCAGCTACGCGAAGGCAGCGCGGACAGTCTGCTTGAACTGCTCGACGCCCCGAACCAGGCCCTCCTGGCTGACTCGCGCCACTATTTCCCGCTTCCTTGGTCGCCACTGTCCAGCCCAGGAGTCGCGGACATCGACGGCATTACCCTTTCCGAGGCCATCGACCGGCTGGACCTGCCCGACGAGCAGCGCCAGCTCCTCCGCTCCTTCTGGACACTGAACTTCAACGGCAAGCTCGACCAGGCCGCCTACACCCAGGCCCTGCGCTGGTGCGCGGTCGCGACCGGCTCATGGCAGATCATGTTCGAGGCCTGCGCCAGCTTCAAGATCGACGGCGGCACCCGCCGCCTCGCTGAGGCCATCCTTGCCGATTCCACGGCGGAGCTGCGGCTGAACCAGCACGTTGTTTCCATCGCCCAGGACAACGCCGGCGTCATCGTCCACACCGCCGACGGCCAACAGTACGCGGCCCGGCAAATCGTCCTTGCCCTGCCCCTGAGCGTGCTGAACGACGTGGACATCCAGCCCGCTCTTTCTCCCGCCAAACTGGCAGCGGCAGCCAAGGGCCAAGCCGGGCAGGGAGCCAAACTGTGGATCAAAGTCAAAGGCCGCCAAGAGCGGTTCGTTGCCCTCGGCCCTGAAAACGGGGCGCTCAACTTCGCTCAGGCCGAATACATTGACCATGACAGCACCACCCTCGTCTGCTTTGGACCTGACGCCGCCGCCATCGATGTCGACGACCCTGTAGCTGCCCAAAGTCACCTCGACTCCCTCGTCCCAGGACTGGAAGTCCTCGAAATAGCCGGTCACAACTGGATCGACGACGAACACTCCAGATCCACCTGGCCAATGCACTACACCTGGTACCTCACCCGTTCGCTGGCCGAACTCCAAAGACCAGAAGGCCGGGTCCGCCTCGCCGGATCCGACTTCGCCAACGGCTGGGGAGGATTCATCGACGGCGCGATCGAAAGCGGCCTCGACGCAGCCAGAGCCGTAGCGGACCAACTGGCCGTAGAGTCCCGCGCCCCCATCGGCGCCAGCTGAAATACGCTACCCAATCCCAGTCCCGCCCACCTGAGCAGGACCATCGCTTGACTACTAGTGGAGTACCCCATGGAAACTTACGATGCCCTGCTGGCCTCGATCACCCCGGAGTCCGGCGAAACCCGGACCATCCTTGACCCCGCCACCGGAGAAGCAGTCGGTGAGGCGCCGGTCCACAGCGTCCAGGACCTGGAGCAGGCCATAGCCGCCGCATCGGCCGCCCAGCC
>NZ_JBFTKK010000031.1:0-42020 GCF_056395905.1 Arthrobacter sp. 05T444
CGGCGAGGGCGAGCCGGCGGCGGGCTTCGCCGATGCTGATCCGGAGCCGGACCCGGAGGTATTCGGCGGTGTTCCGGCACCCGTCATCGGCAGGCACAGACCGCACCCGCGCCGGCCCCGGCGCTGTTCCCGGCGCCGCGGCTGCGGACGTCGCTCCGGATCCGGAGACGTCCCCCGCGGTGTCGGTGCTCCAGCCGGTGGTCCAGCCGGTGGCTTTTGCCGCGGGTCCGGCGGCGTTGACCGCCTCGGTGCGGGTCCGTTCCACCGCGGCCGCGGCGAGCAGCTGAAGGTGCTCGGCACGGCGGGAGAGCTCCTCGGTCAGGTCCGCGAAATCCGCCGCCTCCCGGAAGGAAGCCAGCCCGAGTTCGTTGTCCGCGGCGTCGACTGCCGATGCCAGCGCCTCCAGACACTGTTCCAGGGCCTCAGCAGCCCCGCCACTGAAGGCGGTGCCAGTAGACGTCACGCCGGTGACAGACCCGCCGGTGACAGCACCGCCGGCGGCGGCACCGCCGTCGGACGCCGCGTGATCCGTGAGCAAAGCTGAAGCGGGAACGCTGCGAAGCGCGCGGCCCCGCAACAGGGAAGCCGCGCTAAGGCCCGGCGTTACCGCCTGGCCCGCGGTGTGATCCGCTGCGTGTTCCCCCATGGCTTCCATAGGAAAACTTTGTCAGAGGGGTCTGACATTTTTAGCTGCGCAAGGATAACCGAGTTGAAGGGAGCGAAATCTTAAATGGATGGCCACGAAGATAGACCGAACAGCCACAGACCACGGCCTGGCGGGAAACGTTGTCGCGAACCGACCGACGGACTACGTCTCTGAAACAGCGGACTCCCTGCTCTGCGAGCTGCCCTTAGATCCGGAACCGCCCGCAGACGGCTCCTTCTGCCAAGGCCATCTGCCTGTGATTTCCAGTTCCAGCGAGAAGCTCAGGAAAGTACGGATGAGCACGATGATGGCCAGCACGCCGACACTTTCAAACGTCGGAGTGACGGCTACGGTGCGGATGATGTCGGCTGCAACGAGGAGTTCCAGTCCTAGCAGAATGGAGCGGCCGAGCAGTTGGCGGTACGAGCGGTAGACGGACATGCGCCCGGCATCGGCGGGCAGGCGCCGGGGCTGGTAGCCGCGCAGTGCCATGGGGATCGAGACCACAGCGCCGATCACCATTACAGCCACGCCTGCGAAGTCCATGAACCTGCCGACTGCTTCAATAATGTGCTGAAAATCCATCGGGCCCCTCGTTGAAGTTGCGTTCGGTCTCGTTCGGTCCGGGCTGGTTCCCGTTTCCCCAGCGAGCTTGGTCCGGGCGGCCGGTGCTGCTTAGAGCAACGGCCTAGGGGTGCCGCACTCCAACCCCGGCCAGAATGTCGCGGTATCCCTCACGAAACGTCGGATAGGCGAAGGAATATCCGGTCCCTCGCAGCAACGCGTTGCTGCATCGCTTGTTGCCGCCGCGCGCCTCGCCAACCGGGCCCGACGGCGGGACATCGAGCCCCAGCTCCGATGCCAGGAACCGCAGGACATCACCGAGTTCGGCAGGATCGTCGTCAACCCCGATATAGACAGGCGCGGGCTCCTCGGCCATGGTGCACAGTCGAAGGATTGCGCCGGCGGCGTCGTCCCGGTGAATCCGGTTGGTGTATCGCTTGTCTTCGGGGATCACGGCCGACCCGCTGCGGACCTGATCTATTAGCCTTGTACGCCCGGGCCCGTAGATGCCCCCGAGGCGTAGCACCACAGCCGTCGTGGACGTCCCGTGCAGCCGCGTCAGGAGCAGATCCTCGGCCTCGCGGAGGATGCGGCCAGAGAAGCTGCCGGGTGCCGGCGTCGTGCTTTCATCCACCCAATCGCCGCCGGCGTCGCCGTAAACGGCGGTGGAGGAGACAAACAGGACGCGACGCGGCGTCACACCGTCGCGCACGAGCGCGTCCAGGACATGTGAAAGGCCGTCCACGTACGCCGCACGGTATGCCGCCTCAGTCGGCGAATCGGCGGCAACGGCAACGACGACGGCGGTTGTATCTGCCGGGACCGGCGGAAGGTCAGCGGTGCTCAGGTCAGCCGCCGCCCCTTCGATTTCCACTGGCAGTTTCGCGGGCGAACGCCGCCACCCCACAACGCGGTGCCCGGCTGCAGCGAACCGCAGCCCGGCTTCGGTGCCCAGGTCGCCACAGCCTGCCAGAAGGATAGTCATGCCTGCCAGTCTGCCAGTTCCGCCCGTCTGCCGTGTGCCGGCCTGCGCAGAACATCAACGGGAGGGCACTGTCTTTACGACGGAAGGTGTGGGGCGAGGAGCCTGCGGGGCTGGCTGCGACAAGTGGGACATCACGTTGACGAGGACACCAAGGATAAAGATGATCGACGCAATGTAAAGGAGAGCGCCGAGGCAGCTCTTGGTTTTCCGGCGTTTCGGCTTGCGTCCGGTGGGCACTTGAACAACGCTGTCGCTGGCGTGACGCGCACTCCGCCACGTCGCCAGTGAAGCGGCTGGCAACGCATCACGCGCAAGGTCAGGTGTCCCGATGTCCAACTGCCGGGTGGTCAGCAGGGTTGGACTCGTGCCGCCTGACAGCAGCTCCCTCAGATAAGTGTGGATGATCTCCACGGTCACCAAATCCAGAACAGCGGGGAGAGCGCCGATGGCGTTGCGAAGAGTATCGAGGCCTTGTATTCGTGCACCGCTGGCTGTGATTCCGTGCATGGTTGCTTGGCCCACCATGCACAGCCAGGCCTGGACGTGCCGGCGGTGTTGCGGTTCGAGGAGTGCCGCGACCGCCGAACATTGTTCCAAGACCCCCGAGACTTCTCGCTCTCGTGAGTATCTATTTTGGCGGAGGGTACCGTTTCGGAGCTGCACTTCGCCGGACCAGTTCTTTGCATCGATGACGATGACGCCGCCCGGGCCGACCAAGACATGGTCAAGGTTAGCCTTTGGCCGTCCCGGCCATCGAACGTCGTGCAAAACTCGCCAGCCCTGCGGTTCAAGCTCATCCAGCACATCCGCCACTCGGGCTTCGCCTGCCGCGCCCGCCGCCCAAGCTCGTTCAGCTCGTTCTGCCTGATCGAGCTGGCGACGCAGTTTTGCCGCGCGTTCCGCCGCTAAACGCGACTGTTCGGCAGCCCCGTCCCCTGCCGCCATTTTGGCCCCCATCCATATGACGTGCGGTTCCACCGCGAAGCGCACGAGGAACACTGTATTAGATCAACAGGCCCAGACGGGGCATCGATCTCGCCCTTATCTGCACGTGCCATGGCAATCAATATTCGGTTCTTCCGGAAATCGAGGCCCGTCGATTGCCGAGAGCGGCTTGGCCCGCGCATCCACCGGAACCTGGAAGCTCTGTGCCCTTACAGCGCAGGAACCGGGAAGAACACTCGGGGATCCTGCAGCAGGGCTGGGTAGTCGAACGCTGAACGGTCAATGATTTCGGTGACTTTGAAGTTGCGGCCGAAGCGGCCGTCGTCGAGCGTGATGGGCCGGCCGAGAACCATGCCGACGGCGAACTTGCTGCCGCCTTCAAACGGTACGGCCACCGGCGACTTGCCGGGCAGGGTGGAGAAGGCCGCTTCCTGGCGCTGGCGTTTCCGCGACGGCTTCTTGACGAGCTGCTTGGGAGGCAACTTGCGGGCGACCTTGGACGGGCGGCGCGAGCCTGAGTCCGCGTAGACCGGCTGGTAGTCGTCTTCGGTGCTGGCCGCAGTCAGGGTTGCACGTCCCACGGCCGGCAGTCCCACTTTGTCCAAGCGTTCGGGGTCGATGTCACCCACGTGCTCGCGCAGGATCCACAGCACGTCGTCCTCCGGGTCCTCGGGCAGGAACTCGTGGCGGGGTTCAGGCCAGACATACTCCAGGTCGGCTTCCGTGTCCGGGAAAACCGGCGCATAGAACCGCGGATCCTTCCGGATGAGGTTGGAACGGTGGCTCAGGTGCAGTTCGGGGTCGCCCAGCCATGGCGGCATGGCGATTTTGGCGGCGTAATCCGGGTGGGCCGCCTGTGGGGCGAACTCGCGAATGTTGTCTCGGGTGTTGTCCGCAAACCCCCGCTTGGTCCACTCGTCGGCCATGGCCAGGCCGTACATGGTGAGCGCCGGGACGTAACCCATCCACATGCGGATGGCCGGGTGTGACTGCCAGCCGTACTCCGGGATCACCAGCGCACGCAGTGTTTGCAGCGCCTCGACGCGCTGCTTGCCGAGCCTGGCGGGGTCCAGCACGGCAGCGCTTTGCTGGAAATCGGGATACGGAAGGAAGGTTTGCATCCTTTCAGTCTGACGCCCCGCGCCCGATGTGCCAATTACGGTGTCCGAGCCCACACGTTCGCAACGCCCAGCCCAAATAAAGGTGTTCACATAGTGGACCTATGCATACACCAATGTGCGCCGACCACTAAGATAGCCGAAACCTCACCAGCGTCTGGAAGCCCTCACATGACTCTTACCTCTCCCGCGCCCCTGTTGCCCGCGCCCTCAGCGGCCAAATCACACGGGTCACAGGCGCCTCAGCACTTCGTTCCGAAGTACGGCAAAATGCTTGGCCCCGAGGCAAACGGCATCCTGGTTCTGGACGAGTTTACGCTCGATCCGGCGGCCGCCCGCAAGGACCAGCACCGCTTTCGAACGGCACTCGCTTCCGTCGCGCTGACTCTGCGCCGGCTGGTGGCCCTGCGCGTTGTGATCGCGATCGTCGCTGTTGCCAACCTGCCGCTGTTCCTGATGTCGACGGGCTGGTGGATTTACGCCGTCTCGCTCGCTCTGGTCATCGGAGTGCACCTGGCAGTGAACTGGCTGAACAAACACGAACCGCGGGTGAAGCAGCGCCACGAGCTTGAACTCCACCGGCACCGCGAACACAGCGCCAACTACCGCAAGGTGCGTGACGCCGTGAAGTTCGTCATCGACACCCCTTCCCGCATGAACGAGCACCTCTACCTGGAGCTGCTCCACGCCAAGCGGGTCGCCCTGCACCTCGCATCGGGCACAGTGGCCCTGCTGGACACGAGCGACGACGCCGCCTGGAAGGTGCGCATCGTTCGTGAACTGCCGGCAGCAGCCTAAGGCGACGCCTCAGAAGTAACCGCCTGACGCCTGCCAGGCAGTAGCATCAGCAACTGAACAGACAACGACGCCGGGACGCCCCACAATGGGGACGTCCCGGCGTTGTATTGCTTTAAGGGAAAGACTTGAGAGGAAGAACCGCTGGAAAACGACGGCGGGCGCCACCCGCGAACGTCACGTTCCGGCGTCGTCCCCGGTTCAGCAGCGACCTGACGCCCGGGTGCGCGAAGCGGACAGTCCGGACGCCCGACTGATCCAGGCGAACGACGCCGGGCCGCCCCGCAGAGGGGAGCGGCCCGGCGGCCATCGTGGCGAATGACCGCCTGCTGCGGAAGAAAACACGTTCGCGCGCTGACGTATGAAAAGCCAGTTAAAAGAACGACGCCGGGCCGCCCCCACAAAGTGGAGCGGCCCGGCGTTGGACTACAGGGGTGGGTCTACACGACAGTGCGGAACTGTCAGCAGGCCACGGCCGCCAAATTAGGCAGGCAGCTGCAGAACCTGGCCAACGAACACCAGGTCGGGGTCGGCGATGGTGGCAGCGTTGGCGTCGGCGAGGCTCTGCCAGCCGCCGTCAACACCGAGCTTGTCGGCGATCTTGCTCAGGGTGTCGCCGGCCTGAACGGTGTACGTCTCGCCGCTCACGGCGACGGCAGCCACATGCTTGGCCTGGACGGGGGCTTCGGCCTGCACGGGAGCCTGGACCGGGGCCGCGGTGGCGACCGGGGCCTGGGCAACCGGAGCAGTCTGAACCGGTGCGGCCTGGACGGGTGCACTCTGCGGCAGGATCTGCGGGGCAGCTGCGGTAGCGCCGCCGCTCAGGCCCAGCTTGGCGGCGCAGGCTGGCCATGCGCCCCAGCCCTGGCCGGCCTGGACCTTTTCGGCTACAGCGATCTGCTGGGCGCGGGAGGCGCCTTGAGGGGAGCCGGTGCCGCCGTAGGCGGCCCAAGTCTGCGGGGTGAACTGCAGGCCGCCGGAGAAACCGTTGCCGGTGTTCGTGGCCCAGTTACCGCCGCTCTCGCACTGGGCGAGGGCGTCCCAGGTGGAGGTGCTGGCGGTGGGGGTTGCCGCGTTTGCGGCGGTGGCGGAAAGTGCAAGCCCTGCAACAGAAACGGCGGCGAGAGTTACTCCACGGCGCGCGGCAGTGCTGAAAGTAGATTTCTTCATGGTGGGATGCTCCTGAGGCCACCCGCGCTCGGTCCGTCCCCGGACGTTGTCGCGCTACCGCCCGCCCCTGACAAATAGAGGTCATTTCGGTGTCCGCCGGCCGGGCAGTAACTGGTGGAGGCGGCACCGGGCATTCATGGGCCCGCGTGGCGCGGGCATGTGTTCAACGGTAAAGCAGTGAGTCCCCGTTATCAAATCGAGATCAATATTGACAGTCAAGTGGGCGGCTGGAGGCCCATGTGACAGGCGCCCAAGTCGAGCGGGGGCCGCCGCAGACGGGTCCGCGGCGGCCTCTTTCGCCTCAGGAATTCAGTGCTGTGGCCAGGTACGGCGCCGTCCGGCTGTCGGGTGAAAGCGCGACGGCGGCTGCCGTACCGGCGGCGACAATCTCACCGCCGGCGTCACCGCCCGACGGTCCCAGATCGATGACCCAGTCCGCGGCGGCCACGACATCCATCTCGTGTTCTACGACGACCACCGTGTTGCTGGCATCCACCAGGCGGTGCAGCTGCGTCATGAGAAGCTGGACGTCCGCCGGGTGCAGGCCGGTGGTGGGTTCATCCAGCAGGTACAGCGTGTGGCCACGGCGGGCTCGCTGCAGCTCGGTGGCGAGCTTGATGCGCTGGGCTTCGCCGCCGGAGAGCTCAGTGGCGGGCTGGCCCAGCCTGAGGTATCCCAGACCCACGTCCCGCAAGGTCTGCAGGCTGCGCGCGGCCGCCGGAACGTCGTCCAGGAATTCTGCTGCCGCATTGACGGTCATGCCCAGGACTTCCGCCACATTCTTGCCGCGGTAGGTGACTTCCAGGGTTTCCGGGTTGTAGCGCGAGCCATGGCATTCCGGGCATGGACCGTAGCTGCCGGGCAGGAACAGCAGCTCCACGGCCACGAAACCCTCACCCTGGCAGGTCTCGCAGCGGCCGCCCACCACGTTGAAAGAGAAGCGTCCTGCGCCGAAACCCCGGGACCTGGCCTCGTCCGTGGCGGCGAATTCCTTGCGGACGGCGTCGAAGAGCCCGGTGTAGGTGGCGAGGTTGGAGCGCGGGGTCCGGCCGATCGGTTTCTGGTCCACCGTCACCAGCCGGTCCACTCGGTCCAGACCGGACACGGGCCCGACTGACAAAGGTGCTGTGACCTCGCCGGCGTCCTCCGGTTCCTCCTCCAACGCTGCCCTGTCTGCGGGCCCGGCCCCGGAATCGGAATGCAGCCGGGCGCCGACCACTTCCGCGAGCACCTGGCTGACCAGCGTCGACTTGCCGGAGCCGGAGACGCCGGTCACCGCAGTCAGGACGCCCAGCGGGAAGTTTGCATCAAGCTCGCGCAGGTTGTGGCGGCTGATGTCCCGCAGCTCAAGCCAGCCGTCGGGTTCACGGCGAGTGCCACCGTCGGCCGCTGACCTGGCGGAACCGTCCGGAAAGAGGAACGCCCGGGTGACGGACTCCTCCACGTCGGCCAGGCCGGCCACAGGACCGCTGTAGAGCACCTCGCCGCCGCCTTCTCCGGCGTGCGGCCCCACGTCCACGAGCCAGTCAGCACGGCGCACCACGTCCATGTTGTGCTCCACCACGAACACTGAGTTGCCGGACGACTTGAGCTGGTCGAGCACCGCCAGCAACGGTTCGGCGTCGGCGGGGTGCAGCCCGGCGGATGGCTCATCGAGCACGTAGATCACGCCGAACAGCCCGGAGCGCAGTTGGGTGGCGATGCGGAGCCGCTGCATTTCGCCGGGGGAGAGCGTGGGGGTGGAGCGTCCCAGTGCCAGATAGCCCAGGCCAAGCTCCAGCAGCACGTTGACCCGCTGCAGGAGATCCCGCGTGATGGCGACAGCCACCTCGTTTCCTTCGCCCGAGCTCTGCTGCCGTGATGCGGTGACCGAATCGGTGAGCTCCGCGGTAGGACGGATGATCTCTGCCAGTTCGGCCATGGGAACGGCGTTCAGTCCGGCGATGGTGTGTCCGGCGAAGGTCACCGCCAACGCCTCTGGTGTCAGTCCGGTGCCGCCGCAGCGGGGACACGGCCCGGTTTCCATGTACGCCAGGACACGCTCGCGCATGGTGTTGCTCTTGGAGTCGGCGAGGGTGTGCAGGACGTAGCTCTTCGCGCTCCAGAAGCGGCCCTTGTACGGTTTGGCCACGCGGTCGCGCTGGGGCGTCACCTCTACCACCGGCTGTTCGTCGGTGAAGAGAATCCAGTCGCGCTGCTTCTTGGGGAGCTTCCGCCATGGAGTGTCCACGTCATAGCCGAGATGGGTGAGGATGTCGCGCAGGTTTTTGCCCTGCCACGCGCCCGGCCAGGCGGCGATGGCGCCGTCCCGGATGCTGAGCGAGGTGTCGGGAACCAGGGACGCTTCGCTGACGGTGTGCGCGATGCCCAGGCCGTGGCACTCGGGGCAGGCGCCGGCGGCGGTGTTGGGGGAGAAGGCATCCGAGTCCAATTGCGCCGCACCAGCCGGATACGTCCCGGCCCGCGAAAACAGCATGCGGAGCGAGTTCGACAACGTGGTGACAGTGCCCACCGTTGACCGGCTGCTGGGCGTGCCGCGGCGCTGTTGAAGCGCGACGGCGGGAGGCAGCCCGGTGATCATCTCCACTTTCGGGTTGTGCCCCTGCTGGATGAGGCGCCGGGCGTAGGGCGCCACGGATTCGAAGTAGCGGCGCTGGGCCTCGGCGTAGATGGTGCCGAACGCCAGCGAGGATTTACCCGAGCCGGAGACGCCTGTGAAGGCGACGATCGCGTCGCGCGGGACATCCACGTCCACGTTGCGAAGGTTGTTTTCGCGGGCTCCGCGCACCCGGACAAAGCCGTCTGCTGTGTGGTCAGGCGCCAGGTCCGGCAGATGATCAGCATACTTTTCACTTCGCATCTGTTCGACTCTAGCGGTGATGGCAGATCCGGGGACTATTCTGGCGGAGTGAACACTTACGACGCCGCCACCGAACCGACCGATCAAGCCCCGATTCTGGACGGAACGGAGGGCCCGGCGGCCCCGCCGCTCACGCCGTTGGCCGAACTGCACCTGCATATCGAGGGAACGCTGGAACCCGAACTGATCTTCGCACTGGCCGAGCGCAACGGCATCGAGTTGCCCTACGCGGACCTGGACGAGCTGCGGGCGCGGTACGAATTCACGGACCTGCAGTCCTTCCTGGACTTGTACTACGCCAACATGGCGGTGCTGCGGACAGAGGAGGACTTCGCTGACATGACCCGCGCCTACCTTGGCCGGGCGGCGGCTGCGGGAGTGCGTCATGCGGAGATCATGCTGGACCCGCAGGCCCATCTGTCCCGCGGCGTTTCACTGGAGACCTGCGTCAACGGTGTGGCCTCAGTGCTCGCCACGTCGCAGGAGGAGTTCGGGATGTCCACCCTGCTGATCGCCGCCTTCCTGCGGGACCTGTCTGAAGAGTCCGCTCTAGAGGTTCTTGAAGCATTGATCGCGATGAACGCGCCGATTACGGGCATCGGCCTGGATTCTGCGGAGGTCGGCAATCCGCCAGCCAAGTTCGAGCGGCTGTTTGCCAGGGCCGGCGAAGCAGGCCTGCGGAAGATCGCGCACGCAGGCGAGGAGGGACCGCCGTCGTACATTATTGAGGCGCTGGACGTGCTGGGAGTCGATCGGATCGACCACGGCATCCGGTGCATGGAGGACCCCGACCTGGTGGAGCGGCTGGTGGCCGACCGCGTGCCGCTGACCGTCTGCCCGCTGTCGAACGTGCGGCTGCGCGCAGTGGACATGCTGGCCGACCATCCGCTTCCGGCGATGCTGGCTGCCGGACTGAACGTGAGCGTGAACTCGGATGATCCGGCGTATTTCGGCGGCTACGTGGATGACAACTTCGCCCAGCTGGAATCGGTCATGGGGCTGTCCGAATTCGACCGCGTCCGGCTTGCCGCGAACTCCATCGGGTCCTCGTTCGCCAGCGACGAGCGCAAGGCGGAGCTGCTGGCTGAACTGTCAGGCTGAGGCCGGCTGGCGCGGGGAGGAACCGCGCAGAATCCACCATCCCAGGGCGGCCATGGTGAGTCCGATGGGGATTCCGTACGGCGGAAGGCCCGCGTTGGAGCCCAGGACGCCGGCCACGACAAACGCCACGCCCGCCCACGCCGGGAACATCCGTGACCGCCAGCCGGTGATGCCGAAGACTATCCAGCCGAGTGCAAACAGGACATAGCTGGAGAGGCCGCCGACAGCCAGCATTCCGGATCCGCCCGCGAGGATCGCGCCCGGTGCAACGTCGGCGATCCAGGGCCGGCGAACCCGTCGAACCACATGTTTCCGGCCATGTCCAGGGTGCCAACGAGCGCGAAACAGAAGCCGACGGCGCCGAGGCCGCCGGTACGTCCGGCGGAGCGGAAGTAGACCGATACGAGGGCGAGGACGAGGCCGATGAAGACCGCCCAGTACAGTGCGTTGGTCACCACGAACGGCGTCTGGCGCATCATCTCGATCCTGTCCAGGCTCCGGTCGGCGGCGAGCAGGCGGGCGACGTCCACAGCAGCGAATGCGAGTCCGGCCACCAGGGCGATCGGCCCGGCGGCTGAGGCGAGCGGTGAGGACATCTTTCCTCCTTGGTTTCTGGTGCCCTTACATCGGGCGCATCTTGAGGGAGAAGCGCCCGATGGCGGTGGCTGAGCGGGGTGCCTTGCGCCAGGCTTTGCGGTCGAGCAGCAGGGTGGCCAGGACCGCGGCGAGCACCACGGCGAAATAGATCAGTTCAGCGCGGCCGCCGGCTGCGCCGGTGAAGCCGAAGGAACCGACCGTGAAGGTGCCCTGGCTGTTGTGGAACAGGAAGGTCAGCAAAACGCTTCCGCCCGTGCGGTTGAAGAGCCATACGTACAGGAAGGTGATGACGAACGTCGTCGGCAGTCCGATCAGGCTTAGGCCGTTGAAAAGGATGAGCGGCAGGTGCCAGATGGCGACAAGGACGCCGAGGATCGCCGCCGACTGCAGCGGCGGACGGGCGGCCTGCAGGAGGGGAAGGGCGTAGCCGCGGAAGCCCGGTTCTTCACCCAGGGGGCCGTCCAACGGGTTGACGAGACGCACGGCAAAGGCCATCAGCAGCCCGTTCCAGGTTAGGTCCGCGAGGCCTGGGGCGGATGCGCCGAGAGCGATGTTGATGAAGCCGGTGACCAGCACCAGCAGCGCGGGAAGCAGAAGCGCGACGGCGTACCAGACCCAGCCCACGCGCCACCGCACGAGCCGCCGGCCCCAGGCCCGGAAGCCGGGCCGGCCCTCGGCCAGGGCGATCACAATGACGGCCGCCAAGAGCGGGCCGACGGGCAGGAACTCCATCCGCGGCATCAGCCCTGCCGCGTAGAGAGGCCACGATGCCCAGGCAATTGCGTAGGCCAGAATGAAGAAGGCCACAAGCCTGTGACGTCTTAGCCACGTGTTGGAACGACGCACGGCGGCTCCAAACGGTCAATGCGTAGTGCCCCAATTGTCCTCCCGATCCGCTCCAGGGCGCCAGAGAAGGATGGGCGGCTTCCCGGGCCACGCCGGCGAGAGAGCACTGTCCCAACTTCCAGGCCAAATGCTTGCAGCCCCTTCCCATTCCTGCTAGTCCTGTGACTGGGGTAACACAATGTGTAGTGCCCGGGCCCTAAGCAGCAGGACCCAGACGATGCAGCGAGTCAAGGAGGGTGCAGCATGCCGCGCAAGAATCCGCGTGTGGAAGAGGCTGACGACAAAGACCTTGAGGTGGGCAGGCCGAAGGAATGGGCAGCCGGTATGCCCGGTGTCCTGCACTCGATGCAGCCGGCCCTGAAGCACATGGGCGTGGTCAGGACCGAGAAAACGCTGCTGGCCATGAACCAGAAGGGCGGTTTCGACTGCATGAGCTGCGCGTGGCCGGATCCCGACCACCGCAAGGCCTTTGAATTCTGTGAGAACGGCGCGAAGGCCGTCACATGGGAGGCCACGCCGGTGGTGGTGGCGTCGGAGTTTTGGGCAGAGCACCCGGTCAGTGAACTGCGGCAAAAGCCCGAGTACTGGCTGGGAATGCAGGGACGCCTCACCGAGCCGGTCTACAAGCCTGCAGGGGA
The DNA here is from genome assembly GCF_056395905.1 of Arthrobacter sp. 05T444. Lineage (NCBI taxonomy): Bacteria > Bacillati > Actinomycetota > Actinomycetes > Micrococcales > Micrococcaceae > Arthrobacter > Arthrobacter sp. 05T444. The sequence goes on from NZ_JBFTKK010000031.1 coordinate 12,266, forward strand.
GGACCACTACAGGCCGGTCAGCTGGGACGAGGCATTCAGGATTCTCGGCGACAAACTCAAGGGCCTGGCCAGCCCGGACGAGGCTGCTTTCTACACGAGTGGCCGGACGTCAAACGAGGCTGCCTTCATCTACCAGCTGTATGTGCGTGCCTTTGGAACCAACAACCTGCCGGACTGCTCCAACATGTGCCACGAGTCCTCGGGCTGGGCCATGGGCCAGACCATCGGCATCGGCAAGGCCACGATTTCCTATGACGACTTCGCCAAGGCGCAGCTGATCATCATCATGGGCCAGAACCCTGGCACCAACCATCCGCGCATGCTCACGGCACTCGAGGAGGCCAAGGAGGCCGGCTGCGAGATCGTTGCCGTCAACCCGCTCCCGGAAGCCGGGCTCATGCGGTACAAGAACCCGCAAAAGGTCAAGGGAATCGTTGGCCATGGAACGGAAATAGCAGACCAGTTCCTGCAGATCCGCGTCGGCGGCGATATGGCTCTTATGCAGGCCATCTCCAAACGGGTCCTCGACGCAGAAGCGAAGAATCCCGGAACGGTGCTGGACCACCAGTTTCTCGAGGAGCATTGCCAGGGGCTGGAGGAACTCAGGGCGCACCTGGCGGAGCTGGATGAGGACAATGTCCTTGAGGCCACGGGCCTGCGGAGCGACGAGATCGACGAACTAGCTGCCCGGTACCTGAAGGCGGACAGGGTCATCGTCACCTGGGCCATGGGCATCACCCAGCACAAGAAGGGCGTCGCCACCATCAAGGAAATCATCAACCTGCTGCTCCTGCGCGGCAACATGGGCAAGCCGGGCGCCGGCGCCTCGCCCATCCGCGGTCACAGCAACGTCCAGGGCGACCGCACGATGGGCATCTGGGAGCAGATGCCGCCAGCCTTCCTGGACGCCCTCGGCAAGGAATTCGCGTTCGACCCGCCCCGTGAGCACGGCGCGGATTCCGTCCAGACCATCAGGAACATGCGCGACGGCGACATTAAGGTTTTCGTGGCGCTGGGAGGCAACCTCGTGGCCGCCATTTCGGACACCCACGCTGCGGAGGCGGCCATGGAGAACACTGAAATGACGGTGCAGATCTCCACGAAGATCAACCGCTCTCACACCGTGACCGGCAAGGAGGCGCTCATCCTGCCCACCATGGGACGCACGGAGATTGACATGCAGGCGTCGGGGCCGCAGTTCGTCTCTGTTGAAGACACCGTGTGCGCCGTCCACTCCTCGGAGGGCAAGGTGAGGCCAGTCGCGCCGAATCTGCTGTCCGAGGTGGCCATCGTCTGCCGCCTTGCACGGGAGACGGTGGCCGGAAGGACCAGCGCGGACTGGGACGGCTTCGAGAAGAACTACGACCTCATCCGCGAGCACATTTCCCACGTCGTGGCCGGGTGTGAAAACTACAACGACAAGATCCGGCAAAAGGGCGGCTTCGTGCTGCCGAACGGCCCGAGGGACTCGCGCACGTTCCACACGCCCACGGGCAAGGCGATGCTGACGGTCAACCACCTGGAGCACGTGGAGCGGCCGGCGGGAACCCTGATCCTGCAGTCTGTGCGCTCGCACGACCAGTTCAACACCACCATCTACGGCCACGACGACCGCTATCGCGGCATCAAGAAGGGCCGGAACGTGGTGTTCGTCAGCCCCGAGGACATCGCTGAGCTCGGCCTCAGCGACGGCCAGTTCGTGGATATCCACGGAGTCTATGAGGACGACGTGGAGCGGATCATGAAGAACCTGCGCGTGGTGTCCTATCCCACGGCCCAGGGCTGCGCCGCCACGTACTACCCCGAGGCGAATGTGCTGGTTCCGCTAGACAGCGTGGCGGAGGGAAGCAACACCCCGGTCTCGAAGGCGGTGCTAGTGCGGCTGGAGCCGGCCACGGCCTGACGGGCGCAGCCTGAGTCGCCGGGGCAGGGGTCTCGGGGCCACGGCGTCACGGGGACCTCCCGCGCGTGCGCTGGCGGGCCGGCGCACCTGCGTGGTACCGCTAACGGTCATTGAGCGGTGCTGGACCAGCCCTTGCTGTCCGGGCCGCCGTCGGCTCCGTGCTCGCACAGCTGCAGCACCACCTGCGCAGCGGACTCCACGGCCTCCGTTGGCGTGGTCTTTCCGTGCTGGGCTGCAAGGCCGGCCGCGTAGCCCACGAGCAGGGCGCTGACGGGCCCGGCGGAACCGTTGACAGCCTGCGCCGATTCGTCGGCGAGCCGGCGGACCAGCCCGTGGTCAACCTTGAGGTCCAGGATCTGCAGGGCCTGGGTGAGCCGTCGGCTCCACTGGTCGAGGACCTGATCTTCGCTTGTATCGCCAGTGCCGCTGGTGCCCTCGGTGCTGCCGGTCATGGGATTCCCTTTCGGTGCTGCGGGGTCGGTTTAGGTGTCGATCGTGTTCATGTGCGGATAGCGCGCGCCAGCCGCGGCTCCCGCCGGGGCCAGTTCATCGAGGCGCGCCAGGTCCTCTGCGGAAAGCTCGACGGCGGTCGCCCCCAGGTTTTCGTTAAGCCGCTCCCGCTTCTTGGTGCCGGGAATGGGCACGATGTGTTCGCCCTGCGCAAGGAGCCACGCGAGCGCCAGCTGTGCGGGCGAGCACTGCTTCTCATCCGCAAGGTCCTTCACCCGGTCCACGAGCTCCAGGTTGCGGGTGAAGTTTTCGCCCTGGAACCGGGGCGAGTGGCGACGGAAGTCATCCGGTGCGAAGTCGTCAGGGCTCCGCAGCTGGCCGGTCAGGAAGCCCCGGCCCAACGGGCTGTAGGGGACGAATCCAATGCCGAGTTCCTCGAGCACGGGGAAGACCTTCGTTTCGGGTTCGCGCTCCCACAGGGAGTATTCGGTCTGCAGGGCCGTGATGGGGTGGACCGCGTGGCCCCGGCGGATGGTCTCGGCGCTGGCCTCGGACAGGCCCAGGTGCCGGACCTTGCCGGCCTCGACGAGCTCGGCCATGGCCCCCACGGTGTCCTCGATCGGTACCGTCTTGTCCACCCGATGCTGGTAGTAGAGGTCGATGTGGTCCACGCCGAGGCGCTGCAGGCTCGCATCGCAGGCGGACCGGACGTAGTCGGGCCGCCCATTGATGCCCACCCACGAACCGTCCTGGCGGCGTTCGTTACCGAACTTGGTGGCAAGGACCACGTCCGAGCGGCGGCCCGCGATCGCCGTGCCCACGAGCATCTCGTTCGTGAATGGCCCGTACATGTCAGCTGTATCAAGGAGGGTGCCGCCGGCATCGAGGAAAGTGCGGATCGTGGCAATGGACTCATTTTCATCGCCGGTGCCGTAGAACTCGCTCATCCCCATGCAGCCAAGGCCGAGGGCGGAAACGGTCAGGGAACCAAGGGTGCGGGATTCCATCCGGCTCTCCTCATCAGGTATTTGCGGCGGAGTGGCTCAGGGGTGTGCAGACCGCCACTATAAGCACCTTGCTTTCGGGGCCACAATGGCCGGAACGGTTCCCTGGGCGGCATTCTTGCCCCACTTCAGCCGGGCTGTGCCGCCGGCGGGCCTGTGTTTCCGGGGCATATTCCGGGCCTGACGGCGGCATGGTTCCGTAAAGCGGTGCAGTAATGCACCGGACCGTCCCGTCTGCGTGAGACGCGGGTTGGACCAGCGGTTTGGACCAGCGCGGTACTCGTCGGAACGGCTAGGGCGTCGGGCTTCCGCCGTTGACGTTCAGCGTTTCGCCTACGACGTAGCTCGACTCCGCCGATGCAAGGAACACGTACGCAGGGGCAAGTTCCGCGGGCTGGCCTGCCCGTCCCAGCGGGGTGTCCTTGCCGAACTCGGGGAGGGCTTCCTTGGGCTGGCCGCTGCTGACCTGAAGCGGTGTCCAGATGGGGCCGGGAGCTACCGCGTTGACCCGGATTCCCTTTGGCGCCAGCTGTTGGGCGAGGCCCTTGGTGAAGTTGTTGATGCTGGCCTTTGTGGTTGCGTAGTCCACCAGGGTGGGCGAGGGGTTGTAGGCCTGGATCGACGTCGTGTTGATGATGGTGGAGCCCGCCGGAAGATGCGGTACCGCTGCTTTGGTGAGCCAGAACATGGCGTAGACGTTGGTCTTCAGCGTGTGGTCGAACTGTTCGTCGGTGATGTCGGCGATGTCCGCCTGTGCCACCTGCTTGCCGGCGTTGTTCACGAGGAGGTCCAGTCCGCCAAGCTCGCGGAGCGCAGTGTCCACCAGCTCGCGGCACGTGTTCGCGTCCTTAAGGTCGCCGGGAACCTTCACGGCCTTTCGCCCGGCCTTTTCGATCAGGTTGGCGATCTTCGCGGCGTCCTCTTCCTCTTCAGGAAGGTAGGAGAGGACGACGTCGGCACCCTCGCGCGCGAACGCAATCGCCGTGGCAGCGCCGATGCCGGAGTCGGCGCCCGTGACAATCGCCTTGCGCCCTTCGAGGCGGCCCGTCCCGCGGTAGGTGTCCTCACCCAGATCGGCCTTGGGTTCCAGCTTTGCGTCCAGGCCGGGCTCGGGCTGGTGCTGCTTCGGCGGCTCGATGTGCTCGTAAGCCGTGACGGGATTTTTGAACGTGTACTGATCGGTCATGGTGCTCCTCCTGATGGCGGGGTTGAACACGGACAGGTTCGCAAGTGGTTGAACAAGCTCCCAGCAGAATGCTAAGCATGCTTACGTTCAAGCCTAGTGAACGGTCTGCCGCGTGGCCAGCACGATCGGTGCCTGGGGGTCCCGCGCAGTGCTGGGTGCTGTGCGGTCAGGCCCTTTCGCGGACGGGCCAGCCTCACTAGGCTGGCAATTCCAGGCCTGCTGAGCCGGCTGGTATTGGCGAGCCGCATGATGTGAGGAGTGCAAGCGATGGACAATCAGGACATTCTGCAGCGGATCCAGTCGCTGGTTGACGAAGAGCACCGACTGCGCGAGGTGGGGGAGGGGCACGCGTCGGACGGCGCCAGCCCGGAGCCGGAGGATCGGCTGGCCCGGCTGCGGCAGGTGGAGGAGGCCCTGGATCAATGCTGGGATCTGCTGCGGCAGCGCCGGGCCAAGGCGAAGGCCGGGGAGGATCCTGACGAGGCCGACGTGCGGCCCGCCAGCGAAGTCGAGGGCTACCGGCAGTAGGCCCGGACTCCCGTCCTGGCCGCCGCAATCCGGCGTGCCGACGTCGGGAGCTTTACTGCTTCAGTGCTCTATTGCTTCGGCGCTTTACTGCTCAGCTCCGCCGTGCAGGCCGTCGTCGCTGCTGTCGCCCGAAGTTGCATCCCCGGTGTCATCCGACAAGTCCATATTGCCGCGCGCTTCGGCCATGGTGGGCCCGCCGGACGGGATGTCGTAGCGCTCGGGGCGGATTCCGTGGGACTGTTCCTCGATCAGCGCCTGCTCTTCACTGAAGCGGATTGCGTTGGCGTCATCGCCCGCGTCGCCGGGGCCGTCGTCGCGGATCTTTGAGGGGTTCGGGACTATGAAGCCGTCGTCCTTGGCATTGTGCTCGCTCATGGCCTTCATCCTTTCCAGTGCTGTGCTGTCCTGGTAATCAACGCACATGGTAAGCCTACTTTCGATTGCGCGCGGCGGGAAATGCACTCCTTTGTCAACCACCCGGTCGGCTGGGTTTTGGCTGCACCACCGCGGCGGCCGACGTCCGGAAATCCGAGACTCCAGGCTCAGATCGGGTGTAATCCGCGTCATATCCGGTCGCGACACGCGGTATTTACCATTTCAAGTCGCCAGATTTACCGTCTACTTGGCAAACTACTGGGGGAACAATCGCTCTTTAAGGGGAACCATGCGCAAGACTGCCGCAGAAAACACCAACTTCCGGCTGAAGGCCGTGCTGGACGTTCTGGCGGAGGGGGTGTTGACTGGTGAGTCGCAGAATGCTGGCGAAGTACTCGCCGAGGCACTCATCCGAGTTCCGTTGAACGCCTACGAGGCTGAACTGCTCAGCGGGGGGATCCCCCGCGGCCACAAGTCGCTCACTACTGCCACGGCCAAGCTGGTCAAGGCCGGTTGGTTGGTCAAGGGCCGCTCCGGCTGGACCATCACCGAAGACGGCCTGCGAGCAACTGTCGCGTTCGCGGACGCCGACAGCTTCGCTGTAGCGCTCGACGCCGGAACGCCGGTTCCTGCCAACACGCCCCTTCCGGTGGCCGTGCCCGCCAAACCTGCCGCTAAGAAGGCAGCTGCTGTCAAGGCTGAGAAGGCTCCGTCCAAGGCTGCGAAGGTCGTGGACAAGGCTGCCAAGCTGATCGAGGACGCGGTTGCTCCCGTTGCCAAGGCGGTTCGCAGCAAGAAGGCCGAGGCGAGCTCCGAAACTGAAGCTCCCGCCGTCGAAACTGCCCCGCAGCCGGAAGCGGTAGCCGTTGCCGGTGACTTCAACACGCTGCTGGGTGCCCCGGAGAACTGGGCTCCGCAGTATGACGAAGCCCAGATGGAGCTCGACGCCCTCGACCAGCTGTGGAAGCTGACGGCTGACATTCCGGCCGGCCACTACACTTTCAAGATCGCGCTGAACCGCTCCTGGGAGGAGAACTACGGCGCTTTCGGTGCTTTCGACGGTGCAAACCACGAACTGCACCACGACGGCGGCCGCCTCACCATCCGGTACGACCACCGCACGCGGGATATCACCGTAAACGCATGACCCGGCCCGCCAACTGACCCGGGTCAGTACGCGGCCCGCCAACTGACGCGGCCCGTGAACTGGGACAGCTCAGTACGCAGCTGAGAAGCCCCGTTGCCGCAACCGCGGCAGCGGGGCTTCGCTGTGTCCGGAAGCGCCGGTCGTCCCGAAGCGGCGGTCTGATGCAAACGTGGCGGATGCTCCGGGTTTGATTCTCCGGGAGGATACAGGCTGTCAGGCTGTCCGAGCGTCATTCGTGGGCGGACAGGTCTTTTCCCGGTCCTCGAACACTTCCTCTCCCGGGCCGCTGAAGGCGCGCGACCGCTCCACGGCTGCAATGGAACCGGTGAACAGCTGGGAGTCGCGCGGATCGGACGGCTGCCTAGGCTGCGCCTCAAGCTACGGGCGCTGGGGCGAGGTAATCGTGGCATGTGGCTGCGTTGAATTTTGCTGCGAGGAATTGACGGTTTCCCAGCGGACATGGGGCAGTGCCTGCGGATGCTGTCGCTGCAGGAATCCCACCAACTCTTCGCGGACGAGGCAGCGCAGGTCGAACAGGGAGGCGCTGTCCGCGGCACTCACGAGGATCCGGACGCGCACGAAGCCGCTGGTGGCGTCGGTGACCTGGAGGATGCCCACGCGTCCAGTTTTCGAAGGGCGTGGTGGTGAAGTAGGTGGAGGGAAGAATGAGGCGGCGGTCATCCCAGATGTGGACCACCACGTAGGTCAGGGTAATCTCCTCGATCCGGCCCCATTCCTTCTGCACCACCACTACGTCGTCAACGCGGATGGCATCGGTGAAGGCCAGCTGGACGCCGGCGAAAACGTTGACCAGTGCGGACTGTACCGCCAGGCCGGCAACGATGGAGATCAGTCCGGCCGAGGCCAGGATGCCTGCCCCGAGGGCCCGGACGTCCGGGAAGGTGAGCAGCGCGATGCCGAGCGCCAAAATGACCACCAGGGCTATGCCGATGCGCCTGGCGAGAATCACCTGGGTGCGCAGGCGTCTTGCGCGGCGGTTGTCCGCCACGTCCACGCTGTAGTGCATGAGCATCAGTGCTTCGATGATCAGCAGGATGGCAACTGCCAGCCAGGCCACAGAGGCGATGAGCGCGATCAGCAGGATGTGGTCCACATTCGTGCGCCACGGGGCGTCGTCCGTGATGAGTGCCAGGGCGATCCGGATGCCGGTCAGGCAGAGGGCCAGGCGGAGCGGAACCCGGCCCATGCGGGAGGTCTCGCGCAGCGCGGGTAGCCTGCGGTTCAGGCGGAGGAGGATTCTGCGGAGCAGCCAGGAGAGGAACAGCCCTGCGGCTACGGCAACGGCTATTGCGAGACAGGGCATTGCTTGGTTTACAAGGTCTTGCATGCATAAACCGTTACCAACCTCTCCTCAGCCTGTTGAAATCGTCGGGAATGGGCTATGGCGGCAACGGTTCGGTAGCGATCGGGCCGATTCCAAGGTTTTTCCAAGGTCGGCTGCCGCACAATTAATCCATCGTCTTTTCTAACCTTTGAGGAGGGGCCTTGATGCGCCGATCAGCATCAGCATCATCAGCAGTGACGGTTTTCTCGGGTGTGTGCGTGGCGCTCCTGCTCGCTTCCTGCGGTTCGCCGGCATCGGCTCCGCCCACAACGTCTCCGGCAGGGGGATCGCCCACAGCGTCCGCCAGCGCGAGCGCCACATCGTCGCCGTCGGCTACCCCTTCGGCGGGCGCCACCACGCCCGCCGAAGGCTGGAAGACCTTTACGACGACGGACGGTTCGCTGTCCTTTGATTACCCGGCCGATTGGACCATCAAGGATCCGGCCGGGGAAACGCCCGCAGGCGGCGGCGCTTTTGTGGAAGTCTCCAAGGCCAACGGAAAGTCCATGGCCACCCTGCGCACCAACGTGGTCACCGGCGCCGAGTGCACCAAGAAGCAGCCTTACGGAATGCTGGACTCCCAGCCTCTGCCTGCGCTGGCCCAGGCAGGAAAGACACCCCGGTTCGCCTTCGAGTCCCGCATGGACCCCGAAGCAACCGACCCGACGAAGGCGAATATCCTTGCCTACGGCATCACATCCGCGCCGGAGCCCACCGGAACTGAGGCCTGCCCGATTTTCCACTTCTTCACCTGGCCGCCGAGCGGTGCGATGTTTGGCGGTGTCTACAACCCGTTCGACACGACGCCCGGCAACGAACCGTTCGTGGACACACCTGAGGCATACAAGGAGACGGCCGAGTACAGGGACATTCGCAAGATGATCACATCCCTCCGTCCCGCGGGCTGACAACCGCTGGGCGATGAGTGCGTGCTGGTCGGGCCTCTCGGGACCGTCCCGCTGGTCGGTCAGGGTGTGCTGCTCGAGCCTGTCGGGACCGAAGACCCGGCGCTACATTGGACTCATGACTCACTCAAATGCGTCAGATGCGGACAGCGTGCGCCTCACGGCGCGCGTCACCGGGGCAGTCCAGGGCGTCGGCTTTCGCTACTGGACGGCGCGCAAAGCCGACGAGTTGGGAATCACCGGTTCGGTAAGGAACGACGACGACGGTTCGGTCGCCGTCGTCGCCGAGGGGCCGCAGCCGGTCATCATCGAATTCCGGCGCTGGCTCGGATCCAGCCAAGCTCCCGGCCGGGTAGCCCACGTTGACGAGAAGATGACCCCGGCCGAGGGGAAGTTCAACACTTTCAACGTGGTGGGCTGACGGGGTTTGTTGACCGGCAGACGGGACAGCTGCCGGGTGGACGGTCCTTCGACGTGCGGGCTGTCGGCGTCGACTAAACGCTCACAGCCGGGGAGGGCGCGGACTGAGCCCGATGAAAGCACCAAGCTCCTCCAAAGCCGAGGGTTTGTTGGGCATGTAGTTTGTCAGCTCGGGGGAGCGGACGATCACCGCCCGCCACTGGCCGCGTGACACAGCAACGTTGATGCGGTTGCGGTTCAGGAGGAACTCTGCGCCGCGGGGTGCTTCGGCAATGGCAGAGCACGCCATGGACACGAGCACCACGGGAGCTTCCTGCCCCTGGAACTTGTCCACCGTTCCCACCCGCACCTCTGCCAGCCCCTTCCGGTCGAGCGCATGCCGGATGGCCTGCACCTGGGCGTTGTAGGCGGCCACCACCAGGATGTCTTTTGCCTCGAGCCGGCGGACCGGATCAGCCATGCCGGGAGTCCATTTGAGGCCGATATGGTCGTTTGCCAGTTCGACGATCTTCGCGGCCTCCTCTTTGGAACTCGTCGTGTTGCCGGTGTGCTCCACGAGGACCGTCTCCACACCGGCCGGCACGCCGTCCAGCTGCCGATACGTGGCAGCCGGCGCTGACTCGAGCCTGCCGTCGTAGCTGAGGAGCGAAACCGCCTGACACAGCTGGGGATGCATCCGCCAGGAATCGGCGAGGAAGTAGCCCATCTCGGCGGGCATGGTGGCGTGGCCGGCGGACAGCCAGCCGAGGGCTGACTCGTCAACAGGCTGCGGATGGGAGCCTTGCGTGACTTGGGGCAGTTGCTGGGGATCGCCGAGCAGCAGGAGGCGCTTTGCAGACCGGGCAACGGCAAGGGTGTTGGCCAGCGAATACTGGCCCGCCTCGTCGATGACCAGCAAGTCCAGTGAGCCGGCGGGTACACACTTGCCAGTCATGGTCCAGGCCGTCCCGCCGATCAAGCAACCCCCATCGCCGGTGAGGATCCGTGCGACGTCATTGTCCGTGGTCAGGTGCCAGGGGACGTCGGAGCCGGAGCGCGGAGCCCTGACGTCCTTGGCCACAACCCGCGGGTCGACGCCCGCCTTCTCGATGGCCGTGCAGAGCATGTTCTCGATGACCGCGTGCGACTGGGCAACGACGCCCACCTTCCACCCGCGTCGCACCAGGCGTGCGATGACGTGCGAGCCAACGTACGTCTTGCCCGTCCCCGGCGGCCCCTGGACTGCGAGGTAGGACCTGTCCAGATCGCCGAGGGCTTCAGTGATGGCTGAGACGTAGTCAGCGTTGCCGGAGTCGTCGTGGCCGACTGCCGGGAGTGCCTCCAGCGTGGCCAGGCGCGGGGGCACCCGGCGGAGGACGTCGAGTCCGGAGTGCTTGGGCAGCGATGGAAGCGTGGACCCTACGAGTTGCGCGAGGTCGGCCAGGGCCGCCTCGATGTTCGCTGTGGGAATGGGCCGGTCCGGGGTGAGGGCCACGGGCAACTGGAAGTACGGCGGTACCTTGCCTGTTGACTTCTCGGTGATGGTGATGATGGTCTTGCCCGGCTGGCCGGGGTGGTCCTCAACCGCCTCCACCAGAGTGCCGAAGATTCCGTCGCGGGACAGCGCCTCCCGCCCAATTGAATCGGCGGCTGTGCCCGGAGCCCGCGGCGTACGGCCGCCGTCGACCTCTCCGAGACCGTCGGGCAGGGGATCCTCGAACATCCGGAACCACGTGGAGCCTGTGCGGAACTCCGAGCCTTCGCTCATGGTGCCGGTGAGCCGCAGGGTCCTGGATTCCGTGCGGGCGCGGGAGCTGGGCGGTGCCCAGTCGGAGACCACTGAAGCGTCCTCAACCACGAAGACGTTGCGCTGGTCCGACCAGCGGTCCACCTCCGATTCAAGGCGGTCGAAATGCTCCCACCAGAACTGCTTGCGTTCCCGGCGGTGATAGCCCGTAGCCGCCGCCACCATCGCCACGGCCTGTTCGTCGGCGGTGAGTTCACGGTTATCCGGGAGTGAATCCAGATAGGAGCGAAGGGTTTCTTCCTCCGCAGGCGGTTCCGCGCCGGACTCGGCGGCACCGCCCTCAGAGGCGATGGCCGGGACGGTCGCCTCACGGGAGGCGTCAGAGGCGGACGGCCCGCGCAGCTGCAGCAGCCAGTCGCGCAGGCGCAGGGTGGAGAGGCAGTCGTACTGGTTGTAGTCGGAGATGGAGGAAAGGATGGCAGCGGCCTCGGCCTGAGTCTCGGGTCCGCCGTCGCGTGCGGTGCAGAACGCCGCGTAGGCCACCACCGAAGCACCGGCGTCTTTGACGTCTCCGGACCTCAGGTTGCTCCCCATGTACAGCGGCTCGAGTTTCTTGATGGAGTAGGAGGCCTCCGAAATCCTGAGCGAGTGCCGCACTGTGGCGTAGAGGTCCACGAGGACTCCCTCGCGAAGCCAGGAATCCACAATGTCCTCGCCGGCGACGTGAGTCAGCGAGAGGTGGCGCAGCGCTGTCTTTTCGTACGGCGCGTAGTGATAGACGTGCATCTCCGGATACCTGGCGCGGCGTTCCTCCACGTAGGCGAGGAAGTCGAGGAACGCCTGCCGTTCACCAGAACGGGAATGCGCCCAGAAAGGCCGGAACACGGGCGTCGCGCCGGGTGGATCCCCGGGCAGGGGCGCCTCGATCACGCCAAAGAGGTATTCCAATCCCCACTGGCCCGTGACGGGATCCTGCCACAGCGGGTCGCCTTCGAAGTCGAAGAAGATGTCGCCGTCGCTGGGAGCGGGGATGCTGGCCAGGGCGTTCTCAGGCAACACTTTGAAGGTGATGGTATGTTCCTGGCCGTCCTTGAGGAAGGTCCGCGAACCGTCCGGAGATTCACGGGCGGTCTGCATGCGGGCCTGGTCACGCAGGCGCCGGGTTGACCCGGTGGCCTTCTCCGGAGGCAACTCCGCGAGGGCATCGATGCTGGTGATGCCGCCAGCGATCAGTTTTTTCCGCTGGACGGAGGTCATGCCGGCCACCATCAGCAGGTCGCGGTGTTCGGACACCTGCTCGGCGCAGTAGTCGCACCTTCCGCAATAGCCGATGCCCGGCTGCTGCCACGCCACGGGAACACCGGAGACGCGGTGTGCGGCGGTCAGTTCGCGGAAGCGGTCGCGGCGCTCGCGGTACACCGGCAGCAGGTCGGTGAGCGAGTGGATGCTTCGTTCGAGGTTGCCCAGCACCAGCGTGACGCGGGGAGCGGGATTAAGTCCGAGTTTGATCAGCTGGTCCCCGTAGGCGGCAAGCTGCAGAAGCGCGCCCACCTTGGCATGCCTGGCCAGCTTGGTGTCCCATACGGCGTAGCGGCCGCCGTTGGCGTCAGGACCGGGTTTGTCCGCGGCCTCGCTGCCAGTGCTCTCGCTGCCAGTGCCATCCTTAACCAGGAAGTCCGCATAGCCGAGGAATTCGCCGTCGAAAAAGGTTGCTTGGAAGACTACGTCGGCCCCTGCCCGGAGCGCCGCTGCCGTTTCTTCGTGCCTGGCGGCCAGGTCTGACCGGGCGGTGGTTCCGCGCTCCACGCAGTACACGCCGGTGCCGCGGGCCGGATCCCAGGCGCCGTACTCTGCGATGAGGCCGGCCAGCACCTGGTGCTCGTGGAGATCGCCGAGTTTGCCGGCGCGGGCCTGCATCTCGTCGGCGGGAAAGTCGGCCTTGGAGGAGCGGCCGAGTTTCTCGTCCAGGATCCGGAGGGTGCGGTATTCGCACTCGCTTGCGGCCACAAGGTCACTGGCCGAGAACACCAGATCGGCGGGTGCTTCCAGCGTCAGGGCATCGAGCAGGAACATGGGGCCTCCCCATTGGCAGCCTCACTCCGGGAGGGCTCCCGGTGTGCTAATTCGAATCTAGCAAGTGGCTCTGACAATGAAGGCTCTGACGGTGAAGGCCATCTGCAGCGTTGGCGGAAGTGCCCCGATCGGCTTACGTGTGGGCGTACGTAAGGCAGTCGGCGTTGTCCGGGCCCGGGCCCACGTGGACTTCCGGTGCCTGGCACATCAGGTGGTCGTTATGGACGCACTCCCCGCGCTGGCAGGCACCGACTCCGGCCAGGACCTTGGGCAGCCCGCCGTGGATTCCGGTGTCGATGAACGTGGCACAGGAGGCGTGGTCTGTGGTGCCGCCGACCGTGATGGCCTCGGCATTGCAGTGGGTGTGATCGTTGAAGGAGCAGTTGGATACGCTGCAGTCGGCGACATGCGTGGACATAGCAAGTTCCTCCATGGTTCTGGCCGTCCCGGCTGGACGGCCCGCTTGTCCCAACGTAGGCCTGTCCGGCCTGATCAAAAAGACCCAATAGTGTTGCGTATTTATCCGCCACCAGGCCCTGCCGGGCGATGATCGCGGAACGTTATAGACCTCACCAAGGCGGGCGTCTTAGACTGGCGGCACCCTCCACCATCAAAGGCACCGACGACGCCGTCCGGTCTGCCGTCTGTACCCGCCCTGGAGGGAACATCAGGACGCTTGATGAATCACAGCCGGCCCTTCATTTGGGAGGGTCCGTGACGCCAGGAGGAAAAGATGGAAGGGAACAAAGCCGTTGCCTACAAAGGGCCCGGCAAGGTGGAAGTCATTGACATCGACTACCCCAGCTTTGAACTCAAGGACGGGCCGGGCGTTAACCCGGCAAACGTGGGGCGTTCGGTTCCTCACGGGGCAATTCTCAAGACGGTGGCCACCAACATCTGCGGCTCCGACCAGCACATGGTCCGGGGGCGGACAACGGCGCCGCCGGACCTGGTCCTGGGCCACGAAATCACCGGCGAGGTAGTGGAAGTGGGGCCGGGCGTCGAGTTCATCAAGGTGGGTGACCTCTGCTCGGTGCCGTTCAACATTGCCTGCGGCCGCTGCCGGAACTGCAAGGAGCGCAAGACCGGCATCTGCCTGAACGTGAACCCGGACCGCCCGGGCAGCGCCTACGGCTACGTGGACATGGGTGGCTGGGTGGGCGGCCAGGCCAACTATGTGCTGGTGCCGTACGCCGACTGGAATCTGCTGAAGTTCCCGGACAAGGACCGAGCCATGGAGAAAATCCTCGACCTCGCCATGCTCTCGGACATCTTCCCCACCGGGTACCACGGCGCCGTGAGTGCCGGCGTGGGTGTCGGCTCCACTGTTTACGTCGCCGGTGCCGGTCCTGTTGGCCTCGCTGCGGCGACCAGCGCGCAGCTGCTGGGTGCCGCCGTCGTAATTGTCGGTGACCTGAATGAGCAGCGGCTCGCGCAGGCGCGCAGCTTCGGGTGCGAAACCGTGGACCTGTCCAAGGGCGGTCCGGCGGAGCAGATCGAGCAGATCCTCGGCGTGCCGGAGGTGGACTGTGGCGTGGATGCCGTGGGCTTCGAGGCCAAGGGCCACGGCTCGGGCGCGCAGGAGGCCCCGGCCACTGTGCTGAACTCGCTCATGGAACTTACGGCTGCGGGTGGCGCACTCGGGATTCCCGGGCTCTACGTGACGGGCGACCCCGGGGGCGTGGACGAGGCCGCAAAGAAGGGGTCGCTGAGCCTGAGCCTCGGCACGGGCTGGGCGAAATCGCTGAGCTTCACCACGGGGCAGTGTCCGGTGATGAAGTACAACCGGCAGCTGATGATGGCCATCCTGCTCGACAGGGTGCAAATCGCCAAGAACGTCAACGCGAAGCCGATTCTGCTGGACGATGCACCCAAGGGCTACGCCGAATTCGACGCCGGCGCCGCCACCAAGTACGTCCTCAACCCGAACGGATATCTGAGCTGACGGCATGAGCAGCAGCACGGGGTCAGCGGCCACTCAATATCCTGCGAGGATCGGGCCGTGAAAGACCCCGCGTTGCTGGGGCCATGACCGATGTTCCCGCACCGCACGTCGCACTCGAGGACGCTGCTGAAGCGGACGCCATTGAGCAGTCGGCAGCAACCCCGGGCGGGGACGAGGAGGACTACCCGTTTGCGGGAGAGGAACAGCAGTAGGGGAGCCGAAACAGCGGGATCCGGCTATTCGCAGCCCACGCCGTCGCCGTCGCGGTCCAGCTTTCCGCTGTAGCCCGGCTGGCCGGCGTGGATGGGCGCGGCACCGGCCGCCCGGACTGCCGCGCAGTTGGCGTAGTAGGCGGCAGCGGGAGCCGGCGCGGCCGCGGCCTCGGCCGCCGCAGGCGCTGCCGCCGCTGCGGCCGCTGCGGGACCCGCTGGAGCTGGCGCGGGAACCGCGGGCGCCGCTTGGGCCGGAGCCGTGACGGGGGCGCTCCCCTTCGTCGGAGCCAGGACGCCGGCACACTTGGACAGCACCGTGGCCATGGCGTCGTGCTCGGCCCGCGTGACCCAGAGCTTATAGGTGGTCTTGACCGAGATCTGCCGGGCGACGTACGCGCAGCGGTAGGCCGTGTTTCGCGGCAGCCAGGTGGCGGCGTCGCCGTCGCTCTTTTGCTGGTTTTCCGGTCCGGAAACGGCGAGGAGGTTCAGGGGATCGTTGGCGAAGGCCGTGCGTTGCGCCTCTGTCAGCTGCTGGGCACCCTTCTGCCAGGCGTCGCTGAGAGCCACGACGTGGTCGATCTGCACCGCGCTGCTCGTGTTGACCCCGCGCTGGAATGCGATGACGGTGGCCGTGTACGGATCATTCAGCGTGCCCGAGAGGACCACGCAGCTTCGGGTCCCGGGCTTCAGCGTTGTGGCCGTGAGGTCCCTGGTGAGGATGTCGTTCCGGGTGTCGCAGCCGTTGTGGTCCGTGTCCGCCCACGCCTGCCCGAACTGTGTCCGGTCGTAGCCGGTTTTCGGCGCCCGGCCTTTGATGGGCAGGGTCGCAAGCAGTTCCGTGGCCTTGGTGGCGTAGGCAGGCCGTGCCTTGACGTTGTCCAGCCGTGCGGGCTCGAACGGCGGCGCAGTGGCAGTGGGTGAGGCGGTGGGTGCGGCGGTTGCCGTCACATCCGCCGAGGTGCTTGTTCGGGCGCCCGACGACGGCTGTTGCGTTGCGCTGACGGCGCCGCCGCAGGCTGTGGTCGCCAGAATCACGGTGGCGACGATGCCACCCTTGACCCAGTCGACAGCGCCGAAGGATGCGCTGGTGCCGAAGGCTCCGCTGTAGTTGCCGCGCGGCAGTGGACGTGCTCTCTTCAACTTCTTGTGCCCCCGTGGCGGTCGTTGTGCGTTCAATGATCGTACCCACCGAGCGAGCTGGATCGGGGATCTTGCGCCAAGCCTGCGTAAAGCGTGCGAACAGCAGTTAAGCGGAAGGGCCTCGCGTCACCTGTCGGTGTGCGAGGCCCCTCCTAGCGGCAGGACCACCGCAACTGGGGGACGCGGTGGGCCTGTTAACAAAGATAAAGAGGTTTCCTGAAAATTGGCTAGGAGTTTTGGGGGGACTGGCACCGGCCGGTAAGGGGGAGTGGGGGGCCAAGCTTGGAAGACCTTGTGGAGGGCGAGGCCCCCATCGCTTCAGCGCCCAGGCGGAAGCTTCGGCAGGACCTTGACTTCACTCCCGGCCTGAACCAGTGTGGAAATCGCACCGTTTCAGCTGGTTTTCACCCTTTTAGGAGATGTGCAATGACGCTTCCCTCAGGCCTGACCCCGGGTACCTGGACCCTTGATATGTCGCACAGCGAGATTGGATTTACCGTCCGGCATGCCGGGATCAGCAAGGTCCGTGGCCGGTTCACGGATGCCAATGCCGAAGCCCGTGTCCGGGAATCGCTGGCTGAATCCTCTGTGCGCGCCACAGTGAAGACCGCGAGTTTCGACTCCGGTGACGCCAACCGCGACGGCCACGTGCGGGGTGCGGACTTCTTCGACGTCGAGCAGTATCCCGAAATGACGTTCCGGGCCAAGGGCATCGAGGGCGACGGCGAGGATTACACGGTCACCGGCGACCTGACGATCCGGGGGATCACCAAGCCCGTCGAACTGGAAGTTGAGTTCACCGGCGTGGCGGTTGATCCGTTCGGTGCCACCCGGGCAGGTTTCTCGGCGGAGACGGAAATCAGTCGCAAGGAGTTTGGCCTGACGTGGAACGCAGCGCTGGAGACCGGCGGATTCCTGGTCAGTGACAAGGTGAAGATCAATCTCGAAGCTGCGCTGGTCAAGCAGGACGAGGCGGTACCGGGCCAAGCCTGACCATGAGTAGCAGCCGCGCGTCTGTCCGAGGTGAATCGAACTAGGACAGGCGCGCGATGCTCCGCCGGATCGGCCGTGAGGCCGTGCCGTCGGAAAAGAGGTCAGGCGAGGATGCCTGAATCCGTTTGACGTCTTCGAAAACGCCCCGGAGGTGGACGCGCAGGGAGCTGTCGGCGTCGGCAATATTGTTGGCTTCCAACGCGTCCACCACTGCCGTGTGCTGCTCAATCAGCGTGGAGACAGGCCTCGTATCGATCAGGCTCAAGCGCCGGGCGCGGTCCAGGTGCGCCTTGGCCGAATTGACGGCCGTCCAGGCCGACTCGTGCCCCGCCAGCCGGAGGAGTTCACGGTGGAAGTCTTCGTCCAGCCGGAAGAATTCCTCCACATCACCCTGGGCCTCGGCCTCCCGCTGGCTGGCAAGAATCTGCCGCAGGCCGGCAATCCCCGGCGCGTCCACCACCAGGTCACCAAGGGATGCGCATTCGATGGCCTCCCGGACGAACTGAGCTTCGGCAACCCGGCCCAGGTCCACGAGGGAGACGAAGGATCCGATTTGCGGGAAGACCTGCACCAGCCCCTCTTCGCGCAGCAGAATCAGGGATTCCCGCACCGGTGTCCGGCTGACGCCGAGCTCCTGCGCTAGCTCGTTTTCGGACAGCGGCTCACCGGGAGGGAGCTGCAGGGAAATGATCCGACGCCGGAGTGTTTCCAGTGTCTGATCACGCACCGAGAGCCTCGGCGACTGTCCTTTATCGGGTTTTCCTATTGCCATGCGTCCAGTCTAGCCATCGTTGACAAACTAGAATGGTAGTGCTTGTATGGTAGCAAGAGCCGCCGAAAAAAGCCCCGTACGCCAAACCTGCTCAGCAGAGCGTGCACCCGGGGAAGGCGGCCACCCTCGCACCGCAAACATCGCCACCTCCCTTTTTCATCGCCTGCAAAGGAGCACCAGATGACCGAGAGCATTGCGCCACCCACCACCAAGCCGGAGACGAGGACCACCCGGGACCTGGCCAGGGTCGCAGTTTCAGGCTGGCTCGGGACGGCCATGGAGTTCATGGACTTCCAGCTCTACTCCCTGGCCGCAGCCATCGTCTTCAACAAGATCTTCTTCCCTGAGGTGAGCCCCGTGCTCGGCCTCATCGCCGCGATGGCCACCTACGGCGTGGGCTACGTCGCCCGCCTTGCAGGAGCCGTCTACTTCGGCCGCATGGGTGACAGGATCGGCCGCAAGAAGGTCCTCTTCATCACCATCGCCCTCATGGGCGCGTCCACCACGCTCATCGGTGTCCTCCCCACGTACGCGATGATCGGCATCTGGGCTCCGATCCTGCTTGTAGCACTGCGCCTCATCCAGGGCTTCGGAGCCGGCGCCGAGATCGCCGGGGCCACCGTGATGCTCGCGGAATACGCCCCCGCCAAACGACGCGGCCTGATCTCCTCGCTCGTCTGCCTTGGCACCAACTCCGGCACACTCGGAGCCTCTGCCCTCTGGGCGATCCTGGTCGCGGTCCTGCCGGAGGACCAGCTGCTCAGCTGGGGCTGGCGCATCCCGTTCCTGGCCAGCTTCCTGCTGATGATCTTCGCAGTTTGGATCCGCCGCTCGCTTAAGGAAAGCCCGGTCTTCGAACAGCGGGCCGACGTCGTGGACGGTGTTGCCCTCGCCAAGAAGGACATTGCCCAGGCCGCCGTACCGGCCGGCACCAGCACCATTGAAGCCGCGCTGCACCAGCGCAAGGGCCGGGCCTTCCTGATCGCCCTGGGCCTCCGGTTCGGACAGGCCGGCAACTCCGGGCTCGTGCAGACCTTCCTCATCGGCTACCTCGCCACCGTGCTTTTGGTCGACAAGACCGTGGGCAGCAGCGCCATCATGTACGGCTCCCTGCTGGGCTTCATCACCATCCCCATCATGGGCCTCCTGGGCGACCGCTTCGGCCGGAGACCGCTGTACCTGGTCCTCAGCACCCTCACGGCGCTGTTCGCCATCCCGATGATGCTGATGGTCACGAGCGGCAACACCACCCTGATCACCGTGGCCATTGTGGCCGGACTGAACCTAGGCGTCCTGAGCCTGTTCGCCATGGAAAGCGTGACCATGGCCGAGTTCTTCGGAGCCCGCACCCGCTTCACCCAGCTGGCCCTGGCCAAGGAAATCGG
The DNA here is from genome assembly GCF_056395905.1 of Arthrobacter sp. 05T444. NCBI lineage: Bacteria > Bacillati > Actinomycetota > Actinomycetes > Micrococcales > Micrococcaceae > Arthrobacter > Arthrobacter sp. 05T444. Next base: position 31,775 of record NZ_JBFTKK010000031.1, read on the forward strand.
CGGCATCCTCGCCACGGCCATCGGCCCGCTGCTGGCCGCCACGCTCACGGCAATCACGGGACACTGGTGGCCGCTCGCCGCGATGCTCATCGGCTACTCCCTGATCACTCTGGTCGCCGCAGCCGTGGGTCCCGAGGTCCGCGGCCGCGACATGGTCCGCCTGGAAGACGCCGTATGAAAGCGGTAGTAGTCCACGGACCGAACGACCTTCGCATCGACGACCGCCCGGAACCCGTAGCCGGACCCGGCGAGGTAGTGCTCGACGTCGAGTGGGGCGGGATCTGCGGCTCCGACCTTTCGTACTGGCGCCACGGCGCCTCGGGGACTGCGGCACTGAAGTCGCCGCTCGTCCTCGGCCACGAGGTGGCCGGCCGGATCGCGCAGCTTGGGTCCGGAGTGGAAAACCTCGACGTCGGCCAGCCGGTTACGGTGCACCCCGCGGAACTCGTGGGGGACGGGACCATGCCGGCACGGCTCGCGGGCAGGACCAACCTCTACCCGCAGATCCGCTACTTCGGGTCAGCTGCCTTCGACCCCCACACTGACGGCGGCTTCAGCGAACGGAAGCTTGTGCGGGCTTCGCAGATCCGGGCCCTGCCCGACGGCGTGGACACCCTTCGCGGGGCGCTCGCCGAACCGCTCGCCGTCGCCATGCACGCCGTAAGCAGGGCCGGATCCTTGGCCGGACGGGATGTCCTGGTCAATGGTGCCGGACCGATCGGCTCGCTGGTGATCGCAGCAGCCAAGTACGCCGGGGCCAGGACGGTGATCGCAGCCGACATCAACGATGCCTCGCTGCGGATCGCCGCAGCAATGGGCGCCGACGAGGTCCGAAACCTTTCCGGAGTCGGCGCACTTCCAGAGGACATGGAGCTGGTGTTCGAAGCCACCGGCATCCCGGGCGTGCTGGGCGGCGTCCTCGGCGCCACGGCCCGCGGCGGAACCGTTGTCCAGGTGGGCAACCTGCCGGGCACCCCGGCGCCCGCGGCACTCGGAGACCTGGTGACCCGGGAAATCACCTGGATCGGCTCATACCGGTTCGCGGACGAGATCAGCGACGCCCTCCGCGCCATGGCCGAAGGCCTGGACGTATCGCCTGTCATCACCCACAGGTTCGGCATCGACCAGGCCGAGGAAGCCATGCGGGTTTCGGCCGATCCGGCGTCCGGCAGCAGCAAGGTCATGCTCCGCCTCACCGCCAACTGACTGGCAGCAGGTGTCGTTATGAGGGCTCAAAACGACACCTACTGCGAGCTTCTTGCAAATCTCCCACGCACCCACGAAGGACCAACCAGTGAAAATCACCGACGCACGGGTAGTGGTTTCGTCCCCCGGACGGAACTACGTCACGCTCGTTATTGAAACCGAGGACGGCATCACCGGCATCGGCGACGCCACCCTGAACGGCCGCGAGCTGGCTGTGGCGTCCTACCTGTCCGAGCACCTCTGCCCGCTGCTGATCGGCCGCGACGCCCGACGGATCGAGGACGCGTGGCAGTACTTCTACAAGGGCGCCTACTGGCGCCGCGGGCCGGTGACCATGACCGCGATCGCCGCGATCGACGTCGCGCTGTGGGACATTAAGGGCAAGGCGGCCGGCATGCCGGTCTACGAACTCCTGGGAGGTGCCGCCCGCGAGGGCGTCATGGTCTACGGGCACGCCAGCGGCTCAAGCCTGGAGGACCTGAGCGCCGATTTCCAGCACCACCTGGACCTCGGCTACAAGGCAATCCGCGCCCAGGCTGCGGTGCCGGGGCTGGAGAAAACCTACGGGATCGCGCCCGTGGATGGCAGGACGTACGAACCGGCCAGCGGCAACGTTCCACAGGAGGACATGTGGGAGACCACGTCCTACCTGGACTTCGCGCCGAAAATGATGGCGCACGTCCGCGAACAGTTCGGCTACGGCGTCCACGTCCTGCACGATGTCCACCACCGGCTGACGCCCATCGAGGCCGGCCGGCTGGGCGCCTCGCTGGAGCAGTACCGGCCGTTCTGGATAGAGGACCCGACGCCGGCCGAGGACCAGTCGGCGTTCCGTTTGATCCGCCAGCACACCACCACGCCCATCGCGGTGGGGGAGGTGTTCAACTCGATCTGGGACTGCCAGCAGCTGATCACCGAACGCCTGATCGACTACATCCGCACGTCCGTCTCGCACGCCGGCGGCATCACGCACCTGCGCCGCATCTTCTCGCTGGCCGACCTGTACGGGGTCCGGTCCGGCTCGCACGGCGCCGGCGACCTGTCCCCGGTGTCGTTCGCTGCGGCGCTGCACGTGGACATGAGCATTCCCAACTTCGGCGTCCAGGAATACATGGGCCACCGCGACCCCGTCGGTGAGGTCTTCAAGACTTCCTACACCTTCACAGACGGCTACATGCACCCGGGTGATGCTCCGGGACTCGGCGTGGAATTCAACGAGGAAGCGGCAGCAGCCTTCCCGTTCGAGCCGAAGTACCTCCCCATCAACCGCCGGCTCGACGGGTCGGTGCACGACTGGTGAACACCGCACCGCAAGAATCCCAGCCCCAGCCCTTCGACGTCGTCGTGATGGGTGAAATCCTGCTGGAAGTCGCCACCGACGCCCCGTTCGGCCACGGCGTTCCGGCGCAGCTGGGCATCTCCGGCGATGCGCTGAACGTGGCGGCGTCCGCCGCCGCGGCCGGTGCCCGCGTGGGGCTACTGTCGGTGCTGCCCGACGACGATCTCGGCCAGGCGATCGCCGCCAGGATCCGGGAACTCGGCATTTCAACCGAGCTCCTGAAATTCAGGACCGGACAGCAGGGCGTCTACCTGGTGCACTGCGATCCCGACGGGCAGCGGGAGTTTTCGTACGCCCGCAGCGGCAGCGTGGGTTCCACGCTGTCCCCGGAGGATATTGATCCCGCCGTCTTCTCGGCGGCCGGGGCAGTGATTGCAGGCGGGATCGCCTGCGCCATCTCCGCGTCCTCGCGTGCGGCGGTCCTGAAGGCTGCGGCCCTGTCCCGCCGTTTCGTTTTCGACCCCAACTTCCGTCCCCGGCTCACCTCCGTGGAAGACGCGACGGCGGTCCTCGCCGATCTCGCGCCGCGGACGTTCCTGGTCACTCCGTCCTTCCCCGGGGAGACGTCGGCCCTGCTGGCCTGCTCCTCACCGAAGGAAGCTGCCGCCAAGCTGCGCCGCCTTGGCGCGGCGACCGTCGCCGTGACCTGCGGGGCGGAAGGAATCCAACTTGAAGGCGAACAGGACTCCGTCTGGATCGACTCCATTCCCGCGCCGTCGGTGGTGGACCAGACAGGGGCGGGCGACGCGTTCGTCGGCACCCTGACCGCACGGATGGTGCTTGGCGACTCCCTTCCCGTGGCCGCCTGGTTCGGTGCGGCAGCCGCATCGCTCGTGGTGGGCGGCAAGGGCGGGACCGGGTTCATTCCCACCTTCGAACAGACCCGCGCGCACGCGTCCACCGGAGCCAAGGGAGGCCTGCCATCGCACGCCTAGACGCCTCCTCGCTTGCCGCGCAGGGGAACCACCGGCCCTTGCTGCAGCGCGGCACGCTGCGGCCCGGCATTGTGCACCTTGGCTTGGGCGCCTTTGCCCGCGCTCACACGGCCGTCATCACCGAAAACGCGATGCTTGCCTCCGGCGATTTCGATTGGGGGATCACCGGAGTCACCCAGCGCTCGGATACCGTCGCGCGCCAGCTGGCGCCGCAGGACGGACTCTTCACCGTGACCGAAAGGGGCAACGGTGCGGCGCCCCTCCGGGTGGTGTCCAGCATCGTGGAAGCCATCTCGGGACGGGACAATCCGGCGTCGGTAGTGGACCGGATCGCCGCCGAGGCGACGTCGGTGCTCACGCTCACCATCACGGAAAAGGGGTACCGGATCGATCCGCGGACCGGAACCCTCAACGTCGCTGATGACCAGGTCCGGGCGGATCTTGCCGGGCAGGCGCCGCAGTCGGCGATCGGCCAGATCGCGAGGGGACTCCAACAACGCTCTCGTGCCGACGCAGGCCCCCTCACCGTGGTCTCGTGCGACAACCTGCCGGGCAACGGGGAGCTGACCCGCAAGCTGGTGCACGCCTTTGCCGCCGCGCTGCCTCCCGGGGAGGCGGAGCCGCTGCTGGCCTGGCTCGACGCGCATGTCACCTTCCCCAACACCATGGTGGACCGGATGGTGCCGGCCACGACGGCCGGTGACCTGGACGCCGTCGAACGTGAACTCGGGCTCCGGGACGAGGCCGCCGTGGTGGCCGAACCGTTCCTGCAGTGGGTGATCGAGGACAACTTCGCCGCCCGCCGCCCTCGGTGGGAGGACGCCGGGGCGCTGTTCAGCTCCGACGTTGCAGCGTGGGAGGCAGCCAAGCTGCGGCTGCTGAACGCGAGCCACTCCATGCTGGCTTACCTGGGGCTGGCTGCTGGCAAGACCACGATCAGCGACGCCGTGGGGGAGGACGTGTTCCTCACTGCCTGCCGGCGCATGATGGCCGAGGACGCGCTGCCCACCATCAGCCTGCCGCAGGGACTCGCCGGCGAAGCCTACTGCGCCCAGGTGCTGGGCCGGTTCGCGAATCCTGCCCTGGGCCACACCACCGCGAAGGTGGGCAGCGACGGCTCGCAGAAGATCGGGCTGCGGTTGCTGAGCACTGTCCGCGGAAATCTCGACGCCGGCCGCGAACCACGGTGGGCCGCCCTGGCGGTGGCAGCCTGGATGCGCCATGTGGCGACCACTCCGGAAGGTCAGCTTGACGATCCGCTGGCGGCGGAGCTCCATGCTGCGCTTCCTTCATCGCGCACTGCCTCGACGGTGGTCCCGGCGCTGCTCGGCTGCCGCAGCATCTTCGACGGTGAGCTGGCCGCGCACGGCGGTTTCTCCGAGCTTCTCACTCACTGGTACCGCACCATCGACATCCACGGGCTGGACGGCCTGAGAAATGAGATCAACCATGGCTGACGCCACCAGCGTCCTGCACGTTTCCCCGGTCATCCCGGTGGTGACGATCGACGATCCGCAGCATGCCGTTCCGGTGGCCCGGGCACTCGCCGACGGCGGCATCCGCATCATCGAGCTCACATTGCGGACCGAGAGTGCGCTGACATCGCTGAAGCTGATCGCCAACGAGGTGCCGGACATCCTGGTCGGAGCGGGCACGGTCGTGACGCCCGGCCAGGCGGATGCTGCGGTAGCCGCCGGCGCGCAGTTCCTGGTCAGCCCGGGCGTGACACCCGCGCTGCTCCGTCACATGCTGACCCTCAACATTCCGGTGCTGCCCGGCGTGGCCACGGTGGGCGAAGTGATGGCAGTCCTGGAAAGCGGTCTCGACGCCATGAAGTTCTTCCCCGCCGGACCTGCCGGCGGTCCGAAATACCTCGCGGCGATCGGCGCACCCATTCCGCAGGTGCAGTTCTGCCCCACCGGAGGCATTAGCCTGGCCTCGGCACCGGACTACCTGAAACTGCCCAACGTCTCGTGCGTCGGCGGCAGCTGGCTCACGCCCCGCGACGCCGTGGAGAGCAATGACTGGGGCCGGATCACGGAGCTGGCCCGGGAAGCCGCCGGAATCGGCCAGCTGCGCGAACCCTAGGGGACATCCGGCGTCGCGGACCGGCACGTAAAGTCGGGCACATGACCGCTTACCGTTCCGCGGCCCGCCGCCCGGCGCGCTCGCCTGCCTGTTCCCGCTCGGAAAGGGTGAACTGGAAATAAGTGCCCCGCCGCCGGGGTTAGGCTGCTACAAAGGCCGCTACCAAGGAGTTCGACGATGACTGCTGTCACCATCCGCCACACCCCTGCCCGGGAGCGCTTTGAAGTGCTCGCCGACGCCCACGTCATCGGCAAGGCCTTGTACAAGATGTACGACGACGACGGGTCGCCACAGCGGATTTTCTATCACACCGTGATCAACGAGGAGTACGGCGGCCAGGGGCTGGCCGGCCGGCTCGCAACCGTGGCACTGGACGAGACGGCGGACGCGGGTCTGACCATTGTGCCGGTGTGTCCCTTCATCAAGAAGTTCCTCACCAAGCACCCTGAGTACTCTGAGAACACGACAGCCACCACACACCAGCACCTGGCGTTCCTGAATGAGGCGCTTGCCGCGCACGCAAAGACTCAGGCGTAGTTCCCGCCGACGTTGTCACGGGGCTAGTTGGGTCAGGGCCGCCAAGCGGCTGCCTCAGGTGTACATGAGGGAACCCGGCGTGGTGAGGATCTGCCCGGTTTCGAGCCAGGTCTTCAGGCCGGACAGGATCATCGGCCAGCCGCCGTAAAGTTGCTCGTTGGCGCCTTCGCGGAGCTGGTCATGGGTGACGGTCAGGTGGCAGGAGTCGCCAACAGGTTCGATCTCCCAGGTGATCCGCGAGGTGCCCTCGGCCTTGACGTCCTCGCCCCAGAGCGCGCGCATGGTCTGCACGAGCCGGCGCGGCGGGTCGACTTCGACGTTCTCGCCCTCGCCAAGCAGATCCCCTCCGCCGGGGGCCATCTCGAACCGGGACCCCGGCGTGAAGTCTGACTTGATGTGCATTCCGAACTGGTATTTGCCGCGGATCTCGCTGTCCGTTATGGCTTCCCAGAGCTGTTCCGGAGTGGTCTTGATGTAGATTTCGAAGATCTTTTCCATGGGACTTTCCAATCTGGATTTGAGGTCGCTGAGGGCAGCGGCCCATGGTTCTGAATATTTGCTCACCCAGCGGTCGTGGACGAGCCTGATGGGCACCGGATTCAGGAAGTGCAGCTTCTCGCGGCCGCGGCGCCGGGTCACCACGAGGCCGGCTTCCTCAAGGATCTTGAGGTGCTTCATGACCCCGAAGCGGGTGATCTCGAAGTGTGCTTCCAGGGCGCTGAGTGTTTGGCCGTCTTCGCGGAAAAGCTGGTCCAGCAGCTCCCTGCGGATCGGGTCAGCCAAGGCCTTAAACACCGCGTCCATACGGTCAGAATAGGTGACCATTTGGTCACATGTCAACGGGTCCGCGTAGCAGCCCGCCCATTTTCAGCGCTGGGAACGGCGAGTGCTGCTGCCCGTTGGGAGGACTCGAACGCGGCGAGAGTCAACAGGCGTAAGGGAGTAGAAGGGGGTGAACCTGGCTCTGGTTCCGGGGGAAATATCCGACCGGACCACCGAAGCGGCCTCCAGTGCCGCAAGGTGGTACCGGACGATGTCCCTGGTGGCGCCAAGAGCGCTGCTGAGCTCCGACACTCTGCTCGCCCCGTTGTGTGCCAGATACTCGACGATCCGGGATCTGATCTGGTTACTCCGAACCTTCGGCTCGTGATTGCCAGCGTGGACCGTCATCTGGCTGCTCGGGACGCTAACTACCTCAGTCAATGCAACTGCCTTTCAGCGTGCTCAGGAAAGTGTGCGCAGGAAATGCAGGCCGGCCGGATACGGGATAGCGGGGCATAAAACGCCGTGGCGTCAAAGCCCCGACCGGCCGGCCGGCCGGGTGGGTGTGGTCCGGTCAGTGCGTTGCGGCTTCCAGCTCTTTGACCTCGTGCACGTCCTGAGCCGGGAGCGAATCCTGGCGGGGAGCAGCCTTGTCGTGGTTTCGGCCGATGACTGCGGTGGCGATGGCATTTCCGAGGATGTTGGTCGCGGTGCGTCCCATGTCCAGGAGCTGGTCGATCACCAGCAGGACACCGATGCCCGCTGCCGGGATGCCGAAGGCGGGTACGACGGCGGCGACCACGACGAGTGACCCGCGCGGCACGCCGGCCATGCCCTTGCTGCTGAGCAGAAGCATGGCGGTCATCGCGATCTGCTGGCCAAGGTCCATGTCGATGCCGTAGGCGTTGATCAGGAAGACCGACGCGAACGTCATGTACATCATGGAACCGTCGACGTTGAAGGAGTATCCCAGCGGCAGCACGAAACCGGTGGTGCGTTTCTCGATGCCGAACTTCGTCAGGCCTTCAATGAGTTTGGGCAGTGCGGCCTCGCTGCTGGAGGTGGCGAAGGCAATGACCATGGGTTCGCGCACGATCCGGACGAGACGGAAGGCCGCGCGTCCGAGGAATGCAACGGCCACGGCGATCATGAGGGCCCACAGCGCCGTGAGGGAGACGTAGAATCCGCCGATGAAAGAGGCGTAGGTCGCAAACGCATCAAGGCCCTGGGATGTGAACGCGGAAGCGATTCCCGCGAAAACGCCTACGGGTGCCGCCAGCATCACGTAGCCGGTGACTTTGAGCATGACGCCCATCAGTTCATCGATGGCATTCGCTATGGAGGAGTGGCCCTTCTTCCGAAGATTCAGCAGGGCGATGCCGAAGAGTGCGCCGAAGACGAGGATCTGGAGGGGGTTGTTGTTCGTCAGTGCGGAAAAGACGCTGGTGGGAATGATGTGGGTGATGAACTCCTGGTAATCAAGGGCCTTCGTTTCCATGCCGGCGTCCCCGGTGGGCGCAAGGTGGAGACCGTCGCCCACGTTGAGTACATGAGCCGTGATGAATCCGAAGGCGCCGACCAGGACGGAGGCGGACAGGAACCAGATCATTGAACGGCCGAAGAGCTTTCCCACCCCCGCGGATTTGGCAGCTCCTGCGATGCCGGAGACAAGGGTGGCGAAGATCAGCGGGGCGATGATCATCTTGATGAGATTCAGGAACATGTGCGTGACAGTGTCGAGGACGGCCACGACAGTTTCGCGCGCTGCTCCGGCGAGCAGCCAGTGGCACACGAGGCCGCTGATGATTCCGAACAGGAGCGCTGCCAGAATCCACATCGTTGTTTTGTTTTTCATGATCAATCCTTCAGGTAGGTCCAGTTTCACGGGGCGGGACGGTTCCGGGCACGACGGCGTGCCCCGAACCGCGGTGCGGGGAAGGTGTTGGGTTGCGCCGGTTGAGCTTGTGCCCCGCTGGGCGGAGCTTGTCGAGACCGTGTTGGGTTGCGCCGGTCGAGCTTGTCGAGACCTAGATTTCGACAGGCTCAATCAGCGGACTATCTCGACAGGCTCAATCAGCGGACCAGCTCAATCAGCGGTGGCTTCGACGCGCTCGACGAGCGGCTTCTCTATTTGCTGAGGTTGGCGAGGCGTTCGGGGCTGAGGAGTTCCTGGAGTTGGTCGGCGGTGAGGAGGCCGTGTTCGAGGACGAGTTCGGCCACGCCCTTGCCGGTGGCGAGGGCTTCCTGGGCGATGGCGGTGGCGGTGGCGTAGCCCAGAAGGCGTTGAGCTGGAGCTGYCCGGCTTCGGCGGCCATGGTGATGGTGACGTCGTTGCCGATGACTTCGTAGGCKACCTGGCTGACGACTTCCGGGATCACCGGGTTGATCTTGCCGGGCATGATGGAGGATCCGGACTGCACGGCCGGGAGGTTGATTTCGCCGAACCCGGCGCGSGGGCCGGAGGAGAGCAGGCGCAGGTCGTTGCAGATCTTGGAGAGTTTCACGGCCACGCGTTTGAGGACGCCGGAGAGGTGCACGAACGCGCCGACGTCCTGGGTGGCCTCGATCAGGTCCACGGCGGTGACCAGCGGCAGGCCGGTGATGTCGGCCAGGTGCCGGCAGGCGGTTTCGGCGTAGCCGGGCGGGGCGTTCAGGCCGGTGCCGATGGCGGTGGCGCCGAGGTTGATTTCGTGGATGAGCAGGTCCGCTTCGGCGAGGCGGAGCCGGTCTTCGCCGATGGTGACGGCGTAGGTGCCGAATTCCTGGCCCAGGGTCATGGGCACGGCGTCCTGGAGCTGGGTGCGGCCCATTTTCACGACGSTGCGGAACTCGGCGGCTTTGGCCGCGAATGCGTCTTCGAGTTCGGCCAGGGCGGCGAGGAGTTCGCGGGCGGCGAAGATGGTGCCGAGCTTGACGGCGGTGGGGTAGACGTCGTTGGTGGACTGGGAGAGGTTTACGTGGTCGTTGGGGTGCAGCCGGGCGTAGTCGCCCTTGGGGTGGCCGAGGATTTCCAGGGCGCGGTTGGCGATGACCTCGTTGGCGTTCATGTTCGAGGAGGTCCCGGCGCCGCCCTGGATGACGTCGACGACGAACTGGTCGTTCAGGAGCCCGTTGAGCACGTCGGTGCAGGCGGCTTCGATCGCGGCGGCGCGCTCGGGGTCCAGGAGCCCGAGTTCGAGGTTGGTGCGGGCGGCGGCGAGTTTCACGGCGGCCARGCCGCGGACCAGGTGCATGTTCGTGGACAGCGGCTGGCCGGTGATGGGGAAGTTCTCCACGGCCCGGAGCGTGTGCACACCCCAGTACGCGGCGGCCGGAACGTCCCGGTCGCCCAGGAGATCATGCTCGGAACGGACGTCCGGAGCGGTATTGGTGATGGTCA